>CALJNR010000011.1 GCA_937981575.1 uncultured Clostridia bacterium | reverse complement strand
GTATAAGCACTATGTCTATAAAGTATGAGTTCATGCGTATCGAGAATGCCAATAGGTCCATAGTGGGATTTAAACGTATCAAGAGAAGAGGTATCCGTTTTAACCACCTCTGAAGCTAAGTTAATCTCATCATTAAGAACAACCAAAACACCCTTTTCTTTTACTTTTTCAGAAATAGCGACCTGAATACCTGCCGCTAAATTACTAGCCCCATCATAGCCTAGTTCTGATGCATTTCGCATGGCTCCTACAAAAATAATAGGCTTTGTATTTTTTATCGTTAAGTCAATAAAGTACGCTGTTTCTTCTAGGGTATCTGTTCCTACTGTAACAACAACGCCGCATACCTCTTGTTTTTCAAGGGTTATTTTAATAAACTTTTTAAGCTCCATCAACTTATCAATAGTCATATGTGGTCCTGGGATATTACAGAAGTTAACGACCTCTAGCTCTACCTCTTTATTTTTATTAGAAATCATCGCTAACACTTCTTCTCCTGATAAGGCCGGAACAGCAGCTCCTAGCTTCTTATCTAAATGCATAGATATGGTTCCACCTGTAAAAATAATACACACCTTATTTTTATGCATAGTATGCCTCCCTATATGACTATAATTTGCTACAATACTTCTACTAGTATATCCTATATAGCAATAATAAATTGACATTTCTCTCAAATTTATAAGATTTTATTTTCTCTTTTTAAGCTCACTTTCAACTTCTTGCCATGTGAGTCCCTTCTGCGCCATAAGAACAGTTAAATGATACATAAGGTCTGATATTTCAAAAGCAAGTTCTGAATTTTTCTCTTCTTTAGCTGCTATAATCACTTCTGTACACTCTTCCCCTACTTTTTTAAGGATTTTATTAACACCCTTTTCAAAGAGATAATTGGTATATGAACCTTCTTTAGGATGGGCTTTACGGTCTGCAATAACATTATAAAGTTCTGTAAGCATATTCTCACTAAGGTTGTCTTGCTGTAAATTTGTTTCTTCTTTTACCCCTTCTGACTGTACAATCTCTTCTTTAAGTTCTCTAAAAAAACAACTTGAGTTGCCTGTGTGACAAGATATGCCGTTTTGCTGTTCGATTTGAAGAAGCAGTGCATCCCCATCACAGTCTATACTCATACTTTTAAGGTATTGGTAATTGGAAGAAGTCTCACCTTTAAGCCATAACTCATTTCTGCTTCTGCTAAAATAATGTACTTTACCTGTCTCTAAAGTTTTTTTGAGGGCTTCTTCGTTCATATAGGCTAACATTCTCACTTTTTTAGAGTGTACATCTTGAGCAATAACTGCGACTAAACCTTGTTTGTCATATTTAACTTCTTTTAAAAATGCTTCTTTGATCATCATGCTGCTCTCTCCTTATAATCTCACAGGAACATTCTGTGCCCTGAGGTACTTTTTAAGTTCTATAATATCTAGTTCTTTAAAATGGAATAATGAAGCGGCAAGGGCAGCGTCTGCTTTGCCTTCTTTGAACGCCTCTAGAAAATGCGCCTTGCTGCCTGCGCCTCCTGATGCAATAACAGGTATTGAAACAGCCTCACTTACAAGCCTTGTCACTTCTAAATCATAGCCCATCTTAGTCCCATCAGCATCCATACTGGTCAGCAAAATCTCACCAGCCCCTCTTTTTTCGGCAAGTTTTGCCCACTCTATAGCATCAAGACCCGTCGGTACACGTCCGCCATGAATATACACCTCAAAACCTTCCTCGTCTAATTTTCTCTTAGCATCAATAGCCACTACAATACATTGACTGCCAAAACGTTCTGCACCTTTATTAATAAGCGTGGGGTCTTTAATAGCCGAGGAATTCATAGATATTTTATCTGCCCCAGCATTTAGGATATTGCGAATATCATCAATACTTCTAATCCCTCCACCTACTGTAAGCGGAATAAAGACTTCACTTGCTGTGCGTTCTACGACATCTAAAATAATATTTCTCTCATCAGATGAAGCAGTGATATCTAGAAATACAACTTCATCAGCACCCGCATCACTATACGCCTTTGCAATTTTAACAGGGTCTCCTGCATCAATTAAATTGACAAAATTAATACCTTTTACAACTCTTCCGCCTTTAACATCAAGACATGGTATAATTCTTTTACTTAGCACGATTTACCCCTCCTATTTAAAGAGCTTGGCAGCTTCTTCTAATTGTATGGCCCCTATATAGAGGGCTTTACCTATAATAGCACCATAGACATTAATCTGCTCAAGATTTTTTAAATCCTCTAAAGTAGATACACCACCAGAAGCTATAATATCAAGTCCAGTAGCTTGTACAAGCTTTTTGGTTTCTTCTACATTAGGCCCTTGCATCATACCGTCTTTAGCTATATCTGTATAAATGACTGTCTTAACACCTAATTGTTCTAACTCTTTGCAAAATTCGAGAGCTGATACATCAGTTACTTCAAGCCAGCCTTCTATAGCAACCATTCCATCTTTTGCATCGACACCTATAACTATTTTGTCTGCTCCAAAAACCTCTATCGCTTCTTTAACAAGCTCTTTATTTTTAATCGCCGCACTGCCAAGTATGACGCGGTCTACTCCCATATCCAGTTTAGCTTTGATATCTTCTAATGTACGAATACCTCCGCCAAGTTCTATAGGAATGTTGATAGCTTTAACAATCTCTCGTATTGCCTCGTCGTTAATCCCCACACCTTCTTTGGCTCCGTCCAAATCTACAATATGCAAATAATCACCACCGAGGCTCTCCCATTTTTTAGCCATCTGGGCTGGATTATTGCCATACACTGTGACTTGATTGTAGTCTCCTTGAATGAGTCTTACACAGTTTCCGTCTTTTAAGTCTATTGCTGGGTATAATTTCATCATGACATTCCTCCAAAATTCTTAAGCATTCTAAGCCCTATATCTCCACTTTTTTCAGGATGAAATTGGGTAGCAAATATATTATCTTTTTGCACAGATACAGCGATTTCTTTGCCATAGTTTGTCGTACTGCTTATAATATCTTCCTTAGTTTCAAGATAATAAGAATGTACAAAATAAACATAACTATC
>CALJNR010000010.1 GCA_937981575.1 uncultured Clostridia bacterium | reverse complement strand
CACATACGAAAATATTCCTCATGGCAATTCTTATGTAAAAATCAGTAAAACCGTAAATGTTACTAACGGGGCACTTAATATTGCTTTCTATCAAGCAGCTCCAGGTAATACGAATTTACAGATTGATAATGTAGAAATCACACTCAACTAATTCCCCTTTCTATTAATAGAATTAATCTATCGAAGCCATGACCTTAACAGCGTTAAGGTCATGGCTTCTTAAACAAACTTATTCAATATCATCAAACATGTATCCAGTTAGAACTCAAAGGGAATTGTCATCTATTCTATATGTATTATTGGTAACATCAAAGAATCTAACTAATGTTTTAACATCGCCTTCTATGCCCTCTGAAATTTCTCCATTCATATGCGTTCCACAAGAAAGGTCATGTTCTGTAAATGTATACGTAATTGTAATAGCTTGTTTATCTCATTCAATTATTATAAACACATCTATTCCCCTAAATACTAAATTTTTTCACGCTCACTTTAAGTTCTCCAGCTATTTGGTTAAGCGAGTCTACGACTTCCGTTAGCGTATAGGCAAAATCTATCTGTTGTGAAGTTGTAGCTGCTATTTCTTCAGTTACTGCAGCCACAGATTCAGATATATCTGACACTTTAACCATAGATGTCACCATTTTTTCTTTAACATTGTCCATAGAACTCATTAAACTATGTATATTTTTTATCTGCTCCACAGTCTCCCCATTAGCTGTAATAATAGCCCTAAAAGCCTTATCAGCTTGCTCTACAGCAGCATTTTGGCTTTCAAGAGCACTAAGTGTTGTTTTTGCTTTATAGGCTACACCACTCGTCTTTTTCATAATATCGCTGATAGACTTACTTATATCTTGTGACGACTTTTTAGCTTGGTCAGCCAATTTCTTAACTTCATCTGCCACAACTGCAAAACCTCTTCCTTGCGATCCAGCCCTCGCTGCTTCTATGGCAGCATTTAGTGAAAGCAAATTAGTCTGATCAGAAATACTTGCAATAAGTTCTGCTACATTTGTAATCTTGCTCATCTCTTGGCTTAAATTGAAGATGTCCTCTATAATACTATTTGTAATATTACTTGTATCTTGCGCTTTTTTATTTAAATCATTGATAATCTCCAAAGATGACTGACTCAGCTGCTTAGAGCTTTCACTAATATCTTGAACTAGCGATACATTTTCTGTCGCCATCTTTAAATCATCTGTCAGCTTAAGCATAGATGTTTTTCCCTCTTTTGCTTCAAATGATTGATCTGTCGCCCCTATTGCAACCTCTTTAACAGCTAGATTAATTCCTTTAGCTGCATTAACCCATTCATCGACCCGAGTCATTATTTCTTCCGAACTCGACACAACCTCACCAACTGCACTATTAATGTTTTTTACCATACTTCTTATGCTCATTACCATGCTGCTAAACTTTTGTGCCACCACTCCAATTTCATCTTTACTGTTATCTGAAATTTCAATAGCCAGATTACCTTCTGTGCTTTCATTCATGGCCTTAACCAATACTTTTAATGGATTTGATATACTTACCGATATAATCCACGAAATAATGATTGCAAGAATAAAAATAAGAATTACAACCCCTATTATTCTGACTGCAAATGCAGTTGTTTCTGAATTAAGATAGGTATAAGGTATGGTGCTGACAGTGTACCAGTCTGTACTTTCAATTTTCGAATAGGCTACAAGATACTTTTGATGATTAATCATCATCGAAAAGGTATTTTCTACAGGGCTTCCATCTTTTCTAATCTGTTGTATAAGTCCAGCTTCTTCAAAAACCTCCCCGATTTTAATGAAATCGTTTCTGCTCGATATAACCGTTCCGGTTTCATCAATCACAAATAGCTCTGCACCTTGTCCAATGTTAATATCTTGATAAATACTTCTTAAGTATTCCTGATTAAGAGCAATTAAAAAATAAGCTAGTATTTTTGAGTTAACCGGGTTTTGAATCCTTCTTGCTACAATGACTGAAGGCTCTTCTACCCCTTCAATAGCACTAAGGGCTAAACTCATATTTTTTGTATTACCTGGCTCTTTGCTTTTTTCAACGATCTCAGCAATACTTTTTTTATCCCATTTCCGATAGAGGTTGAGCTGCTTGCTATCATAAGCTTCTTCTCCATCTTTTGGGAATATAAAAAGAAGGTCATCAACATTAATAATGTTATTAAACTTAAACTGCCCTGCATATCCAATATCTGTTCGTATAGAAGACTTTTCTATGTCTGTTGCTTTTTCATAGTTTTTAAGCTTCTCATTAATATGAGGGGTAATAATAATATCATCGCTATAATCCTTGATCTTAAGAATACTGTTGTTAATATTATGATTGACCTGGCGGATAATCTGCATAGAATACGTACTTATTTTTTCTTTAACAGTTTTACTCGAGCTGTCAATAGAATACCATCCTACTATGAGAAGCGGAATAAGTGATACGACTAAAAAAGATATAAAGAGTTTATGCTGGATCTTAATATTTCTTAAAATACTCTTTGGATTTGAAATATAATAAGTTATACTTTTGTTTATTCTTCTGATAACCGTCGAACAAACCTTGTCTTGTTGAACTTGTCCTTGACGTATTCTTTTTTCCTTAATCATCCCATCACCTCATGTAAGTTGATAATAGTTATTGTCTATTACAGAGAATTCCCTTATTCAAATTTAGTGCCACAATTTAAATTCTTGTGACACTAAATAAGATACTGCTTAATTATAATTCTCTATTTATTGTGCTTGTGCTGCTGCTTTATCAATAATAATCTTATCAATGGCTGCACACAGTTCTTCTTTTGTACATTGACCCCCTAAATATTTCATAATTTCAGGCCCGATCAACTCTCCGCCTCCCGCTGGAAGTCTTGGGAATTCAAAACTATATGCTTTGCCGGCAGATGCATATTCTGCAAGCGCTGCGTTTAACCCTTTTGCATTTTCTGCTTTTACGCTCTTAAATGCTGGAACAGCCTTAATTTCTTCAGTTAAATAATGTCTGCCGGTTTCAGAAGAAGCTAGCCAGTTTAAAAATACTTTCGCTTCTTCTTTGGCTGCTGATTCTTTGTTAACTGACCAATAGTTTGGTACCCCTGCATAGATCATGTCCTCTGCTGTATCACTTATTGGCATAGGTAAAAATCCTACTTGAATCGTTTCATCTACTTTATCAAGGTCTGGCTGAATCCAGTTTCCTTGTTGGATCATTGCAGCATCTCCAGCTGCAAACGCTGCTACTGATGAAGCATAATCGCCTGTGACTGTCGGATTCTTCTGTCCATATTTTACTGTTAAGTCAAGTAATCTAAACCATCCGTCTGTAACTTCATTTTCAATCATTTTTGCGTTGCCTCTTGCCACATCAGCAATAAATGCTGCTGTATCCTTTTGGTGTGCTAGTGGTACTGTAAAGTTGTGAAGTCCTAGCGCCCACCATTCTGCATAACTGTTTGAAAACGGCTGAATACCTGCTGCTTCCAGCTTTTTGCAAACTTCTTCTAATTCACCAAGTGTTGTTGGAATCGTAGTAATGCCCGCCTTTTCAAATAAAGCTTTGTTATATGCAAATCCAAATCCTTCAAGTGCTAAAGGAAAACCATAGATTTTTCCGTCTTTACTAATAGCTGCCTGAGACCCATCCACCATATCCGATACCCATGACTGATCTGATAAATCTTCTACTTTTTCAAACCACTTATCTAAATCCGCATATCCTGAGCAAACAAATATATCAGGAGCATCTCCAGATTGAAATTTCGCCATTAGTCCGCCGCCGTAATCTGCGCCGCCTCCTATCGTATCAAGCTTTACACGTATGCCAGGATTTTCTTTTTCGAATTCTAGTATCATTTTTTTAAGAGCATCATTAATTTCAACTTTGTTTTGTACAATTTTAATAGTTACTTCTTTTTGTGGTGTTTCGGCTGCCTCTTTTTCTTGTGTTTGCGGTGCTCCACCACTTTGCGTCTGGGTTGTTGTTTTAGCCCCGCAGCCTGCTAGCAGTCCTGTTGACATCATTGCTATTAATACATATGACAATGCCTTTTTCATAATATTACTCCTCCCATTTTTGTTTTATATAATTGGTATTCATTGCTTATAAATACCTATTATAAACATGTAATTTGATTGAAAAACTTTTAGCCTTTAACCGCTCCGGCTGTAATCCCTTCAGCAATTTGTTTTTGCAGAAGTAAAAATACAATAATCATAGGGGTAACTGCCATAATAAGTCCTGCCATAGCCAAATCCCATTGCTTAGTGTATTGAGAAAAAAATGAGTTGATAGCAAGCGGGATAGTTTGTAAGTTCTCTGCCGGTATAATCAGATAAGGAAGCAAAAAATCATTCCAGATCCACAGACCATTTAAAATAACTACTGTCGCTATAACTGGTTTTAAAAGTGGAAATACAATCTTCCAAAATACCCCTAGCGATGAGCACCCATCAATCACCCCCGCTTCTTCTACATCAATCGGTATGGATTTAATAAACCCGTGGAATAAGAAGATTGTAAAGGATGCTCCAAATCCTATGTAAACAAATACAACACCATAGTAATGATTAATCCAGCCAAGCTTATTAACAACCTTTACCATAGGAAGCATGATAGACTGAAACGGAATGACCATCGCTGCTACAAATACAAAGAACAAAGCTTTATTAAAATGTGTATTATAGCGTACTAGCCTATAGGCTGCCATGGAAGATACTATGACAATGGCTGTATTTGCCGAAACAGTTATCACAATTGAATTAAACAGCGCCCTCGGAAAATTTAAAAGTACGAATGATTCTACAAAGTTCCTGAGATAAAACCCTTCCGGAAGCGCCGCAGGATTCAGCATAATCTCCCGTATAGGCTTAAGTGAGTTTGCAATCAAAAAGTAAAAAGGGGTAAGATATATGAGCGCAATCCCGATTATGATGATCTCAAGGATCAGCTTATTCACATTTAATCTATGTTTCTCTGCCGAAACTTCTTTCCTTTGCTTATTTAAACCGCTTATATTTACACGGCTTGTATCTGTGTTCGTCTTCATCACGCAACAACCTCCCTCTTCTTTGTATATGAGGTCTGTATAATGCTGACAGTAGCTGCCACTAGGCAAAATACCAATGCCTTAGCTGTCCCAAGTCCATAGTTATTGCTGTTAAATGCTTCAAAATAAACATCAAGTGCCATAGATCTGGTGTCAAAATTACCTCTTGTTAAAGAATAATTTAAGTCAAATACTTTAAATGCTGTATTAATTGATAAGAAAAGACAAACAGATATAGAAGGCATAATCATTGGTATTTTTAAGTATTTAAAAGCCTGCCATTTGTTTGCTCCATCAATTTCTGTTGATTCAAGAAGCTCTTTAGGTACACTTGTAAGCCCTGCCACATAAACTATCATCAAATACCCTGATAACTGCCAGACTTGAACCAAAACAGTTCCCCAGAACCCTGTAGCAGATGTTCCTAGCCAAGGAAGAGAAAAGAGCCCTATGTGTGTTGCTTCTCCTATAGCAATAAATACTCTTGTAAAGATGAATTGCCAGATAAACCCTAGAATAAATCCCGAAATAACATTTGGCATAAAAAACACTGCTCGATAAACATTTGTAAGCTTTAGTCCTGCTGTTAAAACCAGCGCAAGTATAAGTCCCAATATATTGGCAATGATAACAACAGCACCTGCAAATCTAATTGTAAACCAAAAAGCTTTCATAAAATTTATGTCTTTAAAAAGAGTAATAAAGTTATTAAAGCCATTGAACGTTGCATTGGCATCCACGCCATTCCATCGGGTAAATGCAAATCCTATTCCCATAAAAAAAGGAATAACTATCACAATACAAAAGAAAATTAGTGCTGGTCCTATAAAGATGATCTGCTGTATTAAGCTGCGAACTTTTTTATTAGTATCCATATTCCCTCCTAGCTGATTTTTTGATCTGTCTCTGTCTTAATTATAGTAGGGCAAACTGGGAATAAAAATTTCACTTATTTGCTTTATAGTTTGTTTTTTAGTCACTTTTCAACATAACGCCAAACACTTATATCAGGCATCTTTAGGTAATTTAACTACTACAGTCGTACCTCTTCCCCCCTGACTTTCAATATACAGTCCATACTTTTCTCCATAGTTAAGTCTTATTCTTTGCTGCACATTTCTTAGGCCAAATCCACTTTCTTTGCACGATACATCTTTTATTTCTACTAGTGCTCTATTTAGTTCATGCACCTTCTTCTCATTAATCCCTTTGCCATTATCCCTAACCATTATAGTAATCCCCTCCTCATCCATTTCTCCAATAATCCAAATATGTCCCTCATTGCTGTTTTTATGAATACCATGTTTAATAGCATTTTCTACTATAGGTTGAAGGACAATCTTGAGGGTCTTGCAAGACTCAGCCAACGGATCTACTTGAAGTGTAAAATCAAAGCAATCTTTATAGCGTATTTTAGAAATGATAAGATAATTAAGTACATGCTCTATCTCATCTTTCACAGAATAGTATTCTTTACCATTATTTAAACTTAATCTAAAAAACCTAGCTAAGGCCGTAACAATATAACCTATATCATTTTGCTTCGCCTTTTGTGCCATCCAGTTGATAGCATCTAATGTGTTATATAAAAAATGAGGGTTAATTTGGTATTCCAGCACCTTTAATTCCGTTATTCTTCTAAGCTTATTCTCTTCTTCAATTTTTGCAAGCAGCACTTCAATATCATTAGCCATATAATTAAAGCCTCTTTGCAGATATCCTATTTCATCATCCCGGTCAACCTCTACCCGGTAAGTCAAGCTTCCCTCTCCAAACTTCTTCATACCCTTTTCGAGCTTTTTAACAGGAGATGAAATACTATGAGACAAGAGGAAAGACACCAGTACAGCAAGCACTAAAATACCTATTGTAAAAGTCACTATGCTATAAATAAAAACTGACGTTTCGGCATTTAAGTAGCTATAAGGAATAGTACTAACGATATACCAGTCCAGCCCCTCTATGCCTGAAAAGGCGACCAAGTGGTTTTCCCCGTCCATTTCTAGAGAAAAGGTTGTATATTCTGTCTTGCTTTGTTTAATCTTTTCAATGAGTTCTTTTTCAAAAATCATCTCTCCACTCATCACATCCGGATTATTGCTTGATAAAAGAATGCCGTTCTTGTCCAAAATAAAAACATCTGACCCCTTGCCAATCTCGATATCTTTATAAATGTTTCTTAAAAACTCTTGATTAATGGCAATAAAAATATGTCCTAATTCTTTTGAATTAAGTACATTTTCTACTTTTCTTCCTACCACAATACTGCTCTCTGAAGCGCCATTAATATGTACCAAGGATGTCATGAAATTCCCGACATTCTCTTTACGTTTATTAAGCTGAATGAGTCTTTCAAGATCTTCTTTTCCCCATCTATAATACCCAGCTACTTGGATTGTATCGTAACCTACGGGACTATCTTCATTTAAAAATGCCATAAACACATCATCGATATTCTCTATATTAAGAAACTTAAATTGCATCATATGCGAAAAGTAGTCTCGGCTCAGGGTTTTCTCTGTTGCAGATGCTCTGGTATACTTTTGAATACGTTCATTAAATTCTACTGACATTAAAATATCATCACTGTAACTTTTTATTTTGAAAACGTTAGATGCGATATTTTCTCCAACTTGCTTTACCAGTTGTAAAGAATAAATGCTGATCTTTTCTTCCACAGCCGTTTTAAAACGATTAACATAAACGCCCCCTATAATAATAGGGGGAATAACTGCAATCAGCAGGAACGAAAAGATAAGTTTTGTCTGCATCTTTGCATTTCTTATCATATGAGTGAGTTTTACAAAGAGACTTTTAATAGACTTCATCTTATTCACGCTCCCTATAATCTGATGGTGTCTTTCCAGTTAACTTTTTAAATAACGTAATAAAATACTGAGAATTAGAATAACCCACTGCACTTCCAATATCATTAATTCTAATATTCGTTTTTTTGAGGAGTTCTTTAGCTTTTTGTATTCTGAGCCTTGTAAGATACTCCATATAAGTCTTCCCTGTCTCCTTTTTAAAAAGCTTACTAAAGTACGCTGGTGAAAGATAAAGATATTCAGCCAGCACATCCAGCGAAAGGCCGTCATTGCTGTAGTTACACTCAAGATAGGACTGTGCTTTTCTAATAATACTCTTAGTATCATCACGCCTGTTTTTTCTTAATGCCATGATGCATCCCAGAATAATATTAGTAAACCAATTTTTAATTTCCTCAGTTGTATCAAATCGGTCTAACGCTTTATAAGGATCTACTAAGTCTTTTTCATATAAGCGATGCATATCCAGTCCTAAATCTAAAACCTTTCTAGATAAAACTGTAAAAAGTTCCATTACTGAAAGTCTTAGATCGTCTTTCATACATGCCCTTAATTCAATCTCTTGAAAAAAAGAGCCCAGAGCCTCTCGTATCTCCTGTTCATCATCATGCGTTAAACCTAAAATAATAGCATGTTCTTTATCTTTTGGATAAGTAAATGGTTTTGGACTCATCAGCGCAACATCATCTATATGAATGATGCAGCCTTTTCCTGCAGTGATCTTAAACTCCAATGCTTTTGCTGCTTCACTATAAGAATGTGATAGTTTCAGCATATCGTTATAAAAGTTTCCTATGCCTACCGAAACACTTACATTCAAAGACGTTTTAACGACTTCTTTTACCTTATCTATGCTTGTGTAAACCTTTTTTATCCCCAAACTTCTTCTTCCTAAGTTCTCTTGCAGGATTACAACAATACTGCCAGCAGCATCATCAAAGGACCAGACAACATGTTCTGTCGAAAACTCCTCTTGAATAATAGTTCTCATTTCTCCAAGCAAAGTGCTTACTGCAGATGAGCTTGTCGCTTCAACCAAACAATAATAACTATCAAGGCTAAAAACAAGACACGCAAAGTAACCTTCTTTTATATTCATATCAATAAGGCTCGTTCTTTCCTGAAAATGCACAATATCTCTCATCTTCCCATACACTAAATCTTTTAAAAGCTTTTCCATAATAATCTCTTTATTGAGTTCAACTTCAGATTCAAGGCTTTTGATCTTTTCATGAATCTGGCTGTCTTCACAAATCTCTTTGATTACTTCTTGAACTACTTCTATGAGTTCATTTGGCAAAATAGGCTTTAATAAATAGGAAAAGACTTTAAGCTGAAGGGCTGTTTTTGCATATTCAAATTCATCATAGCCGCTAAGGATAATAACTTTCATCCAAGGATACCTTTCTTTGACATGCTTAGCAAATGCGAGGCCATCCATATTATCCATATTAATATCTGTAATAATAATGTCAGGGAGGGTCTTCTCAACTACCTCAAGCCCTTCATCGCCGTCACAGGCTTCTCCAACCACAACCACATTACAATCTTTCCAAGGCACAGCATTAACTATTCCGTCTCTTATGTTATACTCATCATCAACAACTACAAGTTTATACATATACATCCCCCTATACTCTGTACTCTCATTTAAGTATTTAGTTATTGCTTATGGCATCATACGTTTAGATACTCCTCGGATAAGTTTTTTAACTGACTTTTATATTTATGAAATAAGCTTCTAAATATGTAATAAATGCTTTTAGATTCTTATTACTGTAGATTTATATATAATCGATTACTCTAGTATTTTAAAGGGTTACTCCACTATATTCACTAACAACTGTCCATTCTAAAGTAATCGTTTACCTTATACTTAAGCTAGCACCGCTAGACTAAAGGTTTTACTGTTTTCCTTTCAATGATTTCATAAGGCATAATAATACTTTCACCTTTTTTTCCAGTCTCAATAGATTGAATAAGTAGCTCCACTGCCCGCTCTCCCATTTGATAGAGTGGCTGTGCCACTGTGGTAAGAGGCGGATAACACATTTCTGCTGCGTTAGTATTATCATATCCTATAATAGACAACTCATCTGGTACTTTAATTCCCTCATGATAAGCAACAGATAAAGCCCCTACTGCTATATCATCACAGGCTGCAAAGATTGCTGTAAATGTTTCTTTTTCATTTAAAAGCTGCTTCATTCCTAATACACCGTCTTTAAAGCTAAAATGTGTATGCTTAATTAAGCTTTCTTTAACGGGTATCTGGTATTCCCTCAAAGCTTCTAAATAACCTTGAAGCCGTGGCTTTCCAGCAATCCGATCATCTTTATCCCCTCCCAAAAAAGCTATTTGGCGATGTCCATTTTGTATGAGATGCAACGTTGCTGCATAGGATGCACGAAAATCATCTACTTTGATATAAGGAATCTGAAAATGGTCTGATACAGTAGACACTAAGACGCTGGGGATAGAGGTATCATAGATCGTCTTATCATAGCCAAGCCCCGCAGGTAGGCTGCATATAATCATTCCATCTACTTGTCGTTCGGCTAATACTCTTAAATAATCATTTGTCAGCTGCCACTGGTCTCCAGTATTACAATTAACTACACTGTATTTATTCTTATGCGCTACATCTTGAATACCGTTTAATAGCTCTATATAAAAAGAAGTTCCTCTTGTAGGCAGCAATACACCAATAGTATGCGTTCTTTTTATCTTCAAATGCCTCGCTATCTCATTACGCTGATAATTCATTTCTATTATCGCTTTATTTACTTTTTCTTTTGTTTCTTCCGAATAGCCTTCTAGCCCATTAAGAATTCTCGAGACTGTAGCTACCGAAACCCCTGCTTTTTGAGCCACATCTTTAATCGTTGGTTTGTTAATTATCGCTTTCACTAGATCACCTTCCCTTAGTAAACGTTTACTCTAATTATAAAATAGCACTTTTGACGCTTTTTGTCTATAATTAATAATAATCTTATCTCCTTATTTAACTCGTTGTATAATTGTGCCGAGAACTTCCTATATTCATGCCAAATATCAACTTAACGGACATATTTTAGGTTAAAACACACCTCTTTATCCCTAGAAACAACAAATCATTTTTTGTTCATACAGCCAATCAAATAAAGGGCTCTATTAAAGGCTTTGAAGAAAAACCGTACACCTTTTTACACGATTGCTATACGGCGAGTTACCTTATAGTTTCGAAGAAGCCTCAAAGTTTCTGAGTGATTATCAAAAAAGGGTTTCCCCATTCAGCCACAGTAAAACCTATATGGAGTACTACAATCCGGCTACCGCGTTGTAAAAAAAGAGGTGGTGGATCCTCTTAACAAACCCAAACCATTTTCTTATCAAATCTATGATTGTTCTGAACGTGCGCTCACAGAGCATGTTGAAGTTTGTTCTTAAAAAATGAACATCTCAGAAAGCGTATATCGTCTATACCCTGTCCTTCTGGATGTTTAACAATTAAAGGTATTCTTAATAATGGATCCCAAATTCAAATTAAACGTATTCTTGAAAGAGGTTCTCCCAAGCTGCATCAGCTTAATTAATGATTAGATTCCATTAGAAAATAAATATTTTGGCCATATGCCACTTTATTTATTTTGTTTTAGTAATCTTTTGGCAAAAGAAAACCCCAAAAGATTAGAGGGGGTCAAATCTTTTAGGGCTTCTTTAACTTGAATTTATCCATTTAAATAGGCTTGTAATCTTTTAATGGCGTTACTCTATAGTAAATGTTGCTTGTTTTGTAACAGGATCAAAACTTACTTTCATCCCAAGTATTCTCGCTACATGCCCTATCGGAAGAACAGTTCTTCCATCTTTTACTTCTGGAGCTGTATCAATGTCCACTTTTTCACCATTTACTAAGGCATATTTTTGTCCTATTATAAGTTTTACTTCTTTATCTGACGTTTTGATAACAATTGATTTGCTCTTAGCATCCCAAATAATATTTTTGCTTTCTACATTAAGAAGGGTTGCCATGTCTCTTACCCCTACCATTGTACGTCCATGCTGAATATATGGTTTAACTAACAACGGAAGATTTGCTCCATCACTGGATGCAACTCCATTTACCAGGAATATCGTTACAGCTTTTGGTGCTGCTGGAGCTACAGAAGTTTGGGATACTTCCGGTATGGCTGGAACTTGCACATTAGGGGTTACTGGGTTTTGCGTAGCTGTTGTCTTCCCGCTGTTTGAGCCTCCACCGCTTCCGCCGCTAGATGCTGCCTCTCCAGTTACTATTACTTCTGATAAAACGGTCATCCCATCATACTCAGCACGCAAAGTGGTAGTTCCTTCTTTTACGCCGGTCACTAATCCAGATGCAGATACAGAAGCAATACCATTAACCGAAAAGCTGTAATCTACTTCATTGGTTACATTAACGGTTGTAAGGTCAGAATATGCTGCTGTGACTGTTACCTGTGATGTTTTGCCTCTCACTATATTTATGCGCTCTGGATTTATTTTGACTGCTTCAAGTATACGTGGCTCTTTTTGCTTTAAAATTGCAGCATAATCAAGCCATATCCAGCAATTATCCAACGCATCATGAATTTTGATGGTGTCTCCTGCCTTCAATTCAATCCTGCTAAGCTCAATATAATTATCTGGTTTAAACTCCCAGCCACCAGTACTCAAATAGTTGGAAATCTTTTGAACGTTATTATTTACAGTAACACTCACCTGGCCATCTGTTCCCGAAGAATATGCCAGCCTTAACATATAGGTGCCTTCTTGTACATGAGCTGGTACTATCAGCTCAACGTATCCTTGATTCAGACCTATGTCATGAACAAACTGACCGTTTGAAGCTTTTACATTATCGTAAACCCCTGGGTTTCCGCCATTTTCTGTTAAAACACCATCTTCTGCTTCTATTTTTGCAACTTCAATAAATTCTACCGACTGCTTCAACATACTTATTGCATTCCTTAATAGCTCTGCTGCACTATTTACAGCCTCCTGACTATTTGGAGTTCTCAGGACCGTCTCTGCAGCTTCCAAAGCTTTATTAAATGCATCTTTACCTGTCTCATCGGTATATAGTGCTAAATCTAATTGCTTTGCTTCAGCAATGACTTTTTCAAGTTCTAAAGTATGGACTGGTACTATAATAGGCGCAGCACTTAATGCAATATAATCCAGCCAGATGTAACAATCTGCTAAAGCATCATGGATTTTAATAGTATCCCCGCCCTTTAAAGCAACTCCATTAATGTCAATAAAGTTGTCTGGCTTAAATTCCCATCCATCTGTAGTCATGTAGTTTGCCACTTTCTCTACTGTGCCATTGATAGTAACACTTACTTTCCCAGTAGTTCCTGAAGAGTAAGCCAGCCTCAGGGCATAGACCCCTTCTTCTATATTTTCTGGAATGCTCAACTCCACATACCCTTGTTTCAGGCCTATATCATGCACAAACTGTCCATTTGAGGCTCTGTCATTGGTATATATACCTGGACTTCCTCCCGCTGCTGTTAAAATCCCATCCTCTGCTTCTATTCTAACAATCTCACTGAACTCTAATGTTGCTTTCAGTAAATTCATTGAACCTTGAAGAGTATTTAAGGCATCATTTACTTCTTCTTGACTAGTAGGTGCATTCTGAACTGCTTTTGCTGCTCCTAAGGCCGCTTTAAATGTATCTTTAGCTTCCCCTTCAGCATAAAGAGATAAGTTTAGTCCTTCTGCTTCTCCTATAGCCTCTTCTAATAAAGATGTATCAATAACTGCTTCATAAGTATTCGGAGAAACTAAATAGATATAATCCATCCAAATCCAGCAGTTATCTAATGCATCCTGAATTTTAATCACATCTCCTGGATTAATCGAAATATCCCTAATAGCAATTGTATTCGCTTTAAATCTCCATGATCTATCCGTTGCTGTATAGTCTAACGTACGCTGCTCTCCGTTAACCCAGATATTAACTTTACCATCTGTTCCACTGGAGTAACTAAATACTAGGTCATAATTGGCTGCTTCAACTTCTTCTGGCAACGTAAGTTCTACGTAACCTTGATTGAGACCAATATTTTTTATCAGAGCATGATTAGAAGCATTGCCATAGATCCCCCTTTCAGGATGATTATCAAGTGTAGGCAGAGCTGTTGTTTTTCCATCTTCTCCTTCTACCTTATAAAGCATGTTTTTTGGATATACATAAGGATCTGAATTTTCCTTTTGATCCTCTTTATATTTTTCTATAAGTGTTAATATAACCTTGTCTACCCATCCATAGCCGCTTCCAATTGAACCGCTGTCTTGGATCTCAAGTACATTTCCAGTTTCTAAAGCTATTGGCAATTCCACAACGCTGTCAGTAGTCATCTCATTCATGCCAAATCCTGTGCCTGTCCTTAAAATGGAGCCAACACCCTTGCCGTCTACAGAGACATCCAGTTGCGTTCTGTTACCACAGGATACTACTGAGACATTATAAGTTCCTTTTATAAAATTTCCTGGCATTTGAATACTAATGTTTTCTCCCGGCTGTAAGTCTGCCTGCCCTTCTGCCTTATTGCCAGTATAGTAATCTTCTGCTTCAAATACCAACTGATATTCACTACTTGCTGCTTTATCACGGGATAAATCCGTTGGAGCATCTGCATTCATGTAGATCATATCCCAATACTCCAGTGAAGGAACTATAAATTCTACATAGTTACCATTTACATCACTACCCTTAGTAAATTCAAGATTTTCTGTACGACATTCTTCTCTGTCAGGAGAAGCAATATAAACTGAGTTGACATCTCCTGAATAATAATATTTTACAGGTATATTTTGGACCTTAGTTGGAACTGATTTGAGTTTATACTCATCTCTCCATTTATTATCCGTCCCAAGCAGATTAATAAGGTGTAATATCTGATTGTTATTGTCTTTTCTTGTGTAGGTCCAAATTGTATTTGAAGCGCCATTTCTGCTGCTATTATAGCCATCAACGATAACTTTATTATCTGTAGTTTCCTGTCCATCTCTTAAGATGTTTTCATAGGCCACAATAAAATCATAAAGATTACGCTGACGCACTTTCAAAGTATCACTCATAGGAATTTTATCATCCGGATAGTATTCTTTATGCAGCATACTGTCTCCGTTACCTATTGTCAAACGGCTTCCACCCGCTGCAAAAGCTGCAATGTCAGCCAGCATTACCGCTGGGGTATTCATGAAACCATCAGAAGCACCATAGTTGATATAAGCTTTTACAGTTAATGACTTTCCGCCACTGTCCTTATTTGAATCTTCGACTTCTCTCACTAGAGAAGCATATGTATCATATAATTCTCCATGTCTGTTGTAGTCCCATGGCCAAAACTCTGTATAGAGTGAATCGACTTTACTCACGTTTGCATATTCAATCCCTTTCGCTCCGACAGGATTGAAGGTTAAGTATTTATCTCCTAATGCTTCTTTTGCAGCATTTAAGAAGGCTGTATATGTTTTTAATATAGAGTAAATAGGTGTTCCATCTTCTTCATAACCTAAAGGCCCACCATCTTTCGTTACCATGTCTCCCCAGTCTCCAACCGTATCGCCATGCCAACCGTCAAAGTCAAAAACTTCAAAAACCTTATTTTGCTCAGTGAATATATGCTGCTGCCAATTTTCATCTAGTGGATTTACAAAATAAAGACGCCCATTTCCCGAGGGAGAATTCCCCATCGTGAAATAAAACTGCCTGTTGAAGAATCCCGTATCGCCTCTCTCATTATCTGGATGGAAAAAAACTGTCCACTGATCAGCTTCAGTGGGATTTCCATCTTGATCCACAAAAAATGTGTCTGTTCCCGCGTAAATCATATTATATGCCAAGTTAGCCATATTGGCATTTTTTGCTGTTGCAATGTAGTCCTGAACTGTCTTACCATAAATCTTTCTTCCAGCCCAGTCTTCCCACACCCCCGGATTCTCTTTGGTTATTCCTTCTGCCAGAGGCTTATGATGCAAATAATGCCAGTCATAGTACTCAATTACATTAAGATGATATTTAGTCATCTTTTTGATCTTCTCAGCAGTATCTACATCATTTCCAAAGTCATGCAGATAACCATATCTCGGAAATTTATTCCACCTTGAAGACACATCTACCCCGACTGTTCCATTATCTAGAAGCTTGCCTTCTGCATCATAAATACTAACTTCTAACAGGTACCCCTTAAAATCTTCTGCTGGTGCCTCCCACTGTAAAGTGAGAATCGTTGATCCAAATGAACTGCCATGATAGTCTGCTGTTACCACATCACCGACTTTTTGATTCAAATGCATCGCCTGGAGCACAACTTTCCCCTGAATAGCGGCATTCGTGCGATTTGTTAACTCAATCATCACATTGACTATGTCTCCAGGGTTATACATCGCCTTGTCCGTAAAAATGTCATCAATCAGTTTTCCCTCTGAAACAGCCGCATAGATTGGGACTGCTCCCGAAAACATTGATGTCATTATCATGATGATGCAAAGCCAAACTGAAATAAATGTTCTGCTTTTTTTAAATGACATTTTCTTACTCACCTCACTATTTTTAATTAGACCACATTTACATTACTAATATGACATATACTCTTTTCAATTTCAATAGGTGTTGTGAAACACTTACATTAATAATATAATTTTATTTTATATTTCGTATACTTTTCATATATCCATATACCTAAATGCAAAAAAATAACTATTAATGCAAAGAAACATTTTCTATGTTTTTCAAATCTGCTACATAGTGAGTTTATAATAGCCTTCACTACTGTATGCATTTTTCGCACACTAAAAAACTTAGCTTATGCAACTATTAAATTTTTCTAGTTAAGCAATAAAAAAGAAGCCCAAGAGATTAGTGGGTGTCCAATTCCTCTTGGCTTCTTTGACTTATTATATTCTTAATAGCCGCTAACCTTTGCCGCAGCATTTTTTGTATTTTTTGCCGATGCCACAGTGGCAAGGTTCATTTCTGCTTATATCTAGTTTGCTTATCTTAGCTTTTGGCCTTTGAGTACGCTCTAACTTCCGAAGACTTAACTCTTAAGGCGTGCAGCCTTTGTTAACCCATTTTCTAGTTGTGTTCATAACATCTGTAATACCCTTAATAGCTTCATTTAAAGGAGTTGATTATATATGCATATGGTTAATGCACTTATTTCCCCTATTGTTGGCGGGGCTATGCTTGCTGCACCAGTAAGTATTATGTCTCATTCTATTAGAAAAATTGATAAAAAGGAATTCAAAGAGAAACTGCCTCTTATAGGTATTGCAAGCGCATTTGTTTTGTCTGCCCAAAGAATTTAATATTCATAGTGTAAAAGACTTAAGTGTGGATGAAAAAAAGCTTTGTGAGTGAAAGAGAACTTGAAGTACTCTCACATCTTGTGCCTGGTGCCTTAATAAAGAAATTGCTGCAAACCGCATCATTGCACTCGAAGAAGCTAAAAAGTAATGACTTATATAATATTAAACCCCTTCCGCTTTCATAAATGCTTTTAGTGCTATTGCAAAAATGAAGAAAAAGCATTTATTGGAAGCTCCAAAAGAGTGTCTTCCTTGCCGACGCTCTTTGATCTTAACTGCATTAAGGCCATGGCCTTCTAAATAAGAAGGTATATTTCAAATCCACCATCCTACTGCCAAGTAAAATTGCTGTTAATGTCAACTTCCTTTCCATTTACTTTGATATACCCTGTCTTTTCGTCAGTATTATTATTAAAAATAATATTTAACTGCAAGTCATTAATTTCATATGTATTATTGGTAACCACGAAAGAACCGGTTAAAGTTTTGAAATCTCCCTCTACTACTTCTACAATTTCTCCATTCATATGTGTTCCGCAAGAAAGAACATGCTCTGTAAACGTATAAGTAGTTGTATTGTCTTGTTGCTTTACTTTAATCGTTTCCGAAGAGACTCCCGCTAGAGCTAACGCATCTTTATATGAGTAATCATAAAGAATACGTGCATCTTCTTCAACATCGGTTACCTCTTCAGTTTCCGGGTTCTCTTGTTTGGCTTCTGATACTTCTTTTTCGGGTTCAGCTTTTCCAACTTCTGTTTTTTCAGTTTCTGCTCCTTGCGATAAAGACTGAGCTATTCTTTCGGTACACCCAGTCGTTATTCCAGCTGCAAGACATATCCCTACTAATACATAAACAAATTTTTTCATTTTTGCCTCCTAATAAATATAAAAATTTTCATACAGTTTTTAACTGTTATATATTATAATACTTAAGGGTACTCCCCTTAACAAGAAGGCACTTTTTTGTCTCAAAATGTATATTAAGGTATACCTAGTTACCTATAGGTTACAATTAACTATCAAAGATAAACTTGAAAACACAGTAAGTATCGATTGGCACTCTTGATGTAAAATGATTGAAAACTGATCTCCAAATTAAAAACTTAGAATCTGTTAAATGACCAAATGTATTAAATAATTGAAGGAGCTATATATGGAATATCAAAAACTATATAAATTCGATTGTCCCATTGATTTTTCTTTAGACTTAATAGGTGGAAAGTGGAAAGTCCTGATTATCTGGGAGCTTGGCCAAGGTACCAAGCGGTTTACAGAACTCGAGAAACTACTGCCCGGTATTACGCGCAAAGTGCTTATTCAGCAATTAAAAGACCTTGAGCTGTACAAAATCATTGATCGAATCGTTTATCCTGAAGTGCCCCCCAAAGTAGAATATTCATTGACCCCGCAAGGCAGAGAACTGTTCCCTGTTTTTGATGCTCTTTACCATTGGGGTATGATGCATATGGACTACTTAAATTCTTTAGCAGAAACATAATAACTGGCTAAGATTCTCTTTAACCGCTCTGGATAATCAGTAATAACCATATCTACGTCCATATCAATCATTCTCCGCAATGCTTTTTCCGCATTGACTGTATAAGGACGCACTTTGATTCCAGCCTTATGAAGCCCATTTACCGAGTCTTTAGTTAAGGTCATATAAAAAGGATGTAGCGCATTTATTCCTGTATCCACGCAATACTTTTCCGGTCTATAAAGTACTTCTTTGCAAATAAACCCCACATCCAGTTCGCTGCAAAGCGTTTTGACCTTTACCATGGCCTCATGATTAAAGCTTGAAACAATAGTCTTGTTCACAATATGATACCTCTTAACTGTCTCAACAACCCGTTCCTCAATCCCCTCATACCATGAAGGGCCCGTTTTAATATCCAATACTAAAATAATATTCCACCGCTTTACTAGCACAATAAGCTCTTCTAAAGACGGAATTCCCATCTTGTTTAATTCAAAAAAGGTATAATCTTTTACATACCCTTTATGGGTTGTTGTCCTATTTACTGTGTCATCATGTATGAGAACAAGCCTGCCATCTTTCGATAAGTGTACATCTGTCTCAATAGCATCACATCCCATCTGGATCGCCTTCCAAAAAGCCTGCATCGTATTTTCTTTATAATATGCACTAGCTCCCCTATGGGCACAATTTAGTACCATAACGATTCCCCCCTATTGTTAGACTTTAATATCTAAACGTCTATCAAGTGATTCAAATGATTAAAAGATCCCTGCTAATTTCTATTTGGTGCCCTTCTACTTTATAGTATTTCAGACTACAGCCCATTATTATATCTTCCTTTATATTTATTTGCACAAGAAAGCGTGCAAATAACGCACGCGTATGTGGCAGAGGAAAATTTGGTCCCTTGCCAGCCCGGGCGAACTTTCCTCTCACATAAAAAAAGAATCCAGTTGCTTCCGGACTCTTCTCGTTATTGATATTCTTTATCCTATATCCCTTAATCATAGTCTTATTCTCTTTATTAACGCCGTATAAACTCTTCTATACTTGCCCATACTCCTATGCCAGATTATATGCCTTATGCAGCACCCACGTATTATCTTCCCATTTATAAATACTTATATCATCAAACTTGCAGTCGAAGTGACAGGGTTTACTATTAGCATATTCCCAGACTTCTTGGTAAACAGGCTGAATTCTCTTAGAAGCCACTGTTACATGAAAAGTTTTATCCTTGTCATCCTGCTTGCTAAAATGTATATAAGGTACCTGTCTGAGTTCATCAATCAGTCTGTCATGAACTTCTTTAGCTTCCTTTGACATATCTACATGCATATACACTACCCGGTCACCAAAGTGCCCATAGCCCTCTAACTTAAAAGGATAGGCACGTTCCCTCTGACAAAACGTTTCCAGCACTTCTTCAAGTTCCGTAATCGGCTCATCATATTCAAAGGGGGCTTTAATTGTAAAGTGCGCCGGAAGTTTAGATGATCTCGCCTTTAGCTTATCCCAGACATCTTTTCTCATTTGGTTATTAAATGCTCCCGCTTCGTTTTGCAGTACACAGACAATTACATAACGCATAAGCTTAACTCCTTACTTCTGGCGATAAATTTAAATCTCATTTCATCTCTATACCTTCCAAGAAGACACCCCTCAAATGAGAAAGTCTTCTTTATTTTATACTATTGACCACTATAGGTTCAAAGCGATATTCCTGCTCGACATCTGGATACTTCTCTTTATCTACCTTGCTCGCAAACATCTCTACCGGTCTTGCATAAATCTTGCATTCTCCATAAAGCGCTTTATAAATAACCAGTTCTTCTTCTGTTTCCGAGTGAATGGCTACATCTATAAGCAGATAGTGGTCTCCCTTAAAGTGCCTAAAAATTTTTCCTCTATGATTTCTAATATCTAGCTTATCCATAGTTCCTCCTCATTATGATTTCATCTTTATTGATTTAACGTTTTCTATTATATTTTTTTAGCAAATATTTTCTATGCTGAATACACATATCAGTATAGTACTTAGAAAAGCTCCTGTCTCAAATATTTTCTACTAAACAAATGGTAAAGTATCTGTAATATTTAATCGAATACCTTGCCTGTAATAATCTATCTCCTTATATAGTCCCCGAGTCTTTCAGGCAGCTATTATGTAGCAAGCGACAAGTTTTCTGGCTCTTTTTCTTTTATGAGACCAATCATTATAAGGGCAATAATAAAGAAGACAAAGCCATATCCAAACATATATTTGTAACCTATCTTATCTAAAATCAAACCAAGAAGCGGAGGTGAAAGAATATTGGCAAGAGATGAAAACAGATAATATAAACCCGTATAGGTTCCGAGATATCCGTCCGGAGCCATCTCTGCCAGCATAGGATAAGAATTAATATTAATGAGTGCCCAGCACATCCCCACAGCTATAAACAAAATATAAATAAACAACAATGATTTGATGAAAGTGAGTGCTAAAAAACAAATGATCATGCCAGTGATACCTGCTAAAATAGTCTTTTTCTTTCCAAGCTTTGTGCCTATCACCCCAGCAGGCAAAGCAAATATTAAGAAGCTAAGGGATATAAAAGCCAGAGCAAAGGAAGCCGTATTAACTTCTACTCCTAAATGACGTTCCCCATACAAAGTAAAGAAGGTTTCTATACCGTTGTACCCTATAAACCAAGCGCAGATTGCAAAAAGCATATAAAATACACGGCTGTTACGCAAAGTTTCTTTAAGTCCTTTTTTGATATCAACTTTTTCTTCTGCTTCCTCATAACAAATCACATCTCTTTTTTCTTTAATGCATAAAAATAAAATAATAAATGAAATGAGTATAAGTGTCCCCGAAAGATAAAAAGGCATTTTGAAACTGATTCCCCAAAGCTTAGATCCTACCAAATAAGCAGTAAGTGCTCCTATGCCTCCCATAAAATTTATAATGCTGTTTGCTTTACTTCTATGTTCTTTTACAGTTAAATCTGGCATCAATGTAATAACAGGCGTTCTAAAAATGCTCATACTAATATTCATACACACTAAAAATAAAATAAGTGTGATGAGCCCCCCATAGTTCGGAATAAGCAGATTAAAGACAGCAGCCAGAGGCATTCCTATCATTAAAAACGGTATTCTGCGCCCCCACTTGGTTCTAACCTTATCACTATAAATCCCTATAGCAGGCTGCATAAATAAAGCAAAATAATTATCAATAGTCATTACAAATCCGATCATAGCAGAGCTTGTTATAAAGTTACTGAGAAGCTTGGGCATAAAGGCATTATAAACAGACCACGTAATACTAATCGCAAAAAAACCAAAACCCAGCATAAAAGTTTTTTTATAGTTTAATTTATTCATACGCACATCCCCATAATATAGATTTATTTATTTATTTAAAATACGGCTTAGCCTATCTGGATAATTCGTAATAATCATATCTACCCCCATCTCAATCAATCCGCACATTACGCTCTGATCATCTACCGTATAAGGATGCACCTTATACCCAGCCTCATGAACATCCTTAACTATTTGTTTATTTAAAACAATATAATTAGGATGAATGGCATCCGCCCCTACATAACCGCAGTATTTCTCCGGCTGATAAAGCGCTTCCACATACAAAAGTCCTGTCTCTATTTCTTTGCAAAGCATCTTGCATTTGACCATTGAGTAATGATTAAAGCTTGAAAGGATTGTCTTGTGTGTCATATCATACTTTTTAATGATACCTATCACCTTTTCTTCAATGCCTTCATACCAGGACCTGCCGTTCTTGATTTCAATATTAAGTAATTTGCTGCACCTTTTGGCAAGGACAACGAGCTGCTCCATAGACGGAATACCTAGTTCAGCCAGTTCACTAAAGGTAAAGTCTGATACATACCCCTTCTTATGTGTTGTTCGATCTACCGTTTCGTCATGAATCAAAACTGGGACCCCGTCTTTTGAAAGCTGTACATCGGTTTCAATCCCATCACATCCCATTTCAATGGCTTTTCCAAAAGCCAGCATCGTATTTTCTGCATAATATCCGCTTGCACCTCTATGTGCAAAATTAAGTACCATTCCTAATCCCCCTCATTTAAAAGTAGCAACACATCTCTTTATACCAATATACTCTTCACATACTTATAATATTTAAAGTTTATATTAAGTTCTTGTAAAATGAAAGCATTAAAAAAACTGTTCCTTTTAAATTATTGCCATCCACTTCCATTCTTGCTATAATATTTTTAGCCGTCAGCCGAAGCTGACAGATTGGCAAACTTTTTATAAAGTGAACAGTACCATGAAGGTATAGTGCTTTCCCAAGGGAGGCGGCTGCTTTTGTGGTATTTTTTTATATAATGGAGGTAAAAAAATGAGTAGAGCATCACTTAACAAATTAGTATTATCGGGATTATTTATCGCGCTGGGCATCATCGTTCCTATGGTTTTCCATACTTTCTCTTTATCTGGAAGCGTCTTTTTGCCTATGCATATTCCAGTTTTATTATGCGGTCTGATCTGCGGCTGGCAATATGGCCTTGCGGCTGGCATTCTCGTGCCTCTTTTTGGAAGCATGCTGACAGGTATGCCGCCAATCTTTCCAGTAGCAACAGTTATGGCTTTTGAACTAGGTACATACGGCCTTGTTTCTGGACTTTTATCAAATAAAAAATGGAATGTTGTGCTCTCACTGATAGCTGCTATGTTGGCCGGCAGAGTTGTCATGGGCCTTGCTAATATTGTCTTTTTAGGGCTCGCTGGCAAAGCTTATGCCTTTTCTGCTTTTATTTCAGGTGCTTTCATAACAGCCTTACCAGGCATTATCATTCAGCTTATCTTGATCCCTGTTTTTATGACAACACTCAAAAAAGTGCGTGTACTTGAGCGTTTGGTGCAATAATGAAAGCATTACTGTTAAAACATGCAGCCAAATATCCTTACATGGAAATCCAGGACGCTATCAAACTGATTTATCAAAATGAGTTTGGCGGTGGTCATATGATTGCGGATGAAAAAAGCAGCCTGCTTAGGCTGCAAAAAGAGTGGGAAACTTTAGATGAAGTTTCCCCTTTTGATATGGAATTATTTGAGGATGTTGGTAATGGTCTGTATCGTTTAAACCTAGTGCCCCTTAAGCATACTTCTCTATCCTTAGAAACATTAAACCGCTTTTTTATTTATACCGCTCGCGTAGCTAAAGGAACCCTTAGATCCTTCGAAGAAAAGTTAGAGACTTTTATGCATTGCTGCTATACAAGCGAGTTACCTTTTAGCGCCGAAAAAGCTGTACAGTTTATTACTGACTATAAAAAAAATGGGTACCCTCTAATCAGCCACAGTCACACTTATAGGAGCCTCTATAAACCTGCCTACCGTATTGTAAAAAAAGAATTTATGACCTATTTTAAGTTGTTTTGCAGCATAGATCTATTATCAGCCTCTTATAATCCCCTTAATGTCGCAATTGATGGGAATAGCGGCAGCGGCAAAAGTACCTTAGCTGCCTTACTGGCCGCTACTTATAACTGCAATCTTTTTCATATGGATGATTTCTTTTTGCGCCCAGAACAAAAAAACCCTGATCGCAAAAGTGAGACAGGAGGAAATGTTGATTATATGCGGTTTAAAGAAGAAGTAGTCGCCCACCTTAATGGCAAAACTTCGTTTTCTTATCAAGTTTATGACTGCTCCAAGGCTGCACTTACAGAGTATGTTAAGGTCTCTCCTAAAAAAATAAACATAGTCGAAGGCGTATACAGTCTGCACCCGGCTCTTAGGGATGTTTATCACTTAAAAACTTTTTTAACCATTGATCCAAAAGTGCAAAGTATGCGTATTCTTCAAAGAAGCGGCCCCAAGCTGCATCAGCGCTTTGTAACTGAATGGATTCCGCTCGAAAATGAGTATTTTGAGTATATGCAGATCAAAAGCTTAGCGGATATGGTTTTTACCGCAGCCCCTTAACTGCTTTTTCAAGTTCGTCTGCAGTGAGACTTATATATTCAGTAAGCGATAGATTTTGTTTACCAATAATAGTGTTATTACATTTATTAACTGGGACAAGCAGCTTGCAGGCCGTACTTTCCCCTACCGCCTGCGCCATAAGAGGGGTAACTTCTCCAAATAGAGAGTTAGCAATAACGATTCCAATAGGCCCGATAATAATATCTGCTGACTTGCTGTTAAAAACAACTGGGTTTTCACCTGTGGCTCCAAAATCAGCTCCTGCTTTCAGCATAGCAGCTGTGGCTATGCTGTTGGTTCCTATTGCAATCAGCTTTAAATCAGGCATTCTTTTTTTAATCTCTTCAATAATCAACTTGCCCATCTTGCCGCCTTGGCCATCTATCACAATTACCTTCATACTTCCAAGTTCCTTTACCTATAATTATTGTTCAAATCCTGCAGCTCTATCCTATAACTGTGTATTTCTATTTAAATAATTTTTTACTTAACTGAAGCCATGCTGCTTTCTCCATAGCCTTTAGCTTAATTATAACATAGCCTTTCAAAAGGAATATATAGATAAATGTTCTAAGAATATCCCCTTTTATTTATTATGTTTGCAGGGACCTTCTATGTAAAAAAACCAAAAAGATTACGGGAACTCAAAATCTTCTTGGCTTCTTTTACTTATTATGTTTTTAATAATCTCTAGCGTTTACCACAGCATTTTTTGTACTTTTTGCCGCTGCCGCAGTGACAAGGCTCATTTCTGCCTATATCCAGCTTGCTTACTTTAGCCTTCGGCCTTTGAGTACCTTCTAAGTTCCTGAGACTTAACTCTTCAGGTGTATAGCCTCTGTTAACCCATTTTCTAGTTGTGTTCATCACATCTACAATATGTTTAACCGCTTCGTTGGCTTCATTAAGATCCCGAATCTCAATTCCCAAAGCATGCCATTCATCCAGTATCATGGATATGATGTCCCCTGTACGTTCACAATCCATCTTTGAGAACATAACTACTGTAATGACTGCCTCTTCAATAAGCTCTTCATCCTTTGAGAGCTTCTTCCATAGATAGCTCTTTAACTTCTGCACTTGAAGCGTATTATCATAATACTCTTCATCACTCATCAGTTTAATGTATTCCTTAGTTGGCACGTAGTAAGGCTTGTCCTTTGTTAACTCTATAAAATGAAAGAAATTTTCTTCTTCTAAACTCCAAACCGTTTCATGGGCAACATAGGAGCCAACTATTTGAGTCATTGCGGAAAGTTTCCTATCTTTGCTGATAAAGTCCAGCACTTCCGCCTCGCTGAGCTGTTTTTCATGGTACCTATTAAACAATTGGCACAGCCAATCTGTTTCAACAACACCATACAAGTTAAGAATCCCGGAGCAATGGGTTCTTATTTCATCATAAACTGCCGCCTTTACTTTCACAGCTTTCTTATCTAACTTGTTGTAGGCCTTTTTGATAGAATCTGGAACGGTTACCTTCCCGCCTTCTTTTAAAGGTTCAAAATCTGCAAGGCTTAGCTGCAAAAGATCAATATAGTCTATTATATCTTCTCCTTGATGAACAGAAACCTCTTTTTTCATGAGCCCTTCAAAACTTTCAATGACTTTTGGATCTAACATCGTTATGACCTCTTCTATATGAAGTGGTATAAATTCTGTCAAAGCCTCGATAAGTTCCCCTTTTTTTAGCTTATAGGCTCCTTGAAACCTATATATCCTAGCAAGCTCTTCGAGCTCCTTCTTAGTATAATCCGTTAGCATGGCTTCCTCCCGATCGTTTATTAGCATAAGCTATTCACAATTTTCTTTAACGCTTTTACCCTATTGTGTCCTTAATAAACGCTTTAAAACACATTTATTTTATCATATTTTGTCCTAAAAGTGCCAATAAAAAACTCCCTTAGGCGTTTTCTAACTAAGAGACCTAAAGGAGTTTTTATTATTCATATGCCATTTTGATAATATAGTTAAGATCTACAACTTTATTCGGATTATTATTTAATTCTGCAACGATAGAATCAAATATAAAATCCATTACCTTTTTGGAATCATGAGCATATACGTTAACTTTCTCTCCACCTTGCGTATCAATAACTAATGTATAAAGTGTAATATCCCCTTTTTGAGTATATTCAATATAAAGCTTTACCGCTTGATAAAGTACTCTTTCTTTTAAAATAAGCATTATATCCCTCCTCAAACTAACTTGCCTTATTCTATTATAACTTAGTTTTTCTATCTTTTAAACTTTTACATTGTATTTTTCATAAACTGACAAAATCTTTTTTTATTATTTCTAAACTGACTTATAGGTGTCACTTTTAAAAACCTATCAAATATGTTATCCACAGTTTTTAATGATTTATTACTGTTTATCCACACCTTATTCACATTTATGTCTAGTTATGCACATATTTTGTCGTTTTGTATACATTACTACAACGCTGCTTTATTTCTGCATACATAGAGTACATAATTATAATTGTAAGCTAATATACTTTAAAAGTATGTATCTATTAAAGGAGCTGATTATTTATGCACATGGTTGATGCACTTATTTCCCCTATTGTTGGCGGGGCTATGCTTGCTGCATCTGGAAGTATTATGGCCTATTCTGCCGGAAAAATCGAAAAAGAAGCATTTAAATCTAAACTGCCTCTTATGGGCCTAGCAGGCGCGTTCGTCTTTGCAGCCCAAATGATTAATTTTGTTATTCCTGGAACGGGTGCCAGTGGTCATCTTGGAGGAGGCATGCTGCTTGCCGCCCTGCTTGGGCCTTATGCAGGCTTTTTGACAATGGCAGCCATTTTGCTTACACAAGCAGTGTTTTTTGCAGACGGAGGCCTTCTTGCTTATGGCTGTAATGTCTTTAATCTAGCTTTTTATACGTGTTTTATAGCTTATCCGTTTATCTACAAGCCAATCCTCAAGAAAGGCTTTTCAAAAAAGAACATCTTTATCGGCAGTATGCTTTCTTCTGTCCTTGGCCTTCAGCTTGGAGCCTTCAGTGTCGTTATACAAACACTTCTCTCTCATAAATCAGCCTTGTCTTTTGGGCAGTTCTTTATGGCCATGCAGCCTATCCATCTTGCTATCGGCCTACTCGAAGGACTTATTACTGCTGGTGTATTAACCCTCTTTTATAAAGCATACCCTAAGCCTGATTATAACCATCCAGCTTATTTACCTAAGCCTATAACGAGAAAGCTTACTACCTGCTTTCTGATCTGCATCCTTATAATTGGCGGCATTTTCTCTTTGTTTTCCTCTTCGGCCCCCGATGGCCTTGAATGGTCTGTCGCTAAAATAACCAACAGCCAAGGTCTCGTGGCTGACAATGCCCTGCATACTAAAGCCCAGATGCTTCAAGATCAATTGGCCGTTCTGCCCGACTACAGCTTTAAGCCTTCAGCTAACAGCCTTATCCCCTATGCCCTTAGCGAAACCCTAGGTACAAGTGCCTCCGGCCTTTTAGGGTCTATGCTTACATTCAGTCTAACAATGTTGATAGGCGCAGCCTGCTGTCAGCTCAAAAAAACTAAACCAGTTACATAAGCTGCATAGTGATTAATGCATAAATATTCCCCTATTAAGCCTAAGATAATACATGGAAAATAAGATTTTAGAACAAAGTTGTGTATAAGTTAAAAAATGAGATATCCACAGTTTTCACAAGAAATCAACGGGTTACCCACAGATTTCCCACACAAAACGGTGTATAACTCATTTTTTTGTGGATAAATTTATAAACCAATCGCTTCGTGAACTTCTCTCATACCAAGAATCGTATGTTCAATCACATCCTCCAAAGTTCTTCCTAGCATTTCACAGCCATTTAAAATAACCTGCCTGTCTACACCTGCTGCAAAACTCGCGGTTTTAAATTTCTTTTTAACAGATTTAAGCTCTAAATCCATCACGCTCTTCGAAGGCCTCATCAGTGCCGAAGCTGCCACAAGTCCTGTAAGCTCATCAATCGTATAAAGCACCTTCTCTGCATTTGTCTCAGGCTTAATGTCTACAACAATGCCATAGCCATGCGAAGCAGCAGCTCTTACATAACTTTCAGGCACCCCATGCTTTCTCATAAGCTCCTGAGATTTTACGCAGTGCTCATCAGGATACATTTCATAATCCAGGTCATGAATAAGTCCAATGACACCCCAAACCTCTTCATCTTCTCCATATAGCCTTGCAAAGTGCCTCATCACTCCCTCCACAGCTAAACCATGTTTTAGAAGCGCCTCACTTTTATTATACTCCGTAAGCAGCTCCCAAGCCTTTTCTCTCTCCAACTTTTCACTCATCATTTATCCCTCCGTATAAAATCTATTAAATGTATATCGCAAGATACTCATATAACTTTAATCCCTATATCTTTTTATATAATCCTTCTAATACTTTAACTCACATAATGACTCGAAACATTCATGTAAAATATTCTTTATTCATACTGCCCCTATCTTCTCCAAAAACAGCATAAGGCTGCCACTTAAGCTTTTCCTTTTATCTTCCTTCATTTAATCATCTGCCATCACATAGCTTTAGATATTAAACCCTACAGATTTTTCATTTATTTTTTCTATTAATGTATTTTTTATCTATGATATCAATACATAGCAAGTGATTTTGATATTCGGAAGGGACCTATGGAATAATTCGTGAATAAAATCTTTGTTGTCTACTTAAATGGCTTTTAGGGAGACTGTCTGAGTCCATGAGTGCCGTTCTCATGGGCGAGTTTCGACCGTTCATTTAAATAGACGGCTTAGATTTTTAGAATGATGGAATCGAGTCCCTGAAGAATACCAAAATCACTTGCGGCCCCATTCAATAAAATAAATCTCCTATATCTAAAGCTCAAATAGCCCCTTAATCTCTTCCTCACTCATTTTTGAAATAAGTGTCTCCCCTTCCTGAAGAATACTGTCACTTAGCCCTATCTTTTTATCCTGCAGCTCTTTGATCTTTTCTTCAATGGAATCCTTAGTAATCAGCTGAAACACCTGCACATTGTTTTTTTGTCCAATGCGGTATGCACGATCTGTGGCTTGATTTTGGCTGGACAAATTCCACCAAGGGTCATAGTGGATCACAACATCAGCCCCTGTTAGGTTCAGCCCTGTTCCCCCAGCCTTAAGGGAAATTAAAAAGATCGGTACCTTAGATATATTAAACTCATCTACAAGCTGCATACGCGCCTCTGCCTTGGTCTTCCCTGTCAGCATAAAATAATCTATTCCTTGATCTGTTAGTTCCTTTGCCAAAATATCCAGCATTGTTGTAAACTGTGAAAAAAGAAGAATTCTATGCCCAGCTTCTATGCTCGAATAAACGATTTCCATACACTGTTCCAGCTTACCGCTCTTTTCATGGTAATCCTCCAGATAAAGCGCCGGATGGTTACAAAGCTGCCGAAGCCTTGTAAGCAGGGCTAATATTTTGATATGGCTTCTTGCCATACCTTTCTGCCCTATTGCTTCACTCAGTTCTTCTTTAGCTTTTGCCAAGTGTGCAAGATACAGCTTTCTTTGGCTTTCTTCCATATGATTATAAATAACCATTTCTGTTTTATCCGGCAGCTCTTTTAGTACATCTTTTTTGAGCCTTCTTAGGATAAAGGGCGAAACCATTTTCTTTAATCTGTCACCAGCACCTATGTCTTCTCCCTTGATGACAGGCATTTCATATTTATCTTTAAACTGCTTATAGTTAAACAGATACCCTGGCATACAAAAATCAAAAATACTCCAAAGTTCAGCTAGAGAGTTTTCAATTGGGGTTCCTGTTAAAGCAAAACTTATTTCACTTATTATCATCTTCAGCGCCTTGGCATTGAGCGTTCCCGCATTTTTAATATACTGAGCCTCATCCGCAATACAATATCTAAAGTGTATTCTTTCGTAAAGTTCAATATCCCTTTTAAGCAGTTCATAAGACGTAACAACGATTTGAAATCCTTCCATCTCTTCTAAAAGAGCCTTCCTGTTTTCAGCGTTTCCGGTTACAACAAGCACCTGAAGATGAGGGGCAAATTTTTTAATCTCACTTTCCCAGTTAAGCGTCAGTGAAGTGGGACATACTACCAAAGAAGGCCTAAGTCTTTGCGCTTCTGCCCCCTCACCTATTTCTGAATAGCCTTCCGCCTCTGATGCAATAAGCGTAATGATCTGAAGGGTTTTGCCAAGCCCCATATCATCTGCGAGAATACCGCCAAACCCATAGTGCGCCATTGTCTTCAGCCACCTGAACCCTCTTTTTTGATAGCTTCTTAAAACCGCTTTTATCCCTTGAGGCACCTCATAATCGGCGTCCTCCACACTTTTAAAATCTCTTATGATCTGCTTAAAATACTTATCACGGTTTATGACTATCTCTTCATTTTGCCGAAGCAGCTGATCTAAATATAGCGCCCGATATTTCGGAAGCTGTGCTTCTCCTTTTTCGAGGGCTTCTTCAGAAAGCCCTAGTCCCTCAATAATGTTAACTAACTCTTTGAGGCCATGGTCTTCTACATCTATGAAAGAACCATTTTTCAAACGATAATATTTATGTTTAGTTTTGTAAGCGCTTAGGATTTCCTGCATTTCATCCATCGGCATATTGACTTCTTTCAGTGCTACATGAAGCATATTATTTTCGATTCGAATACCAAGCTGCCCTATTTCAGGCCTTATAACCTTTACCTGTTTCAGCCGGTCTGTAACATGCACCTCGCATATCACAATCAGTTCTTCTATTCCTTTTCTTAAAAAATGATAGATATCTTCCTGTTCCTCTAGGTATATCTGCCCTTTATAGGATCTGAAGTTATAGTTTTTAAGAATACTGTTGAAACGGTGTTCCTTCTGCACATCCCGAGCCAGCTGACTGATACGCTGCTGCATCTCCACCGTCTGCTTCTGATAAGGATTAAAAGAAAAGTCCCCATAGTGAAATTGAATAGCTCCAATAACAGTGCCGGCATCATCCATATCCAAATAAATTTTGATATCTGCTCTTACAGGTTCCACTTCTTCCCTGATTGTCTCTTCAATAAAAACAGGCAGATGCCCTTCCACCTTAGAAAGCGCCGAGAGCATAAAACGCTTCATCAGTTTATCTGTAAAGTGAAGCTTCCTTTTCTCTTTTTTGCTGCTTTTTTCATGAATATAACCTAAAACAGGAAAAACATCTTTTCCAAAATCCCTGCTTAACTGATATAGCTTATCCTCTATCAGAAGGTATTTATGATTTGAGCATTGAATAGGCTTATAGTCTTTAAGAGAAGTGGTGAGCTGGTAATAATCCCCTTCCTTATCTACTTTCAAGGTAAAATGGGGATCTCCCTTAACGCACACTATCTTATAGTGTGAACTGCCTTCTTGAAAGTCTATTTCCATCCCCTCAGCCAAATCAAAAAACTCATCAAAAGCCTTGCCGCCAAGGGGAATAGTTTTGCGGTCATTTTTATTAAATCCTCTATACATGCCAATCTGCCTAAGGACTTCCAAATATTCTGCGGTCTTATCCATAATGAATAGGGCAAGTGCTCTTGACCCTTCATCAAATGCTTCAATATCATGAATAAACTCCAAACTTTTTCCGTAGGTTACCTGATTTCCCTGCAGTATATTTTCTGCAAACTCGTAAAGATCTTTGACAATATAAGACTTTTTATCCCCTACACTCATTCCTAGCAAAAAGGTATTTTGATAATCTTGTATAAGTTTAGGATAAAGCTTAACACTTTTATGCTCACTAAGCTGAAGCTCCTCCTCTCTTATAATTTGCTCTTCATAGTAAGTCAGCAGACTTTTAGAATACCTGTCATCTTCTAAAGTCTTGCTCATCTCTGGCGCAGATACCCCCTGCACTTCATAATAATATTTAAGCAGAAGGGCTGTGGCATGTTTACATGCTCCTTCATATTCATAATTAGCCGGGCATTCACAATCACAAAACAGGCGGTTTTTCTTATCCAGCATCACATAAGCTTCATAACTATCCTGACGGCCTTCCACCTCGGCTGTAATTTGAATTTCACCCTCGGCATCTTTTACATCAAGTTCTCCAACATGACCGTTCGCGTAGTACTTTTGTCCCCTTTCAAAAACTGACCTGCTGCTTGCCTCAGCTAGGATATCTTGCAATGTAATAGGCACTTTGTAATCTCCTTTACAATAAAAAATAACTAAAAAGCACCCGAAGGCGCTTTATTACTGTCATTATACTTTTTAGGTCACATTTTTATGATTAAATTCTTTTGACGCTTAAACTTATTTCATTATATACCAACTATGCCGTTTATAAAACATATGGATTATAATTTAAATACAGCTTGGCTGCCTCGCTGCACTCTTTTAACCTCCAGTCTGGCATCAATTCTTTCTTTAAGCTCAGGAACATGTGAAATAATACCTACTAATCTGCCGCTTTGCTGAAGACCAACAAGACACGAAATCGCATTTTCCAAAGACTCTGGGTCCAAAGTACCAAAGCCCTCATCTACAAACATCGTATCAAGCTGAATTCCCCCTGCATAAGACTGTACGACATCCGCAAGCCCAAGTGCCATAGCCAAAGATGCCTTAAAGCTTTCTCCGCCGGAGAGAGTATCTACCGGACGCGCTTTACCCGTATAGTTATCCATGACCTCAAGATCCAGTCCTTGCTGGCTTCTGGCATCCCCTTTCTGGGTTTTTCTAAGGAGTTCAAATCTTCCGCCTGTCATCTTGCCAAACCTTACATTGGATGCTTCTACTATGTCGTCAAAGTATGCTGCAAGAACGTATCTTTCAAAACTGATTTTATACTCATTATCTCCTTTTACCACCTTTGCCAAATCACCAATAAGCCGGTATTTTTCTTCTTGTGTCTTGATCTTATCGCTTAGTCCTTTGGCTTCTTTTAGCACCTTTTGATTATTTTGCACTCTGGCAAAGAGAACTTGCTGCCTGTGAATCGTTTTATTCTTTTCTTCCAGGTACAACTTCAGCTTTTCTTTGATATCCTCAAGCTGAACAGGCACTAGGTCCTTAACCTCTAGACAAGCCTTTTCATGCAGCTTTCTGCCTGCTTCTAAGTTCGCATCAAACTGCTGAATATTTTGATCAAGCGCGTCAATCTCTTCCTCACTCATACAGCACGCTTTATAGTCCTTATAATCTGCAAAGCCTAGGGTGAGTGTCTTGTCTTTAAAAAGCTGAAGTGCTTCATCCCGCTCAGTTGTCAGGAGTCTAAGATTAGCCTCTATGCTGCTGACTTTTCCTTTCGCTTCGCTAAGTGCTTTAGAAAGATTAGTATAGGCTTCTTCAGCCCTTTTGTAAGCTGCCTGGTAAGCCTCCAATTTTTCTCTTATTTGGCGTGTTTCCTCTAAAAGCTCATCACCGGTCTTAACTTTCCCCTCGAATTCTTCTTCAATCATCCTAAGCTGCTCTTTTGCAGCACTTAATTCTTCTTGCTTAAACGCCGCAGCCTCTGAGTCTGTTTTTGCCTTTTCTTTGGCACTTACAAGATTCTCTTGAAGCTTAGCCTTCTGATCAAGTAAATGTACTTTTTTACCTACAGACTCTTTCAGCGTTTTTATCCTCTCTTCTTGCCTACCCCTAAGCTCTTTGTTTTGACTTATTAAAGCAGTCACTTTAAGATAAAGTTCTTGAAGTGAATCTATTACTTGAACTTGAAGTAACTTTTCAGCAAGGGGGCGGATACTTTGAGCTAAAGCTGAGTTAATGTTAGTGTTTAACTCTGTAAGCTTGTTAATGTACTCTTCTCTAAGCAGCCTCTGGGCTTCATAAGCTGCTTTTGCCTTATCAACAACTTCCTCATTGATCGTTTCATCTAAAAGTACCGCTGGGCTTGGGTGTTCTAAGGAGCCGCATACCGGACACGGCGTACCATCCAGAAGCGCTTTAGCCAAAATTCCCGCTTGTCCTTTTCTAAAAGTATCTTCTGCCACTTCATATTTCTTTTTGGCTGTTTCGTAGTGAAGATCTGCTTCTTCGAACTTTTTAATAAGCTGCTGATGCTTTTCTTGCTCTTTTTGAGTCTTTTCGACCTGCTGACCTAAGAAACTTAATTCATCACTCTGACTATTAAGCTCTTTAAGTATCCCCTGAAGCTGAACTTCCTCTTTTTCTGATGCTGCAACCTGTTCAAGGGCTTCATCAAACTGCCTTATGCCTTGTTCACTTTTTTCTATATAAAGATTAAGCTCCATCAAGGCCTGCTTCAGCCTATCCCCCTCTTTTTGAAGGGTTAAGACAAGCGCTTTGCTGCTGTCATATTTTTTGGCTTTAACAATCAGTTTTTCTGCTTCATGAAGCGCTTTTTCCAGATCTTTTTTTTCATTTTCTTTCTTTTTTTCTGCTTCAAAGCGCAAGGACACTTCATGATATTGCAGCTGCAGCTTATCACTTAACTCTTTTTCTTTCACAAGCGCCTCATCCTGCATCTTAAAAGCTTTTTGTTTGATGGCCCACTTTTCTTCAAAGCCTTTTAAAGTTAAAGCTTTTCTTGCCCGACCTAAACGATCCCTTTTTTCTTTATATGTTTCAATCCGATCCTCGAGCAGCTTAAGGTTTTGTTCGTACCGTACCCTGTCTTCAAATTTCTTATTGACAGCCTCTCCTTGAACCAGTTCTTTATTAAGTTTTTCTATAACGCCTTCAATTTCAACCATTTGCTTATCAACTTGTTCTTTAACTTTAACCTCTTCTTTAATGACAGCCTCCGCTCTCTTAAAAACCTCTTCCAGGTTTATGAGCCCCGATTGCAGCATGCGGTAAAGTTCTTCATCTGTTTCTTTACAGTCGAAATCCTTAAGTTTTGCATCTCGTTCATTGCGCTTAAACTTCACTTCCTTATCGAGTTCATTAGCCTTGGTCGTAATCCTCTGCTGAATGCGTTCAAAAATATCTGTCCCAAAAATTTTTCTAAAAATCTTCTCCCGCTCCTGGCTGTCTGCTGTCAGAAGCTTTTTAAATTCTCCCTGCGGAATCATCACAATCTGTCTGAACTGGTCTTTATTGATGCCAAGAAGCTTTTCGATTTCCAGTGTCACAGGCTTGATGCCCGTAATGACTTTTCCCCCTGGAAGTATGAGCTCTGCATAAGCTTTATGCTCCTTTTCTCCTTCGCCCCTTTGCTTTTTTTCCATATATGAAGGTTCTCTTTTTACATAGTATACTTCATCCCTTATGGCGAACCAAAGTTCAACACTGCTGGGCTCATCTGGTCTTGCAAAGTCACTTCGAAAGGAAATGCCTTCCCGCTCTTTGCCGCTGGCATCTCCATATAAAGCGTAGTTAATCGCATCAAAAATGGTCGTTTTTCCAGCCCCGGTATCCCCTGTAATAACAAATATGTTCTTATCTTTAAGCAGGGTGAAGTCCAGGTCCTGCCGCTTAAGATAGGTTCCAAAACCTTCTACAACAAGTCTTAAAGGTCTCATGCTCGATCCTCTCCCTTTTCCGCCTCATCAATCATTTCTTCCATAAGCATTTTAGCTTCTAAGGAGCACTCTGTCCCTTTCATGTCTTTATAAAAGTCATCAAAAAGCTCAAGTCTTGTTTTATCCTTAAAGTTAACTGCAATGCGCGTCCCTTTTTCTCTTTCTGCCCTATGTTCTCTTTGAAGTTCCATAAAGTAAGGGTATGTGCCTTTGATTTTTGCAACAGGATCTAAAAGTTCTCCTTCATCTGTAAGGATCACTTTAATATAATCCTCTCTGTTGAAGCTGCTATAAACTTCTTCTTTAAGCAGTTCTTCTATATTTCCCTTGATAACCCTAAAGTCTCTCCTAGGCTTAAATTCCCGAAGTCTCACATTTACACTGCCATCTTCCTTAAGTTCAACGATTGTTAATCCTTTTCTTTGGTTAACCTCCGAAAAAGAATACTTTAAAAGAGACCCCGAATACCTGATTTTATCACTGCCTACTTTTTGCGGCCCATGCAGATGCCCAAGCGCCGTATAGTTAAACCGGTCAAAGTAAGCTGCATTAATTAAATCTATACCGCCTATTTCCGATTCACTAAGCTCTAAGCCGCATTCCTCCTTAGGCTTATCATTTCTATACGTAATATAGCCGTGGGCTATTGCAACATTTCTCTCCTGTTCATTCATCTCTTCAGTAATGGAAGCAATAATCTTCCTCATGGCATCATCATGGGTTTTGATACTGGCATCTTCAAAAAGCTCTCTGATAACAGCCGGTGGCGCATAAGGAATCAGATAAAAATTAACCGGACCATGTTCATCTTTTAAAACAACCTTCTTACACCTTTTCTTTAAGGTTCCTCCCATATGAAGTCCGCTGCCGCTAAGAAGTTCACTGGCAAACTCAAGTCTTTCATTACCATCATGATTTCCGGCTAATGCAAGAACAGGGGTATTTAAATCCCTGACAATTCTATCTAAAGCCCGATTCAGAAGTTCTACAGCTTCTATAGGGGGCACTGACCTGTCATATAAGTCTCCGGCAATAACAAAAGCCTCCGGTTTTTCTTCTTTAATGATGTCAAACACCTGCTCCATCACAAATGCCTGATCCTCTGTCATATGAAAACCATTAACTTGTTTGCCGATATGCCAATCCCCAGTATGAATAATTTTCATCAAGTTCACCTCCCAAATAATGTCATCTATCCTTTAATCATACTATCTTTTGCCTATATTTGTCAAAAATAAAAGCACCCTAAGGTGCTTTTTGTTTAAGTCTCTAAACTTTTACTTAATATTAAATTTAATATATATTAATAAATGGCTACTGGAATATTATCGTACATGATTTCTTCTGGCATTTCCATTATTTTAATGATCTTATTTTTATTTATATCTACCCAAACTTCAATAAGCGGTTCCCTTCGGTAGACATTAAGAAGGATATCTTTACCTGATACTTCCCTCCCTCCCCTTATTTCAGCCTTAGTAAAAATAATTTTATAATAATCTTTATTATAGTCAGAAGGTACCCAATGCCCAATCCTTCTGCTCGATTCATTTCTAAAAATTCTATTTGCAGACGCCTCACTTTGATCTCTCCCATTCATCGGTATTTCTGCTACGTACCATTCGCTTGGAAGCACATAATTTAAATACTTAGCCCCTGAGTAACGCTTATTTTCAACTTTTTTTCTTACTTCTTCACTAGATAGGGCGATTTGAATGATTTTTTCCAGCTGCTTGGGATCGTTTTTACTGATCGATAGTGTTGCGGAATGATTATCATAAATACTGTAAAGGCTGTTAATCGCCAAACTATTAATGCCTTTTGCTATAAAAACACCCAGTGTAAGTGTCATCACATACAACCCTAAAACAGCTGATAGCTTTGCCCCTTTAGATTTTGGCATCACAGGGATTCTAAAGCTAAAAGGTAATTGAAAAGGGATAAACATATGCGTCTTTTGCTTGTAGACCCTATAAGCCTCTCCAAACTTAGCTTCACACTCTTTTTCTTCTGCTTTTGCCAGCAGATAATACACAAATAACATCGTAATATACATGATAAGTACAATATACCTAGGCCATAAAATAAGCAGTCCAAAACTACAGATAATAAAACATGCATACTGAGGATGCCTTATAAAATTATAGATCCCACCGGTGACAGCCCCTTTCTTTGCGAGCTTGTAGTAATAGATTTGAAATGCACCAATACAAAATCCTAAAAATCCCAGTACAGCCAGTATACCTCCTACTATGTTATGAAGATTAATAAAGACCGATGAGGTCTCGATAACTGCATGAGGCATAAAAAAGCTAATCAGCCATGCAAGGGCAGGCGAGGCATTAAAAAAGTCTAGGGCCGGTCTGTAAATAGAATAAAAATAAACTGCAAAAGGACTTGCCATGTAGAAGAACTCAAAAGCAATTAAGAAATAAAATAAAAATGCCCCCCAAAAAGTTTTTTTAGCCATACCTTCTTTTTTTATCGTTTCCATGATTATCATTCCTTTCTTTTTGTTTTCTACATTTTCCCTTACAAACCTTTAAATCACCTTAGAAGGAGGATAATTTTTTAATATTCTAATGAAATTTAAAGAAAGGTATAATAAGATAAATAAAAGGAAGGTGATTCATATGAGAATTCTGCTGGTTGAAGATGAGAGAAGGTTAGCTGATGCCTTAGAATATATTTTAAAGAAGAATCATTTTATTGTCGATGCTGCCTATGATGGAATAAATGGTCAGGATATGGCTGAGACAGGCATTTATGATCTTATTATTTTAGACCGCATGCTGCCAGGAAAAGAAGGCGTTGAGATTTTAAAGTATCTAAGAAGTAAAAAAATTACGTCTGCAGTCATCATCTTGACAGCTAAAGACGCTGTTCCCTGCCGCATAGAAGGCCTAGATGCAGGCGCAGATGATTACTTAATTAAACCCTTTTCTACTGAAGAACTCATGGCTAGAATACGAGCCTTAGGAAGAAGATCTCATCATAAAGTTCCTTCAGATTTATTTCAGATAGGCGATTTTACTTTTGATCCAAAAAGCTGTGAGGGAAGATATAAGGATAAGCATGTTCGTTTTACACTAAAAGAAACTCAGCTTTTAGAATTGCTCCTTCGCAATGCAGGCCAAGTTTTGACGAAAGAGCAGATCTTAGAACGCGTCTGGGGATTTGACAGTGAAGTTGAAATGAACGCTATAGAAATATACATTTATTATGTACGCAAAAAACTTAATGCACTTAATAGCAGTCTATCAATAAGTACCATTAGAGGAATAGGCTATTGTCTTAAGGAGGCTGAGCATGTTTTGGAAAACACGAATAACATTAACACTTTATAATATTGGTGTCATCGGGGCCATTCTTTCCTTGATCGCACTTGTTATTTTTATGAAATCACAAAATTTCCTATATCATGCGGAGAATAAAATTGAGGATCCCGTTACCTTTTTTCATAGGTCATTTATGATCATTTTGACAAGTCTTATACTTATTTTTTTAGGAGGTTGGTTCATCTCTGGAAAAGCACTCGTTCCTATTAAAAAAGCTTGGCAAAAGCAAATGGACTTTACGGCCGATGCCTCCCATGAACTGCGAACGCCCCTTGCCGTTATACAAACCAATTTAGAACTCATCATGGGGAACCCAGAAGAAACCGTTGAAAGCCAAACAAAGTGGCTTGAGAATATTTTGATTGAAAATAAACGTATGACAAAACTGGTGGAAGATTTACTCACATTATCCAGAGCTGATGCTAATCAGCAAACCCTCGATGTAAGTTCTTTTAGAATAGATAAGGTGCTAGATCAGGCAGCAGAATCCTTTAAACCTTTAGCCAAAAATAAATTCATAACGCTTAATATAGACACTAATAAAAAAATCTCCTTTATAGGAGATCAAAGCCGCATGTACCAATTAATCGTTATTCTTTTAGATAATGCCATAAAGTATACAGACGCTGGCGGCAAGGTTACCCTGGCACTCAAACAAAAGGAGAAGTCCGTTGTTATTTTGATTTCAGATACTGGCGAGGGTATCGAAAGTGAACACCTTACAAAAATCTTTGACCGCTTTTACAGAGTGGATAAAGCAAGAGCCAGAAATATAGGAGGTTCCGGCTTAGGTCTTTCCATTGCTAAATGGATTGTGGAGGCTCACCATGGATCTATTGATGTACGCAGCTATCCAGATCAAGGGACACATTTTACTATTACCCTGCCTTATGGTCAGTAACCTTATCGTCTTGCATTAACCTAAAACATATTCACTAATGATTCTGTTAAGATATCTGATATCATAAGCCCCAAGTATTTCAAAGCGCACTTTTCCAAGGCCGCTCAGCCAAATGTCTAATTCACTGTCAAGGTCAAAGGTCCCTGCTGTTTCTATGGAGAAAGTTTGAATTTTAGAATAAGGGATAGAAGTATAATCTATTTTTTTTCCTGTGATTCCTTGAACATTAATAGCAATGATCCGCTTTGACGTAAAGATTACCTTATCTCTTACGGTTTTAAAGCCTGCAGCTACTGTTTCTCCCGGAGTCAAAAGCATCTGCACAGATTCGACAGCCTCTTTTTCCCCTATAGGCTTAAGTTTGAAGACCTGCGAATTATTAAAATCTATCATTTTCCCACTCCCTCAGTTTTTAATATAGGTTTTAACTTAGCTAAAAATATTTTTATGCCTTGACCCTCTATCTTAATTATATACTTATTTCCATATACTGTAAATTGTATTACTTAATTATTTGTATCAGCTGCTTTTTCAGATCCTTAAACTACTATCCACTCTTTAAAATAAGTTGAATCCTTAAACCGCTGCTGATAAAAAAGCCCTGCCGAAGGATTACTCATTTTTAATGAGAATCTCCTTAGACTAAGGCTTTTTTTGCATCCAGCTCCGCTTTTAGTATTCTTTATACACCTATTATAAATAATGGCCTTGATGGCTCATAATAAACGGCCCTTGCTTTGACATCAACGATTTCTTTTTCCGGGTATCTAAAGGCTGTCAATTTGCCTCCAAATACACATCCTGTATCAATGTTTGCTGTATTGTTTATGATATTCACCTTTTCATGAGGCGTGTGTCCGTAAACAACAAAGGCTCTCCCGTGGTAGCCCTTTGCCCAGTTTAATCTTTCTGGAAGCCCAAACTTATCTTTTTTGCCTGTAGTCTCACCAAACATGGCAAGTTCGCGAATTCTGCGTGACCCCCGGCCATGCAGCTTTTCTTTAAGTCCGGCATGGGCCACTACCAGTTTGCCCTCATCAAAAACATAATGGCTGATTCGCCCATCCAAAAATGCTTTAACTTCTTGTATAAACATCTCGTCTTCTTCTTCCATCTCTTTTAGAGTGGTCTCAAGTCCGTGGGCTACTTGAACATTAGAGCCTTTAAGCTTACGCTGCAGTTTGCCGTCGTGATTACCAAGGACGGAGTAAGCTGTTCCCTTTTTCACCATCCCCATGACGAGCCTAAGTACCGCCATACTTTTTGGCCCTCTATCCACCAGATCACCGACAAAAGCTGCTATTCTTCCGTTTGGGTGTTCCGCAAGGCACCTTTCACGGTCTACCTCATACCCTAATTTTTCAAAGAGGTCGCAAAGCTCATCATAGCATCCATGTACGTCTCCAATAATATCAAAAGGCCCATGAATATCCCGCTTATTATTATAAAGCTTACTGCGAAAAACCTCTCTCTTATCAACCTCTTCTTCACTCTCTATCAGATAAACATACCTGAACCCTTCTTTCTCAAAGCGTTTGATCGTCTCGTCCGTTTCGTCACCGCTGTTTTGATCACTATGGCTATCTTCTTGACCACTAAAAACAATCGCCACCGGAAAACAGTGCTGCCTTTTAGCTGATTCTATAATCTTCTTTCTATCTTTAGCCTCTATATGAGGTGCATCAATAACTGTAAACTTACCCTCTCTAAGCCTATTTTCAGCTTTCTTATACAAACTATCCAGCAAATCCGCTGCCACATCTGCCTCTTCTTCTGACTCCTCTTCCTCATAAAAAAGGTCATCTAACGTTAAGATTTCATCTAACGCAAAGTGTTTCTTCATAAAGTTTTGCTTTATGTTACTATCAGGCCCTACTAATGCTACTATGGATAACTCTGGTATGTCTATTTTCATCGTATAAAACACTCCCTGCTCATTAAGTTCTACTTTATAATGTTCCTCCAGAGGGAAGCGTTTTATAC
>CALJNR010000009.1 GCA_937981575.1 uncultured Clostridia bacterium | reverse complement strand
TGTATCAATATCATATGGCGGATTGCAGTATTTTTGCCTAAAAAATTATGGCCTGACATATCGCCAAGCCACAACATTCCCATCTGCCATATACACAATACACTAAGCATCGCGAGTATCACAACTTTTATTATATTTTTTATCATCTTATCACCTATTACTTTAAGGCATTTGTTTTCATAGTACTCTCTAAACTAGACTCTTTCGTTTTTCCATAATGGACAATCATGTTTTTAACAAGTTCCTTAATCTCTTCTGATTCTCTTGTAATATAAAAAACCATCTTTTCTTTTTCTTTTTTATCTTTTTCATTAGTATAAGTTAATACCACTTTATTCTCGCCTTCTAAGAGCTCAATAAGTTGATTAAATGATCCTGTGATCCCAACTGTCTTAAGCTTATAGATTGTTACATCTTTAGAAAGTGATATGTTATCTGTTTTCGTATTATAAACTTCAATCGTTATCTCTGTGCCTTGCTTTGTCTCCCCCATGATGTTCATCTTACTTTCAAAGGTGGAAGTATTTACTTTTGTAGGTTGGGCGATTCGGACATATTGATCTTCACTGACTACCACTTCAACCTTTTTATCATCTTTCACAATTGTTTCTACCTTTACATTAGATGGTGTTACAGCCGTTTCTGAAGCAAAAATGGTTCCGCTAAATAAAGTAATACTTAAAAAAGTAAGAGCTATCATAAGATTTTTTGATATTTTCACTAGGTCGAATCCCCCTTTCCTTATTAATACATTATATTCAATTACATTATAGCTTATTAGTATTACAAACAGGTTACACTGCAATAACTTTTATTTTACAATACCTATCGAAAAATAGGACAATTAATAATTTGACATAGGAAAATGCAAGGTAACAGTAGTTCCTTTTCCTACTTTACTATTTATCTTAATAGATCCACCATGAAGTTCTACAAGCTCTTTGGCAATAGATAAGCCAAGTCCGGTACCCCCCATTTTTCTTGATCTTGCTTTATCTACACGATAAAACCTTTCAAAAATACGTTCTAGGTCTTGATCTGGAATCCCAATACCTGTATCTTGAATGCAAATAGCAATATCTTTTCCTTTAAAAATCTTAATATGAATTGTGCCTGGGTCCATGCTGTACTTGATAGCATTTGAAAGTATATTGTGAAGTACCTGCTTAATCCTAACTTGATCCCCTTGTATCCAATAAGACTTAGCCTCATCTGTTTCATAAATTAGCTTATGTCCTTTTTTATCAATATGAATAGCTTGAGCTTCGAGCGTTTCTTCTACTAGCTTTTGGAGATCAAGCTTCTTAAAGTTAAGTTGGATTTGATGATTATCTATCCTTGAAAGTTCCAGTAAATCATGAACAAGGGTAGTCATGCGGTCTGCCTCTTTATCCATAACACTTAAGAAGTTCATCGCAAGTTCTGTGTTTTCAATCGCCCCCTCCATAAGAGTTTCTGTATAACTTTTCACAGTGGTAAGAGGTGTTCTTAGCTCATGAGATACATTTGCCACAAATTCTTTTCTCATTTGATCTAACTTCTGCTGCTTGGTGACATCCTGAATCACAACAACCAAGCCATCTGGCTCATCTTTAACACTCGTATAAGGCGCAAAATGCATACTGAGATATCTGCCATTAATCGCAAGTATTTCTCTGGCTGCTACTGTCTCTCGACCTTTTAATAGTTGCTCAAAAGACACCTTCATACCTAATTTAGGAAATATGTAATTAAAGCGATGATCCATATTAAGAGAACCTAGCATCTCATAACATATGGAATTTGTATGAATCAGCACGCCTTCACGGTCAAAAGCCATGACACCATCTGCCATATGTTCAAATATTTTCTCCAGTTTATTTTTTTCACTGATAATGGCTTCCATCGTATGACCAAGCTTAATGGCCATATAATTAAAACTTTGGGTAAGTTCCCCTATTTCATCATTAGATTCTATAGGCATACGTTTAACCAAATCTCCCGCTGCAAGTTTCTTTGCATTGGCAGTCAGCTGCTTAATAGGCGCTGTAATCATTTTAGAAAAAGCAATACCAAATAAAACGGCTATAATCATCGCAACAACAGAACCAATTGCTAGAGTTTTTATAACTTCACTCATATTTTTATAAACACGGTCTATATTTGCTGCTACATAGATAATAGCTGTAATTTCATCCGTATACGGATCAATAATAGGCATTGCATAATCAGTATATTTCGGACCTGTGTTTTTATTTGCAAAGTGAACTATAGCTGCGGTAGCTGGCTTTTTAGTATTAATAGCTCTAATAACAACTTCTGATTTTACCGTTTCTCCTATTAATAATTCCGAATTAGTACCAGCATCTACCTTTCCCTCTGGTGTGAGTATATAGATATGATTTACATTAATAACATTGATTCTGCTTTTAATCTCCTCTAGATTAGGCTTTTGTGTTTGCCAGTTAAGACGCACCTTTATTTCATCTGCTAATTCTTGAAGGTCTGACTGGATACTTTTATAATCTCTTTCCTCAATGTTGTAAACGATAAAAGTGCCTATAATCATCATAACGATCATAATAACTGATAAATAAATCATAACAATTTTTAGTTGTATGCTTGTTCTCATAAATTTTAACCTCTAAAATAGTATCCTATCCCTCTTTTTGTAAGCACATAACTCGCTTTTGAGGCAT
>CALJNR010000008.1 GCA_937981575.1 uncultured Clostridia bacterium | reverse complement strand
AGAAAACAGTATTGATGCTAAAGCAAGCTCAATTACCGTAGAAATTAAAAACGGAGGAATTGACTTTATACGGATTACAGATAATGGTATCGGTATTCCTAAAGAAGAGGTCGAAATCGCTTTTTTAAGACATGCAACGAGTAAAATAAAGACATCTGATGATCTTATTAAAGTATTAACCCTTGGCTTTAGAGGTGAGGCTTTAGCGAGTATTGCTTCTATTTCTCATGTTGAGCTTATTACTAAAACGGCACAGGATATCACAGGTAAGCGCATAGAAGTAGCTGGCGGTAAAATCACATCTTCTGAGGAAATCGCATGTCCAAATGGAACAACACTTATTATTAGACATATTTTTTATAATGTCCCAGCTCGCAAAGAGTTTTTAGGAAATAGTAGTGTTGAAGGTGCAAAAATATCTGATTATATGACGAGGCTTGCGCTTGGACATCCTGAGATTTCCTTTAAATATATTCAAAACAACAAGATGCAGTTTACCACATCTGGTAATCATGATCTTGTCAATTGTGTACTTAATCTATACGGCAAGGATATTGCCAAAAACACAACAAAGCTTTATTACAAAGATCAGGATATAGAGTGTGTCGGTCTTTTAGGTAAGCCGTCTCTTACCCGTGCAAATAGAAACTATGAACACTTCTTTATTAACGGCAGATATATTAAAAGTACACTTTTGCAGCGCGCTGTAGAAGCAGCTTATAAAACTTTAGTGATGGTAGGTAAATTCCCTTTTATTATCCTTCATCTTCGCTTAGATCCCGCACGTGTAGATGTTAATGTACATCCTACCAAAATGCAAGTTCGATTTAAGCATGAAGAGCTTATTTACAATACAGTCTATCAGGGAATTGTCTCTTCTCTTAAAGAAGAGAATTTAGTTCCGCAAGTGGTACCCAAGCAGGCTAATACTTCATCAACTACGTCTTCTTTTAAATCTTCACCAAGTCATGAACAAATCGTAGTCGATACATTTTTTGCTCCTAGAAAGACTCACAATACGCCTACAGCAGAAACGATGCTTGCAAGGCCTACTCCGTCTTCTATGCCATCCATTGACGCAAAGAAGGAAGTGTCTTATAAAGAAGAAAAATTATTTGGTAAAATGCAAGTAAAGGAATCGGTTAGTGTAAGTGAGGAGACAGATTATGCTGACGTTCCTTCCTATAAGATTATTGGTCAATTATTTCAAACCTACTGGATCATCCAATATGATGATAAAATATTTATTATCGATCAACATGCGGCTCATGAACGCGTTATGTATGAAAAGTTTATGCTGAGCTTTAAAAAGGGTAGCGTAGCAACCCAAGTACTCCTGCTGCCTGAAACCTTTACAATCACACATTCAGAACAGGTTATTATGAATCAGCATGATACACTATTTACTAAGCTTGGATTTAAATGTGAGTCCTTTGGTGAAAATAGTATTGTCGTTCGTGAAGTTCCCTTTATTTTTAATAGTCCATTACCAGCTCGTGCTTTTAAAGATGTATTAGATACACTTAGCATGGACAAACCTCAAGATATTACCTCTATTAAAGAAGATACAATTATCAGACTTGCCTGCAGAAGTGCAATAAAAGCAAATGATAAAATTTCTGAAAGAGAATGCAAGTATCTTATTGAAGAACTTCTCAAACTAGATAATCCATTTACTTGCCCACATGGTAGGCCAACACTAGTTGCTTTAACCAAATCAGATATTGAAAAAATGTTTAAAAGAATCTAATAAGTAAGGTGATCACATGAAAAAACCTCTCGTTTTAATTGCTGGTCCTACTGCGTCAGGCAAAACAGGAACCAGCGTACTTTTAGCAAAACACATCAATGGAGAAATTATATCTGCTGATTCTATGCAGGTCTATAAAGGGATGGATATTGGTACTGCTAAAGTTAAGAAAGAAGAAATGCAAGGTATTACGCATTATATGATTGATGAGCTCTCTCCAAACGAGCCGTGTAGTGTCGCTTGGTTTAAAGAACGTGTTACTTCTTATATTGAACAGGTTTACGCAAAAGGAAAAATACCCATTTTAGTAGGTGGAACAGGTTTTTATATTAACGCTATACTGTACGATACTTCATTTGATGAAATGCAAGCTGATTTAGCTTATAGAAATGAACTCTTTGAACTCGTAGCTAAAAAAGGGAATACCTTTTTGCATGATAAACTCTATATTGTAGACCCTATTAGTGCCGCCACCATTCACCCAAATAACGTTAAAAGGGTTGTTCGAGCATTAGAATATTACCACCAAACCAATACCCCTATTTCTTCACACAATGAAGCTGAAAAGACTAAAAGAGCAGATAATGTATCACCTTATGATTATACTTTTTTTGCCCTTACGATGGAAAGAGAATTGCTTTATGAACGTATTAATACACGCGTAGAACAAATGCTTGCCGAGGGTCTTGTGCAAGAAGTACAAACCTTTTTTGATAAAGGCTATAGTTTGGAGCTTACCTCAATGAAAGCGATAGGGTATAAAGAGTTTTTTCCCTATTTAAAAGGCCAGACTGCTTTAGAAGAGTGCGTAAGCAGCCTTAAACAAAACACTAGACATTACGCTAAAAGGCAGTTAACTTGGTTTAAGCACCAAGCAGACCCTATTCTTATTGAAGTAGATAATTACCATTTTGATACGTCTCTTATTGTTGATCACATGCTAAATCACTTAGAAAAATACTGCCAAAAATGAAGTTTTTCAAGTATAATGTTAAAACTTATTGGCTATAATTCTAATGTCTCTTTAGAAAATTTTAACAATATAGTAGACAAGCCAAAAAATATCATATACAATAATATCAAGTTAATACAGCCTTTAGGAGGGGAAAGAAATAATGAGTAAAGCAATCAACTTACAAGACGTTATGTTAAACCAACT
>CALJNR010000007.1 GCA_937981575.1 uncultured Clostridia bacterium | reverse complement strand
ATCTTACAAAGAATCTATTCTTCCAGCATCCAAAACCAAAAGAGTAGCCGTAGAAGCTGCATCAAGCTTCGGCTGGCATAAATACACTGGTTTTGAAGGAAAAGTTATTTCTATCGATACATTTGGTGAATCTGCACCAGCTGATGTTATCTTTAAAAAACATGGATTTACGGCAGAGAACGTAATACAGACAGCTAAGTCTATTTTATAATAACTATTAACCGGCCAAAGAACTTACAAGATAGGGTATCAAAAATATATCAAGAAAGGAGGATTATATGGTTAAACATATTGTAATGTGGAAAGTGGAAGATCACGAGAAACATGGCAAGAAGCAAGAGATCATGCTGAAGATGAAAGAGCAGTTAGAAGCTCTTAAAGGAGAAATTGAAGGCCTTTTAGAAATAGAGGTCGGCTTTAATTTTAACCCGGCAGAGGCAGCCTATGACGTAGCACTTTACTCTGTTCTTAAAAGCAAAGAGGCTTTAGAGCATTATCAAAACCATCCTAAACACTTACAAGTAGCTAATGAACTTGTAAGACAGGTAGCTACCCACAGAGTTGTAGCAGACTATGAAATTTAAGTATTTTTTAAAAGAAATCTCTCCTTGAGACAGGATGTGTAAGCGAGGGATTTCTTCAGGTAAAATGTATTTTTATTAATAACAATTATTTAACTTTTGTTCCAAAATATGTAAAAATATTTTCGGCATTACAGAATCCTTTTTACATAAATGTGTTAAATAAGTAACATAACAAACAGATTATCCACAAAAACAAGCTAGAGCTTGTACGTGTTTTCAACTTATACACAAAGTTATACACACTATCCACAGAATTAAAATAAATTATTACAAATTTATGTTAATAGAGTGTAGATAAAAGTGGGGATAATTGGGTGAAAAAAACTTGTTTTTTATATTTATCAAAGCTTAGACTCAAAAATACTTCTTAAGTAACATAAAAAAGAGGTAAAAACATATTGACTACTAATTCATAAATATGTATAATTATACATGTGAATAAAATGAATTCAAAATGTCGAAGATAACATCTAATATTGAATACAGGAGGACATGTAAATGAAAAATAGTAAATTAAAAAAAGCATTAGTTTTAATAGGAGCGGGAATACTTTCAGTTGGTATGCTGGGTGGATGTGCACCAAAAGCTACACCGACGCCAGAAGGGAATACAGGAGCTCAAGCGGCTGAAGAAACACCAGCAGGAGGAGCCGGCGAATTCATCGTTATGGGAACAAATGCAGAATTTGAACCTTTTGAATACCGTGACGGCGCAGAAATTGTTGGGTTTGACGTTGAAATTGCAAAAGCAATTGCTGAAAAGGCTGGAAAAGAACTTAAGATTGAAGATATGGCATTTGATACACTGATTGTTGGTCTTAACAATAAGCAAATGGATTTTATTGCAGCAGGAATGAGTGTAACAGAGGATAGAAAAACACAGGTAGATTTCTCTAATCCTTATTTCACATCAAAACAAATGATTATTGTTAAAGCGGATGATACAAGTATCCAAACTGCCGATGATTTAGTTGGCAAAAAAGTTGGTGTACAGTTAGGGACAACAGGAGACTTATTTGTAAGCGGTACAGAGGGTGTTGAAGTGGTTCAGTTTGATAAAGCGCCTCTTGCGGTAATGGATCTTAAAAATGGTAAGGTAGATGCAGTAGTTATCGATGCAGAACCAGCTAAAAGATTAGTTGAAGGTCAAAATGATATTAAAGTACTCGATGCACCATTTACTGAAGAAGAATATGCTATCGCTGTTAGAAAAGGGGATACAGAACTTCTTAATACAATCAACACTGTAATTGAAGAACTTAAACAAAGCGGTAAATATGATGAAATATATGGAAAATTCTTTGGAGCTGCTGAATAATAGGTAAAAATGATATAATCTCATAGGGTTTTTATACAAAAAAAGGTTAAAGGATTACTTTAACCTTTTTTTGTATAAAAGAAAATGTTAGAAACACTGGATTAATCCCTCAATTACCAATATAATAGATAAAGGGACTTTGAGATATCACATAAGGAGGAAAAAAATGTTAGAGAATTTTTTAGTAAAAATCCAGTGGCAGCAGACCGTAGATTTTTATAAAGTTTTTTTTGAAAAACAGTTTTACCTAGTTGTCTTTAACGGCATGCTATGGACTTTAGGACTTACGGCTATAGCGCTTGTTATTGGGATGATGATCGGAATCCTTGTAGCCGTTGTGCAGATGAGCCAATTTCCAAGTAAGTTTAAATGGCTTGAAAAAATATTAAAGTGGATTACGAAAACCTATATAGATATTATTAGAGGAACACCAGCGGTAGTACAGATCGTATTTATGTGGAGTGTTATCTTTGCTGGGTCTAATCTTCCAAGAATCGTAGTAGGTGGGATTGCCTTTGGCGTAAACAGCGGAGCCTATATGGCAGAGCTTATAAGAGCCGGAATACAAGGGATTGACAAAGGACAGATGGAAGCAGGCCGTTCTCTAGGCTTTAAGTACATGGAAACAATGCGCTATATCATTATGCCTCAGGCCTTCAAACAGATGCTGCCGGCTTTCGTAAGTGAGTTCATCATTCTTATCAAAGAAACAGCGATTATCAGCTTTATAGGCGGACTTGATCTGATGAAGGCAAGCAGTATTATGGTAAGCCGTACGATGAATGCAACCCAGCCGCTGCTTATTGTCGCTGCATGCTACTTGCTCTTAACAGGTGTTTTCACTAAGGTTATGAGAAGAGTAGAGAAAAAGATTAATATCAGTAGTTAGGAGACGAACCTTATGATTAAAATAAATGACTTATATAAAAACTTTGGAAATCTGGAAGTGCTTAAAGGAATTACAGACTATGTAAATAAAGGTGAAGTTGTAGTTATTATTGGTCCTTCAGGTTCGGGAAAATCTACTTATTTAAGATGTGTTAACCTTATGGAGATGCCGACTAAAGGGCAGATTTTTGTGGATGATATGGATATTACCAATCCGAAGGTTGATATTAATCAAATTCGTCAAAAGGTAGGAATGGTATTCCAGCATTTTAATCTTTTTCCTCATATGACTGTTTTAGAAAATATTACGCTTGCACCGATTAAGATTAAAAAGCTTTCAAAGGAAGAAGCTGAGAAAATTGCTTATGGCCTTCTAGATAAGGTTGGGCTTAGAGAAAAGGCAAATGAGTATCCAAGCAGGCTTTCAGGGGGACAAAAGCAAAGAATCGCTATTGCCAGATCGCTGGCGATGAATCCGGAAGTTATGCTTTTTGATGAACCCACCTCAGCACTTGATCCGGAGATGGTTAAAGAAGTACTTGAAGTTATTAAAGATCTGGCACGTGAAGGCATGACGATGATGATTGTAACCCATGAGATGGGCTTTGCCAAAGAAGTTGGCACCAGACTGTTATTTATGGATGAAGGCAAGATTATCGAAGAGGGCGATCCAAAAGAGATTTTTGATAATCCTAAAGAAGAAAGAATGAAGATGTTTTTAAGTAAGGTACTATAAACGAATGAAAATGATTAAAAACTTTTCTTAAGAGCAAAAGAATGTGCTCTTTTAAGAAAAGTTTTTTTATTTGCTATTAGGTTTAGAGAGAAAAAGACGAAATAAAGGGTAGGATAGGTAATTGCAAAGTTCAGTTTTTTAAGAGGATACAAATTTAAAACCATTGAGATTCAATGAAACAAGAGCTATGCAATTACCTGAAAGAGTAGGATAGAGGGGGATGTGTATGGAAATTACAAATGTGACTGGCGGCTTTAGTAAGGCGTATCAGGTTTATAAAGAAAAGAGCAAGGCTCAGGAATCGGAGAAGAAAGAGGCAGCTTCTCAGGCAGATGAATTTGTAAAATCAGATAAGCATGCAGCTAAGGCGACGTATGGCAAACTAAAAAAACTTACCCCGGAGCAGATTGAAGATCTTAAGGAAAATGAGGCTAAGCAGAAGGCTGACATGCTTAGAAGAATGGTTCAGGCTAATTTTGAAAATCAAAGTAATGCCTATGGCATGTCAGTAGAGAGCCAAAATCTGATTAAAGAGATTTTTGGCAGTATAGAAGAGGGCATTCCGCCTTTAGCTGTGGACGCTGTAGAAGCACAGAAGGCTGTTGAGGAAGGCGGGGCTTATAGTGTTCAAGCTGTAGCAGACAGAATTATGAAGATGGCAAAAGCGTTATCGGGAGCAGATCCAGATAAAATAGGGCTCCTTAAAGAAGCGGTCGAAAAGGGATTTAAACAAGCGGGGGTAGATTTCAAAAAGCTGAGTGGCCAGAAGCTTCCTCAGATTTGTCTAGATACTTATGATGAAGTCATGAAACAATTTGATAACTGGCAAAAGGAATACGCAGCGGGCTAAGCCTGCTGCGTATTCTTTTTATTATGTAAGTCAGAAGAATTCATTTGAAGTCTTATTTTTTTACAGACGTTATTATTTATTTGATTTCTCGTAGGATAAATATAGGGGTATACTAATGCAAAGAGTTTAAATAGTCTTAAAAGATGCCGGAGAAAGCAGAAGGCGTTGAGAAATCTATAACTTCTCCTTCATTAGGAACAGAAGTATTTATGAGGGACGCTTCTTGGATATGTTTTTTGAGATCATCACGGCGCAGCATACAGTGGTTCCAAGCTTCCAGGTGGATGCAGATGAGGTTGAGATCAGGCATAAAGGCCTTAAGTCTGGAAATATCATGAAGACCCATTGTGATAGGTTTTCCAAAGGTAAACTGAGCACTTCCGAAGTAGCCTATAGCAATGTCAGGCTGAAAGACTTTGAGAGCTTTCTTAACTGTGCCGCACCATACAGTATCACCAAGCAGATAAAGAGAAGGTTCAGGGGAAGCCTTTATGATAAAACCAGAAACGGCGCCCATTTGAAGCGCTAAAAGGCCATGGGCATGTTTGCCGGTGGTACGGTGAAAGCTGATTCCTTTGAAATTTAGTTGTGTTTTGATTGGGTAAATATTTATAAAGCCATAGCCCATTAGCTTTTTGGCATCCAGGTGGCTGCATAAGATAGGAATATGCTTAGGCAGAGTATCTATGGCTGCCTGATCAAAATGATCCTGGTGGAGATGTGTGATTAAAACAGCATCACAATCTATAAGCTCTTTTAAGCTGACAGGAAGATCAGTTAAGGGATTAGGATTTTGATTGGCTGTTTTTTTTACGGGCGGATAAGTGCCTTTTGGAGCAAGTACTGGATCAATAAGAATTTTTAGGTTATTGATCCAAAGTACAGCAGTTGCATGCCTGATAAATTGTATTTTCATTGTAGTAACCTCCATTTGCATATTTTATAATGATTACAAAATGTTATAATGATTATAAAACAGATTGAAGTTGAGGGGCCGAAGGCTTTAAGGGAGAAGAGTTGAGTGATGAAAGAGAAAACAGAAGTTATATTGGATGATGCAGATAGACAGATTTTAAACCTGCTGGCACAAAATGCCAGATTACAGTGGCAGGAAATAGGAGAAAAGGTTCATTTAACTGGCCAGGGAGTTAGAAATAGGATTAACAGACTTGAAAAAGCCGGTGTTTTAAAGGGATATACGATTCAGATAGACCATAAGAAGCTAGGGAAGAGGATGACTGTTTTCGTTGCTGTCTTTATGAAAACTATCAATCACAAAGAATTTATTCAGTTTGTTCAGCAGTGTGAGTCGGTCACGGAAGCTCATAAGACTGGTGGAGAGGCATGTTACTTACTGAAAGTGTGTGCAGAGTCAGAAATTCAGCTTACTCAAATATTAGATGAAGTGCAAAAGTATGGCAACTATAAAGTAAGTCTGTCTCTCAAACAGTTAAAAGGGAATATTTAGAAGAATTAGAATTGTGGTTGATGGACCTCTTTAAAAATGATATTATTTTAATGGTGTGAAGAACATAATAGATATCGTTATGGAGGGGAATATGATTAAAACAGAGTTGGCGAAGGTTGCTGAGGCGTTAGGACTAACGTATCATGCGAAAGACAGGGTAATGCTTGGAAAGTACAAAAATTATAAGGTGGTCGCGAGGGAGAATCTGCCGGAACGCCTCTATAGTGTCAGTTTTCCGATTAAGACATCTGATTTAACTCAGACTGAAAGCATGAATGCATTCATACAAGAACTTGTACTAGATAAAAAGAAGATTAAAAAAGTAACGTATGAAGGCGGCGGACTTAGGGTAGATGTTATTATGAAAGGTATGGCTAAAACTAATGTCAGCTATTTAACAGAGCTTATAGATAAGATAGCAACCTTTGCTGCCAGAAACTATTATGAAACATGCTGTGAAATGTGTGGGGAAAACAAGGAAACGGAAGTTCATCTTATTAATAATAAAGCGGTGTACGTATGTGAAACATGCTATGGGCAGATCATAGAAGGACTAGACAGTCTGCAGGAGAATGCAAAGCAGCGTAAAGGAAACTTCGTAACCGGCATAGTAGGTGCATTTTTAGGGTCACTTATTGGCATTGCCCTCTGGGTTGTTGTTTATGCTCTAGGGTATATTGCAGCGATATGCGGCGTGGTGCTGGCTGTCTGCATTATCAAAGGCTATGAACTTTTCGGAGGTAAGCTTAACGTTTTAGGGATGATTATAACGATTACTATGACTATCGCAATGGTATTTGTTGCAACTTATACGGCTTATGGCTATGAACTCTATAGTGTGCTAAATGAATATGAGTCAGTAGGATTCATAGAAGCAATTAATGGACTGAAATATTTTTTAATGGACTATGAAGATGTTCGAAGAAGTTTTATAGCTGATCTCTTTCTAGGATATTTCTTTACAGCGATTGGTTCTATTTCGTCTTTTATTTCAGCTTACAGAGTAAGTAACTTCAAATATACTGCAAAAAAAGTTAATGGTTGATGCAAAAGAGACTCTTATAACGTTTAGTTATAGGAGTTTTTTGTTTCTTAGTGTATGTACTAACTGTATACTTCTTGATTTGGAGTTTGGAATATTACACGCCTATATTATCAATACTATGGTATAATTAATTAATCTATAAATTGAAACAAGAAGGATATAAAGAGCATACGAATAGATAAATGAGGCAAGCTGGCTAGTTGCAGCGAGGCGGGCTTTATGAGTCTATAATATAAAGCAGTTAATGATTTATTGCATTAGAAAGGTTAATAGGAGGTATTATGAGAGTATTAATAACAAACGATGATGGCATTCACGCAAGGGGTATACAGGCTTTAGCTAAAGAAATTTCTAAAAATCATGAGGTGATTATTGTAGCGCCCAGAGAGCAAAAGAGTGCTTCGAGCCATTCGATTTCTATTCATGAACCCATTAGAGTAAAAGAAGAAAAACTGGAAGGGTTACCTGTAAAGGCATATAGTGTAGTTGGAACACCTGCTGACTGTACACAGCTGGGGGTTTCTCTTTTAGGAAAAGATATAGATTTGGTATTATCCGGAATCAATAGAGGGATCAACTGCGGAACAGATATTCTCTACTCCGGGACAGTATCTGCAGCAATTGAGGGGGCTATTTACAATATACCTTCTATTGCTGTCTCAATGGAGGTTGATTGGGAAAAAGAAGATGAGGATTATGAAAAAGCAGCTAAATGGGCCGGCAGAATTATTGAAAGCGCTTATCAAAGCTGCAAGAGAAAAACTGTAGTACTTAATCTTAATATCCCTCATGTAGATGAGCGTGCCATTAAGGGACTGAAGGTGTGCAAGCTTGGAAAATCTACCTATCAGACAGAGTATGTTCTTATAGAAGAAAAAGACGACAAGGTTTATACAATAAAAGGAACAAGGAATAAAATAGAGGAAGAGGATTCAGACCTTTACTATATTTCGCAGGGCTACGTTACACTTACGCCGCTGCATTTTGACTTTACGCATTTTGAATTGTTAGAAGAAGTTGAAGCACATTTTAATCAAACATTTTAGAAAACGGTTGCATAGAATGCTAAAATTTGCTAAGATAAGAAAATATTTTAATAAGTAAGTATAAATTTATAACTTTATATAACATGAGGATGTTATAGTAAGATAGAAAGTTGTGGTAAACTAATTCAAGAAACAAAGGAGAAAGAATGATGGCTAAGATTATTTGTCCGGGTGAACTGTTAATCGATTTTGTATGTGATGATCGGGATACAAAACTTCAGGATGGAGAGCATTTTATAAAAAAAGCAGGAGGCGCTCCCGCAAATGTGTGTGCAGCTATAGTTAAACTAGGTTCTTCAGCTGCCTTTGTCGGGAAAGTTGGGAAAGACAGCTTTGGCAATTTCTTATACGACATGATCAAAGGGTTAGGGGTAGATACTAAGTATTGTCTAAAAGATGATCAGTATAATACGACGCTGGCATTTGTTTCTTTGACGGCTGATGGTGAAAGGGACTTTGAGTTTATGAGAGGTGCAGATGAAAATCTTAGCCCTGAAGATGTTGACTTTGATGAATTTAAAGAAGCTTCGGTTATTCACCTAGGCAGTGCGACAGCTCTTTTAGGTGGTGAGCTATACCGCAGTTATCTGGCCTTTATAGAATATGCAGAAAAGAATGATAAGGTTATTTCATTTGATCCAAACTTCAGAGAAGCGCTGTTTGGACAAAACATTCCCCTATTTAGAGAAAGATGCAAAGAAGTCATTAAAAAGACAGATATTCTAAAAGTATCTTTGGAAGAAGCAAGCCTGATTACAGAAGAAGATGATGAAGAGCTGATACTCCAGAAACTTCATGACCTAGGGGCTAAAGTCATCACGATTACTAAAGGAAAAGATGGCTCGGTATTATCTATCAACAAACGAAAAGAGGTAGTGCCAAGTATTCCGGTAAAGATGGTTGATGCAACGGGAGCTGGAGATGCGTATATTGGGGCTGTGTTAGCGCAGGCAGCAGAACTTGATGATCCAAAACGAGCGCTTCTTGATATGAAAGTGATGAAAAACATTATTGCTGTTGCTAATAAAGTAGGGGCTAAAACAACAGAAAAGTATGGAGCAATACAAGCTATTCCGCGTCTTGAAGACATTAATTAGATTACATTGTTTGATATAAGCACCTTTTTGCTGCAAGCGTTAATAGGCTGTTGCAGCGGGAAGGGGGCTTTTTATATTTTTCAGCTGATAAAAGGCTTGGGGAACATTAAAGAATAGTAGGAGGAAACATGAAAAGTGTTAAAGCAATACCCTCATGGGGAGGAGACATTTTACTTGGGATTACTGCTCTTGTCTGGGGAGGAGGATTTATAGGCGTTCAAAAGTCACTAGAGACGATCACGCCTTTTTATATGATAGCATTCCGTTTTGCTATTGCTTCGGTAATGATGGTGATGTTTTTTTGGAAAAAGCTAAAAGTGGTACGTAAGGGAGAACTGTTGACAGGGACGATGATAGGAATCTTTCTATTTTTTGGGTTTATGTTCCAAACAATGGGAGCACTTTATTTGTCGGTTGGGAAACTAGCTTTTTTAACGGCACTTAGCGTCATTATTGTTCCTTTCTTAGTCTATATTATTTTTAAAGAGCGTATCGTGAGTTATCATATTACAGCAGGTTTTATAGCAATCATTGGTTTTGGGTTCTTGAATCTTTCCAAAGAAACAGGATTTAGTATAGGGATTGGAGAAATCTTAGGTATTTTATGTGCGATCGTTTTTGCGGCGCATATTACATCTTTGGGCTACTGCTCAAAAAAGTCAGACAGTATTATACTAGCGACCATACAGATGGTGGTTTGCTGCATCTTAGGTTTCGTCTGTGCTTTGATTTTTGAGGAGCCGCCAGGGAAGGTTACAGCCGAAATGACTATGCCTATTTTGTATTTAGGCATATGCAGTACCTTTGTTGCCTTTTTATTTCAGACTATTGGTCAAAAGTATACCTCATCTTCGAGAGCTGCGCTCATCCTATGCACAGAATCGGTATTTGGCATTATTTTTTCAGTTATTCTTTTAAAAGATAGTGTTACAATGAATACTATAGTTGGAGCAAGTCTTATTTTCGGAAGCGTCGTATTTTCGGAATACATGCATGCCAAAAAAGAAGTGGGAAAAGGCGAATTAAATGATCAGGCTCTACTTCCTGATACAGACAAGGCACTTCATGCAGATTAAAAACTTTCGCCGTATTTAAGTATGTATTTAAGCTTAGAACTTGCAAAAAGGGCTGCTAGCCTATATAATGAAAAAGCAAATCAAATAGAGACAGTTCGAAAACCTCCTGTCGTTAAATAAAACTACGGTACATATAGATTTCACATCTTAGCTTTAGAGTATTCGAGGGTGATACATGATGTGAAATCATTGTGAGAAATAACTTTGCGTAAATAATACCTTAAGTTTAGGTGTTGTTTCTCTAGAAAAGTTTAATTTATGTTGTTTGAAACAGCTAAAAAAGAGCAGATGCCATTTGCGTATGTTTTTTAGGTGGTAATTTTTAAACAAGGTAGGTTAATCCTATTTAAGTATGTTGTCGTAGGAATCCATCCTACGACTTTTTTAATGTAATGGAAAAGTTTGGTGTTTAAACTGGAAATACGTACACGCTTTCAGACGGTATAAGAATAGGTCTCTATATACAGACTAATTATGAGGAGAGATAGTATGAAGATAACAGCGAAATTTATTGTAAAAACAGCAGCAGTAGCGGCAATTTATACGGTACTTACGCTAGGCCTTGCTTTTATGAGCTACGGGAATATTCAATTTAGAGTATCAGAGATTATGACGCTGTTTGCGTTTTTTGATCCAACTTATATTGGAGGGCTTACGCTGGGCTGCTTTTTAGCGAATTTATTAGGTCCTTATGGCCTACAAGATGCACTTATTGGAACGCCGGCTACATTTATTTCGGTTGTTGCAATTGCCATAACAGGCAGGATAACTAAGCAGAGCAGGGCAGGACTTTTAATTGCATCTTTATGGCCGACAGTATTTAATGGACTAATTATTGGCTATCTGCTTCATAAGATTCTCAATCTTCCGCTTTTTATCACGATGGCAGAAATAGCTGTAGGTGAATTTACGGTGATTACTCTTGTAGGGGTCCCTTTATTTCTTGTGTTAATCAGCAAATATAAATCTTTATTTAATACACTTTTTAAAAATAAATAACAAAATAACTTGGATTAAAAAAGGAAATAAGCTTCTCATATCGAATAATAATAGTATAGCCAATTTGGTGACAAATATTGGCTTGGCTGAAAGGAGAGAGAGAGATGAAATACAACATAAGCGGAAAAAACATTGAGGTAACAGCAGCATTAGAAAATGCAGTTGTAGAAAAGCTTGAAAAACTTAATAAGTATTTTAATGATGATGTAGAGGCTCAGGTAACACTGATTGTCGAAAAATTAATACATGTAATTGAAATTACGATTCCATTCCATGGCAGCGTCCTTCGTGCAGAAGTTGAAGGCAAAAACATGTATAACATTATTGATGATGCCGTAGCGGTTATTGAAAAGCAAGTTAATAAATTTAAAAATAAATTAAGAGACAGGCACAGAAATAATTCTACAGGAAGCTTCACGCCAGGGTTTTTACATCAAGCGAGTGCTGAAGATGATGTGATTAAAATTGACAGAAGAAAGAAATTTGCAATCAAACCTATGGATGCTGAAGAAGCAGTAATGCAGATGGAGCTGGTAGGACATAATTTCTTCGTTTATCTTGATGCAGATACTGAAGAAGTAAATGTTGTTTATAAGAGAAAAAATGGCACATATGGCCTTATTGAACCAACACTAGATTAATAATAATTCTAAAAGGCAGCTTTGGAGTTTTACTCTAAAGCTGTTTTTTTATGCTTTAGTACTTTTGTTTAACATATTAAATCATGATAAGATAAAAAAGATCAAACTTCTTAAGAAATGTTTAAATAACAAAGTTAAAGTATACTTCAGATAAAGTTAAAACAAAGTTAAAGTAAAGAAAAAATACAAAGAAAGTAAGGAGATATTGGTGAAAACAATTGAAAAAGCAGTTTTTTTGTATTAGTATAAAGAATAGAACACTATAAATACTGACTTGAATATTTATTAAATGACTTAAAAGGTTATACAGAGAGGGCTGCATAAGATGATACTTAATAAGCTAAAAGTAAAGTACAAAATTGGATTGATCATTATTTTATTTATTCTAGGGTTTAGCATGTTTGGGGTATACGCTTTTAATACTTTGGCACAAACAAAGGTTAATGGTCCGATTTACAAAGAAATTACAGAATCTAAAGATCTCATTGCAGATATAATGCCGCCACCGCAATATATTATAGAGTCTTATCTGCTCTGCTATGAAATGCTGAATGTATCTAATCTGGCCACGCGGGATGAACTGATTAAGAAAGGCGATGCTCTGGAGGAACTTTATGCTGAAGGGCATAATTACTGGATGAATACATTAAAAGACGGGGCTATTAAAGAAGAACTTACGGTTAACGCTTATAAGGCAGCAATAGAGTTTTTTGAGCTTAGAAAAAATAAATTTATTCCTGCACTTCAAGGAGGAGAGTTGACGCGGGCTTCTGAAATCTTAAAGCAGGAAATAGCTCCAGTATATGCTGTACATAGAGAACATATTGATAAACTGGTTGAATTGGCAGTTGATAAAGTGAGTCAAACTGAATTAAGAAGCAGTAAGAGAATTCAAATAGATACTACTATTTTGTATGCTGTTGCTATCATTATATCTCTATTTGTTATTGTTATTTCTATTACAGTTAGTCTCAATATAACAAAGCCGCTGAAGTATTTGATAGAAGCGCTTAAACAAATTGCAGGGGGGAACTTTGCTTTAGAAGTTGATGCTTCTATGCAAAAGCGAAAAGATGAACTCGGTGAGGTGGCAATTACTCTAAAAGAGATGCAGTCTGCACTAAAGGGGCTGCTGCAGAGAATTAAGAGTCAGACCAGTGACGTAACTGAAGTTGTATCAGACGTATGTATGGATATCGTCAATTTGAATCATAATATGGAAGAGATATCTGGATCAACTCACCTGGTGGCCAGAGGACTTCAAGAAGCTTCTGCAGCTACAGATAATATGAATTTATCAGCTGTTGAGATTAAAAAGGTAGCAGAAATTGTGGCAGCGGCCGCTGAAAAAGGAAGCAGTGCTTCAGGAGAAATTAATGCTAAGGCGCAAGCGATAAAAGAGAATTTTACTAAAGCTAAAGCACATTCTGAAAGGGTTATCCAAGAAACAAGAGAAGAACTGGAAACTGCCCTTCATCATGCCAAAGTAGTAGAACAGATTCATATACTGTCAGACGTTATTATGCAGATTACAGAGCAGACTAATATGCTGGCGCTGAATGCCGCTATAGAAGCAGCAAGAGCAGGAGAGGTTGGCAGAGGCTTTGGTGTAGTAGCAGATGAGATTAAAAAGCTTGCAGAAGGATCAAAAACAGCTGCAACAGAAATTCAGGCAACAACTTCGCAAGTTACTGAAGCGGTAGCTGCACTTACAAAAAGTGCAAATAATCTTTTCGAATATGTATCTACCGATATTCAGAAGGACTACAGTGAAATTTTGGAGGCGGCTAAGAGCTACAGCGAAAATGCAGAGCATATTGATCGTATTGTAGTCGATTTAAGTGCAACAGCAGAAGAACTTTTGGCTTCGACAGAAGAAATACTTGCAGCAACAGAAGAAGTAAAAGAAGATTCCAGTGTTGGCGTGAAAGAAACTATAACCATAGTAGACAGGCTGGACCAAATGCTGGTAAGCAGCAATCAAATCGCCGACAAGACAAAGCGCAGCGTCAGCCAATTGGAAGAAGAAATGGCTAAGCTTACATTATAAGATCAGATACAAAACAGATAAGGAATAAAAAATAGTATAAAGGGGAGCAGGATTGAGATCTTGCTCTTTATATATTCTGCCATTTAAGAAAGAATTTTTCAGTATATACATTTTTATAAAGAATGTGGGCATAATTGGATAATGTGCATAGTTGTAATAAACTATAATATTTGCTATACTTAATGATAGTGTTTACATATATGACTAAAATAATATATAACTATAGATAGCATTTAAATTTAGAAGAGGGTGAAAAGGTTGAAATTACTAGAAAAAATTTTTGGGAGTCATTCGCAAAGAGAATTAAAAAGAATAGAACCTATTGTCAATCAGATAGAATCTTATGATGAAGCTATGCAAAAGCTGACAGATGATGAACTGAAGGGGAAAACAGCTGAGTTTAAGGAGCGCCTTGAAAAAGGAGAAACCTTAGAGGATATTCTGCCAGAAGCTTATGCAGTATGTAGAGAGGCAGCTTATCGTGTCATGAATATGAAGCATTTTAGAGTGCAGCTCGTCGGGGGAGTTATTCTTCACAATGGGCGTATTGCTGAGATGAGAACAGGAGAAGGTAAAACCTTGGTTGCAACACTTCCTGTATACCTTAATGCACTTGAAGGCAAAGGGGTTCATGTTGTTACAGTTAATGACTATCTCGCAAAACGTGACTCCGAGTGGATGGGACAAGTATACAACTTCTTAGGGCTTACCGTAGGCTGCATATTAAGCAATATGGAAAATTCAGATCGAAGAGAAGCTTATAATGCAGATATCACTTATGGAACCAACAATGAGTTTGGATTCGATTACTTAAGAGATAATATGGTTTTATACGCTGAAGAAATGGTTCAAAGAGACCTCAACTATGCCGTAATTGACGAGGTTGACTCTGTACTTATTGACGAGGCAAGAACCCCGCTTATTATTTCAGGGGCAGGGTCTAAATCTACGCATCTTTATAAAGCTGCGGATATTTTTGTGCGCCGACTTAAAAAAGGAAAACTTTTAGGTGAAGAAACAACGATGTCTAACCTAATGCGTGAAGAAATCGAAGAAGAAGGCGACTTTGTAGTTGATGAAAAGCAAAAAACAGTTACATTAACAGCGGATGGTGTTAAAAAGGCTGAGCAGTACTTTGGTATTGAGAACTTAGCTGATCCAGAGCATATGGATATTCAGCATCATATTACTATAGCCCTTAAAGCGCATAACCTGATGCATAGAGAAAAAGACTATATAGTAAGTGATGAAGGTGAGATCATTATCGTTGACGAATTCACTGGGCGCCTAATGGATGGACGCAGATACTCAGATGGTCTTCATCAGGCTATCGAAGCAAAAGAAGGCGTTGAAGTTAAAAAAGAAAGCCAAACCCTTGCGACAATTACTTTCCAAAATTACTTTAATAAATATGCCAAAAAAGCAGGTATGACAGGTACTGCATTAACAGAAGAACAAGAATTTAGAGATATTTATGGGATGGATGTTATTGTAATCCCAACTAATAAACCTATTCAACGTACTGATTATCCTGATATTGTTTATAAAACAGAAGCAGCAAAATTTGATGCTGTTATTCAAGATATTAAAGAAGCCCATGAGGCAGGGCAGCCGGTTCTCGTGGGAACCGTAACGATTGATACCTCAGAGCTGCTTAGCAAGCTGCTTAAAAGAGAAGGCATTAAGCATCAGGTGCTTAATGCGAAATATCACGCAAAAGAAGCTGAAATTATTGCAGAAGCAGGTAAAATAGGTGCAGTTACAATTGCAACTAATATGGCAGGCCGTGGAACAGATATTAAGCTTGAAGAAGGCGTTCAAGAACTTGGAGGACTTAAAATAATTGGTACAGAGCGTCATGAATCAAGACGTATCGATAATCAGCTTCGTGGACGTTCAGGACGTCAGGGAGATCCGGGAGCATCTAGATTTTATCTGGCTCTTGAGGATGATCTGATGAGGCTCTTTACACCGGAAGCAACCCTTAGGATGTTTGATGCTTTAGGTATTCAAGACGATGAACCAATTGAGCATAAGATCCTCACAAGAGCTATAGAAAGAGCTCAGACAAAGGTTGAAAGCAACAACTTTGCAGTACGTAAACACCTGCTTGAATACGATAAGATTATGAATGATCAGCGTGAAATTATCTATGGTGAACGTTATAAAGTGCTCAAAAATGAAAACTTACGTGATAAAGTTGTGGAGATGGCTAAAGAAGTAATCAGTAAAGCTGTTGATAACTGTACAAATGGCATCGAGTACGCAGAAGAGTGGGATCTTGCAAGCATGATGGAACATCTGCGTACGATTATTCCTTTTGAAGGAGTTTCTTTTACTAAAAAGGACCAGGAAGATCTCACTGTGGATGGTTTGAAAGAAATGCTTTGTGAAAAGGCAGAAAAGCTTTATGAGGCTAAAGAACTTGAAATAGGAGAGCAGCTGAGAGAAATTGAACGTGTATTACTGCTTAGAGTCATTGATCAAAAATGGATGGATCACTTAGATAATATGGAGCAGATGAAACAAGGGATCAACCTTCAGGCATATGGACAAAGAGATCCTCTGGTTGAATACCGTTTCTTAAGCTTTGATATTTTTGAAGAAATGATCGAAAACATTCAAGAAGAAACAGTAAAAGCCCTTTACCATGTCAGAATTGTTGTTAATAAAGAGATCAAGAGAGAAAGAGTTGCAGAACCAGTAGCTACAAACCATGAAGATACAAGTCTTGGAGCTAAACCGATCGTTAGAAAAGAGAAGGTTGGAAGAAATGATCCTTGTACTTGTGGAAGCGGTAAAAAGTACAAGGTATGCTGCGGCAAAAATGCCTAAATAAAAGCTAAAAGGATTATAGTGAAGAGCTATAGTCCTTTTTTTGCGCGCTGAATAATAGTACGATTAAAAAGGCAAGTAACATTTAAAAGATGAGAATTGCTATTTAAAGTTATAAAAAGCTAATAATATGTAGGACTTGATTTGAAAGAGAGAAATTGTGTTATATTAACAACTAATAGGTGGAATTAAGTGATTTGGTGGTGATATGTAACAATTTACAATTTTTTTTGTTAAAAAAACTTATAGAATCTACTGTATTTTTAGTGTAAAATATGTTAATATAGTATATGAAACTAGGTGATTGTTTGCAAGATAGGGGGGTTAAATATGTGTAAGATTAAAGAAGTTTTTTCTAAGACATTTGAACCGTGGTGTATAACGATTGACGAGACCGATATATTTGTAGGCAACCGCAAATTTCTACCTGAAAGAGAGTGGAAAATTAAGTTTATTGTAGATCAGGATGAAAAGGGAGTTTTTCTTGAGTATTATGGCACAAATTCGAAAAGCATGCATCTGCATAAACGTATTTATACTGATGGGTACGAACAGGCACTGGATGTACTTCAAGAATACATCGTCTATCGACCGGCAGTTCCGGGGGATAGGGAAAGAGGAACAAGAGAATTTGAACGATATAATACTAAGGTACTCAATTCACTTAGAGAGAAGCAGCTGATATAAGTTTTGAATGAAGAGGATATAAATATATGGAGAATGTATAGAGGTAAAGCGTCCATATAGGGATAGGGCTTACATAGGTATTGGGGTGTATCTTTAAAATAGATAAACTTTAGAAGAAGAAATCTTCTAAAGTTTATCTATTTTTTATGGTAAGATACTCCGTTGTGATATAGAACTATATCACCAATTCAGTGAGAGGTATCGCCAAGCCCCCTTTTTAAAGATAAAAATAACCATAAAAATATTTTCCCTAGGTTAATATTATTATGGTGATAAAAATTTATCTTATAGGAATAGTATGATTAAAAATAAATATTAAATACAAGGAAAAAATTGAAGATTTTTTTCAAAAAAAAGGAAAAAACAAAAATTATATCATGTTTATATAAAACGATAAAAAAACACTTGCATTATGACAAGCTATACGCTATAATACAAAAGTGCCTAAAAACAAAATAACATGGCGGAATAGCTCAGTTGGCTAGAGCACACGGTTCATACCCGTGGTGTCGGGGGTTCAAATCCCTCTTCCGCTACCACATGGTCGCTTAGCTCAGCTGGGAGAGCATCTGCCTTACAAGCAGAGGGTCATAGGTTCGAGCCCTATAGCGACCATTTATTATGTCATAAGTTCTAGTGGAATAGTAAGCTGATCATTTGTAATAAAGCATTCAGGCGGATAAATCGTGTTAAAGTGAGTATAACGTAAAGGTTATACTCATTTTTTTATGTCTGTTTAACTATGAAGTTGGTATAACTTGTACTTTGAAAGAATAATATGCCTTAGGAACTTCTATTAGGAGGGGGAAGGATGCTAAGTATACTGCAGGAAATATTAAAAGTTTTAGATGGAGAACATCATAAGTCCTTTACTATAGGTTTTTATATTATGATTATTGCTATCTTATTTGTTTTTATATTGTTTACCTTCATATGGATTTTAAAGCATACTGCACTTTATCAGGTGATAAACTATTTTATTAAGCATTATATTATTTCTTTGAAAAGGAATCTTCCTGACAAATACCTTTATATGATGATGCTAGGAAGCGGGATCATTATTATTTTTAGTATTTATATTGATCTTTATCATTCAGCTTTGGAAAAAATGATTCATAGAGGACTTTTGTCTGCTATAGGAAAAGCAGCAGTGTATATTGGTATTATCATTATCCCTACTCTTATTATTATTGTTATTAATTATTTCACCCAAAACTTTTTTGATAACAAGGAGCTTAGAGAATCTGAGAGTAATCTTATTTGGCTTCCAATTATTTGTATATTTATTACAAAGATGTTATTTTTCTCAGATACGAAGCTTTTGTATAGTAATCACCTTACAAGACTTGCACTGGTTGCGGGCAAGGTTAGTCTTATTGCATTTGACGCTCTTGTGATTGTCATGAATTACATGTCAATTTACAAAAACATCGAAAAGTATGTAGTTTATAAGGACTTTGACAAAAAGGGAATTAAGAATTTCAATCGATTTAAAGTATTTATGGTTGTTTCATGGCTGATTATTTTACTTGTAAATATTGTAAATATGGTATATTGGGCAATAGCTGTGGACCCAGGGTGCATCCGATATCATATTAAGGGGAAACATATGGGGTTGTCTTCGGTGATCTACTTTACAGTTATTACTTTCTTTACTGTAGGTTATGGCGATATTTCGGCATGCAACTGGTTTGGACAGCTGATTGTGGGGGTTATTGTTATTACGGGATGGTTCTATATTATTGTTGGAGCAGGAAGTATTCTGGCAATAGAAAGAAAAGCGAAAGAATAGTGACTAACCGTTGATTTTCGACAATAACTTATGCAAATGAAGAGGTATACTTAGTGTTCGTAGAAAATATGTTTAAGAAATCAAGATAAATTGTCGCAAACTTTTCTCAATGTGTTACCATATATTTACAAAAATATAGATACCCTCTTTGTATAATTAATATTACTGTGGGAGGGAGAGATAATGTTGATTCGTACAAAAGAAGAGAAAAAAAACAGATGGGCTGAGAGCGTTAAAACAATTAAGTGGGAGCAGATTCTTATCTGCACCATAGGTTTTTTTCTAAGCAGGATAGGATTGTTCGGGGGGTTCTACACCCTAGGAATTTGTTATACAGGAGCAGTTTTTGAAAGCAAGGAACTTAGGAAATGGACAAGTATTATGAGCCTTTTAGGGCTGATGTCAATGGGAATTTTAGATGCCCATGTCTTAAAATACATCTTTATTATTTTGCTGCTCGTGCTTATCAGGGTTTATATGTGTTTTATGGATACGGAACTTAATGCGAGAAATCAAACAATTATTACTGCAAGTTCAATTTTAATGATTAATATTCTATTTTCTTTAGTTAATCAGTTCAGGATCTTTGATGTACTCATTGGACTATTGGAGGGAGCAGTAAGCATAGGGGTTATCACGATCTTGTGTTACAGCACAGAGGTTATTATAAAGAACAGAAAAACTTTGCTTACCCAAAAAGAGATGATCAGTTTAGCTTTTTTAATGGCATGTGTTTTAGGAGGGTTTATTGACTTTTATGTACAGGTCCCAATCTTTAAAAATATTTACTTTAGGGATGTTATGACATTTGTAATCATCATGGCAGTGACTTATCTAGGGGGCACAAACAGCGGAGCGGTCATGAGTTTAATCATTAGTATGGTGCTGGTAATCATTGGATATATGCCGACACACTTTGTAGCCATCTATTCTTTAGCTGCGCTTAGTGGCGTCCTTTTTTCGGCACTTGGCCGCACGGGGGTCAGCTTTGCAACAGGAATAGGGCTTCTTTTAGGCTTTGCATTATTTAATAACCGTATTGTAGATATGCAGATATTTGGAGCCTTTTTAGCGGCTGCAGCAGTTAGTGCTATCCTGCCTAAAAACTATTTTGGCATAGCTAATTGGTTTGAGTGTGGGCATGAAAAGGATGATGAAAAGCATCTTGTCAGAGTGCAGAAAATTATTACTGAAAAGCTGAATCAATTCTCTAAAGCTTTTTATAATCTTAGCCGCACGTTTGAGAGGATATCTGATAAAAAGGTCAGTCTGAGTGAAAAGGATCTTAACTACATTATTGAGGATACTGGAGAAAAAATGTGCATTAACTGCTCAATGAAAGAATTTTGCTGGAAAGACTATATTGATACCACTTATCAAAGTGCCTACAAAATGTTGGATTCCATTGAAAAGAAAGGTCAGTTAAAGCTGGGGGATATTCCGGAAGTCTTTAAGAATGCCTGTATTAATGCAGAAAGTTTTGCGTGCACCCTTGGGTTTAAGCTGGATTTATTTAAACAAAATCTGGTATGGAAAAATAGGCTGGTAGAAAGCAGAAATTTAGTTGGACAGCAGTTTGAAGCCATTGCTGAAAGTATTGGAAAACTATGTAAGGATATTGAAAAAGAATTTTATTTTAATAAAGAAGATGAAGCACTGATTATGGAAATGCTGCAAGTAGGGGGCATTAAAACAAAAGATATTATGGTATTAGAAAATAATGGGAGAAGGCAAGAAATTCATGTTTACACACCTTATTATAAAAAAGAGATAGATATCAAAGATGCTATCATAAAAGCTATTCAAAAAGCACTTGATATTAAAGTAGAAAGTGAAAAATTTGAGTGTAATGAATCAGAAAACTATTTATACTTTAAATTTAAGGTAACTAAGGCTTATGGTATTTTAGCAGGCGCAGCTTTTCATGCAAAAGGGGAGATTTCAGGAGATGTATACAGCTGCATGGAAGTAGAAGATGGCAAGTATCTTTTGGCCCTGGCTGATGGGATGGGAAGCGGAAGACTTGCCTTAGAAGAAAGTACGGCGACAATAGAACTTTTGGAGAGCTTTATGGACTCAGGATTCAAGAATGATCTTGCAGTCAGAATGATTAATTCGGTATTAGTACTTAAATCTGATATTGAGAACTTTTCAACGATGGATATTACACTCATTGATGAATATACAGGGGTTGCAGAATTCTTAAAACTAGGAGCAGCAACGAGTTTTATCTTGAGAGATGGCGAGGTTATGACCATTGAATCGAGTACGCTTCCAATCGGTATACTAAGTGATGTAGATATGGACATCTGCCGCAGACAGCTAAAGGATGGGGATGTAATCATTATGGTAACAGACGGTATGCTGCAGGCTGAAAATGAGCTGCTTGGAAAAGAGGATACCTTCAAGCATTTTATTTTAGAATCTAATACCAATAATCCTAGCTATATGGCAGAATACTTGATGAAAAAGAGCAGAGATCTTCTGGGTAATGGAGAAAATGACGATATGACAATTATCGTTGCGAGAATATGGAAAAAAAGTTAAAAAGATATGCTTTAAGCTGGAATGCTTAAAGCATATCTTTTTTTAAATAGATTATTTACCTCTTGATTAGAGTATATCGAAAGTTGCACAAAGGGTGTCTTCGGAAGAGTGACAATGATTTTCGCCAGATATTTGAATACTGGCAGCAGCGCACATATGACCCGAATTATATTTACATTTCACTGCATCACACTGAACCATCATTTCAGGAGTAGGTTCATAGGATACGCTGTTAGAAGCATCTTGTTCATAAAAAGTATTGCAGCGCGTAGCATAAGTATCAGATGCCCTGACGCCATCTACACTAATGCGGCCGGCAGAGCAGTAGTCGTCTTGATAATATATGCAGCTGTTAACGTGACATCTTAATCTAGGCATATAAACCTCCTGGGTAATAAATTTTAAGCATCGCTCTTTTTATCGCTTTCCTTCTCTATAGTTTAACTCATTTTGTATAATATATTCTCTAAAACTCTACTAACAATGAATAATTTTGTAAGTAATTGGCAAATTTCTAATTAATACCATAAAGGTTAAAAAGATAATAGGAATTAACAAATTTAGAGGGATAGATCTGATACTATAAAATATACCAAGGAGGATAGGGATGAAAAAACAAATTACAATAGATGGTGAAAATAGTGATTGGTATGAAAAAGCAATTTTTATACTAAAAGACAAAGAACCCCATTATGTTCCGGATAACCTGTTTTTGTATGCAGAACAAATCGTAGAAAATCATCTTAAAAAGAATCCACAAGGACTTACCTATCATTCAAAAGGCAAAACTAAAAGGGTAAAAAAAGAAGGCAGCTCAGCTGCCCGGTTTATAGATTACTTTTTTAACTTCTCACTGTTTGTCTGTGCAGTAAGCATTGTTATCGTGCTGGTTCTTATGTTTGCTTAAAAGTTAAAGCCATTGAATCCCCAGTCAGACACAGCTTCATATTTCACATAGATGGAATCAGAAGGAATATTCAGCTCTTTGAGATAAAGCTCACAAATAGCTTTTGTAACATTACTAAGGGCAGCTTTGGGAGCGGAACCAAAAGTTTTAACTTCGATAAAAGCCCCAAACTCCAGCTGCTTACCTTTAAAATATAGAGAATAATTGTCTTCAAACCCTATCATTAAATAGTCTTCACTTTTTCCAGGAATCAGTGAAATGATCTTTCCCAGCTCCTTTTTTAGGGTCTCTTTTTTTTGCTGTGTAAGGGCTACTGTAACTTTTGAACTAATATAAGGCATAATAAACTTCCTTTCGTTTTCAAATATTAATATAGGTATAGATTTCACATCTTTAAGTTTAAGTTATTCAGGTGGTACATGATATGAAATCATTCTGAGAAACAACTTTGCATAGATGAATAACTAAAGGTTATATGTTGTTTCTCTATAGTGATAATATATTATTTATATTATAATAAAGAAATAAACAGCTTAAAAGTATATTTTGCGATAGATTGTTGTTTGAGGAGATCGAGTATGTCTAAAGATATAGTTAATAAGGTTAAAAAGTTTATACAGGAGTATAACCTTATACAAAATGGGGATAATTTAATAGTGGGTGTATCAGGCGGAGCAGATTCTATGATGCTTCTTCATTTTTTATATACTTATCAACAGGATTATAATATTAAACTAAAGGTAGCTCATGTACATCATGGCATAAGAGAAGAGGCAGAAGCAGATGCCTTATTTGTTGAAGAGGTATCAAGAGCCTGGCAGCTCCCGTATTACAGACACAACTGCAATGTCAAGGACCTCGCCGGAGCTCATAATATTTCAGAAGAAGAAGCAGGCAGAATAGAAAGATACAATTTCTTTATATCTTTATCAAATGATAAGTGTAAAATAGTAACTGCACACAATATGAATGATCAAGCAGAAACGCTCATTATGCGGTTTCTAAGGGGCAGTGGGATAAAAGGATTAGGAGGTATTCAGCCACAAAGAGATCAAATTATAAGACCACTCCTTTGTCTCAAAAGAAAAGAAATTGAAAGGTATTGTTTGACAAATGAAGTAGCTTACAGAGATGATCATACAAATTTTATGCCTATTTATACAAGAAATAAAATAAGGCTGGAGTGCATACCTTATATAGAACAAAATATTAATCCTAATATTATCAGTTTGCTGGGCGAACATAGCCATCATTATAGAGAAAGCGAAGCGTTTCTTGAGTTTTATACAAATGATGCATATAAAAAATGTGTAACACTTTTGGGTGACCGGCTTATTATCGATAAGACAAAGTTTGAAACTTATCATAAGTATATCCAGCGAAGGATTGTTTTATCAGCGCTGCAGGCTTTGCGCGGCAGTACTAAAGATATTACGCAGAGGCATTTAGAAAGTGTAATAAGTCTCCTAAAGCTTCAAAGCGGAAAAGAAATTTCGCTTCCAGGACGTGTTAAAGTATATAGGCAGTATGAGGAACTGATTATAACTTGGTCTGAAAAAATGCAGGGGGCATACAGCTATCCTCTTAAACTTGGAATGCAGTATATTCCAGAACTTAGAGGCGCGCTCCGCCTTGCTGTTACAGAAAAAGAAACAGTTTACCAAAAAGAAGAAAAAATGTATACTAAATATATTGATTATGGTAAAATAAAAAATGGATTGCAAATTCGTACAAGATTGCCACACGATTATATTGCAACTCCAAAAGGAACTAAAAAGCTTAAAAAAATGTTTATTGATGATAAAATACCAAAGGAATTAAGAAGCAGTATTCCCCTTATTGCTGAAGGAGATAAAGTCATATGGGCAGTGGGCAGCAGATTGAGCTCAGATTACTATATTACTGACGAGACACAAGAGGTACTGGAAATAAAAATATTTTTTGATAATACACAGGAGGAAACATGTTAAAATTAGAAACGCTCATATCAGAAGACGAATTACAGCAACGTATAAGAGAATTGGGAGCGCAGATCACAAAGGATTATGAAAATAAAGAGATCATTGTTTTGTGCATACTAAAAGGCGGGGTTATGTTTATGACAGACCTTGTGAAACATATACATGTGCCTATGAAAATGGAATTTATGGTTGTATCAAGTTATGGAGATGAATACAAGAGCAGTGGAGTTGTTAAGATTCTGAAAGATTTAGATGAACCTATTGAAGGAAAAAATGTTCTGATTGTAGAAGATATCATTGATTCAGGAAGAACACTTAAATATATCAAAAATATCTTAAAAGAAAGAAATCCAGAGAGTATTAAAATTTGTACATTACTTGATAAAGTAGAGCAAAGAGAAACGACGGTAGATGTTGAATACTCAGGCTTTACTATTGGTAATGAGTTTGTTATCGGATATGGACTTGATTACAAACAATACTATAGAAATATCCCATATATAGCGGTTAACAGAGAGTAAAAAGATAAGGGTGAAGGAAGGAGGAAGTGAAGTTTGAAAAAGTCATTTAAAGGAGCTTATTTATATCTTATTATAGTTGCTGGACTATTTATAGCAGTCTTTTATGGAACCAGCAGAAATGTAGCTCAGAGTGCAAATCCTATGTCTTATGGACAATTAATAGAGTCTATAGAGAAGAAAGAAGTTTCACGGATTACGATAGATCTTTCTGAAGGAAATGCAGGGCATGCAAAGATTGTTAATGAACAAGGGCAGTCAACTACTATACCAGTTGATCAACAGGCGTTTATGAGTTTTTACCATAACTTGCCAGATGATATTAGAAATGCTGTCATATTAGAAACAAAACTGCCTCAGCCAAGTTTATTTCTGCCGATTATGCAGATCGTACTTATAGTAGGAATGTTTATTTTTATTATGATATTCTTTATTCAGCAAATGCAGGGAAGCGGCGGCGGAGGCGGCCGAATCATGTCTTTTGGAAAAAGCAAAGCCAAAATGACGATAGACGAAAAAGGCAGTATCACCTTTAAGGATGTTGCCGGACTCGATGAAGAGAAAGAAGAAGTAGCAGAAGTGGTGGATTTTCTTAAAAATCAAAGCCGCTATATCCAAGTCGGAGCAAAAATTCCTAAGGGGATGCTGCTTGTAGGCCCTCCAGGAACAGGAAAAACACTGCTTGCAAAAGCCATAGCAGGTGAAGCGGGGGTTCCGTTTTTCAGCATATCAGGATCTGACTTTGTTGAAATGTTTGTCGGGGTTGGAGCTTCACGTGTGAGGGATTTATTTGAGCAGGCAAAAAAGAACGCCCCATCTATTGTATTTATTGATGAAATTGATGCTGTCGGCAGAAAACGTGGAGCAGGTCTTGGGGGCGGACACGACGAAAGAGAACAGACACTCAATCAGCTCTTAGTTGAAATGGATGGATTTGGGGCCAATGAGGGTGTCATTATCCTGGCGGCTACAAACCGTGCGGATGTTCTTGACCCAGCGCTTCTTAGACCAGGTCGTTTTGACAGGCAGATTGTAGTTGGAAGACCAGATATCAAAGGCCGAAGTGCCATCTTAAAAGTACACTCAAAAGGCAAGCCGCTTCAGGAAGATGTTGATATCGATGTGATTGCCAGAACGACTTCAGGATTTACTGGTGCAGACCTCGCAAATCTGATGAATGAAGCAGCTCTTCTTACGGCAAGGCATAACAAGCGTGCTATAGATATGGAAGAAGTTCAGAAGGCATTTATCAAGATTACTGTAGGAACAGAAAAGAAGAGTCATGTCATCACAGAAAAAGAAAAACGTATTACAGCTTTCCATGAAATAGGGCACGCCCTTATTCATGAAGTTTTAGATACCCTTGATCCTGTTCATAGTATATCTATTATCCCTACAGGATTTGCCGGAGGCTATACAATGCCTATTCCTAAAGAAGACAGAATGTACATGACAAAAACAAAAATGGTTGATGAAATTGTTTCATTATTAGGAGGCCGTGCTGCAGAAGAAATAGTGATTGGGGACATTACAACGGGTGCTTCTAATGATATTCAGCGTGCTACCCATATTGCAAGGGATATGGTGACTAAATATGGTATGAGTGATCTTGGTCCTATTAAGTTTGGAGATGAGCAGGAAGAAGTTTTTCTCGGAAGAGACTTTACGCATACACGTAACTATAGTGAAGATATTGCTACGAAGATCGATCAGTATATCAAATCGATTATTGAAAAGTGTTATGTAAGAGCTAAAGAAATACTTGAACTTAACCTGGATACCCTTCATAAATCAGCTGAGATTCTTTTGAAGAAAGAAAAGCTTACTGGTAAAGAATTTAGAAAGATTATGAAAGGTGAAGACATTGATACTGAACATTTAGGTGATCTCAATATCTTTGATTTTGAGGAATTTGATTCGCTGACAAAATCAGAGCCTACAGAAGAACTATAGTTATTTAAAGCAAAAGCCGAAAAAATTTTCGGCTTTTTGTATATTCGCAGACTAGGAAAGTTGTTTTGCTGGCAAGGGGGTAAAATTTCTGCATATGTATACGCATGCGTTCTTTGAACGCGTTGTTATACAAGTTGATAAAATGTGAGAGGTGAAAGATGAAAGATAAGGTGCTTGCATTTTTAAAAGAACAAAAAGACTATATATCTGGTGAGGCGATCAGCAGCAGATTAGGCGTAACAAGAGCTGGCATATGGAAACATATCAAAAAGCTGAAAAGTGAAGGTTATTACATTGAATCATCTACCAAAAAAGGGTATCGCCTCATGGATACGCCAGATGTTATTACTGAAACAGAAGTAGCAAGTATTTTGAATACTGATTTTTTAGGACGGCACATTTATTATGCTGAGGAAATTGACTCAACGAATGAAAAGGCTAAAATGCTTGCAAGAAATGGTGCTGAAGAAGGAACCGTTGTCATTGCTGATAAGCAGACTATGGGAAAAGGCAGGCTTGGAAAATATTGGGACTCGCCAAAAGGAACTGGAATTTGGATGAGCGTTATTTTGAGGCCGTCTATTGTACCAGGAGAGGCCAGCCAGCTGACACTTCTTGCAGGACTCAATATGTGTGAAGCCATCCAAAGAGTTACGGGGCTTGAAAGTAAGATTAAATGGCCGAATGATATTGTTATAGCTGGCAAAAAGGTATGCGGCATACTGACTGAAATGAGCGCTGAGATGGATCAGGTTAATTCGATCGTTCTGGGTATTGGGGTTAATGTCAATACTAAGAGCTTTCCTAAAGACCTTACTCATGCCACATCTTTAAGTCTAGAAGGCGGCAGGGTCTATACGAGGCGGTATCTTATCAAAGAATTCCTTCAGCTTTTTGAAGCTGATTATATACGCTACAAACAAGAAAAAAGCAGCAGCACTTTTCTGGAACGGTACAAAAAGAATTGTGTTACGCTTGGCCAAGACATTAAGATTATTACAACTGAAGCGGAGCATACGGCCTATGCGATGGATATTGCCCCTGATGGGTCACTTGTTATTAAAGACGATAAAGGGGAATGTAAGAACATCTTTAGCGGAGAAGTCTCCGTAAGGGGCGTTTATGATTATATTTAGTAAGGAGAACAATGTTATGGATAAAGAGATCTTGATATCGGTATCACCGTATATACAAAAATACTATTTTAATGAAAGCTATAGTGAACTGCCTGTAAGCATAAAAGAGGAAGCAATTGAAAAGCTGTCTCTGCTTGCAGAAAAGATTAATTGTATTATAAGTATCGGCTTTTACGAAGATGGAGAACTTTTTATAGAGGAGCAGAGTGAAGAACCGCTGTATTATGATGATATAGGAGCAGGGCTTGAGATTAAAAAATTTCAGACGGAAGAAAGAGAAATGCTTAAAGGTCTTAAGTTATGGTACATGATCTATTGTACTGAAAACGGGCAAATTGTAAGAGACGTTGTGGTGTTCCAAACCCAGAGAAAATCTTCAGAGGAAATCCTAGAAAGTATTGAAAAAAAGTATGGCACAGCAGGCAGGCAATTCGCTAAGGGACTCATGGAAGAATAAAAATAAAGAAATCTCTTTAAAGGAAATAAGCCCACAGGAATATTTTACTTGAAAAAGATTATTATTTCCTTTATAATGAAAGCGCAAAAAAATATTGTCTTGTATCTTTTTGATAAAGAACGAGAACAAGGAGAGTGTCATATGGAAAATAAAAAGGTAAATGTAAGAGATTTAACGATTTTAGGAATGCTTAGTGCAATTATTATTATACTTGGGTACACCCCTATAGGGCTTATACCTATACCGATATTAAATATATCTGCAAGTATAATACATATTCCTGTTATAGTAGGAGCGATTATATTAGGACCTAAAAAAGGAACTGTACTGTCAGCGGTCATGGGAAGTGTAAGTTTTTTAAGGGCATTAAGTGCACCTGGTTTTTATGATCAGTTTTTTAGAAATCCATTAGTCTCCATTTTACCACGTATTTTTATTGGCTTAGCGGCGTACTATGCTTATGTAGTAATAGAAAAGCTGGTGAAAGACAATCAAAAAGAGGCTGGCTGGATTAATCAGCTGATAAAAGTGGCAGCTGCAGCTGCAGGAAGCATTGCAGGGGCTCTCGCGAACACAGTTTTGACTTTATCAGCACTACTTATTGCTATTAGCTTTGCTTTTCCTGATAAATTGCAGGAAGCTATGGCAGTAGCAACAACAGTTGTATCTACAGTTGGGATTGCAGAAATGATAGGAACAGCCGTTATAGTACCGCCTATAGTATATGCTTTAAAGAAATTAAGGTATTAAAATGCAGCAGACACTTTGGTGTCTGCTTTTTGAGATATAGGCTGCCGGGCAGTTAGGATATTTTACGAAAGAGGGAATAAAGATGATATTAGTAATAGATGTTGGGAATACCAATATTGTTCTTGGCGCTATGAAAGATGGAGAACTTATCGGAAGCTACCGTCTGACAACTGAGACCCCTAGAACTTCTGATGAATATGGGATTATTATGGTTGAGCTTTTAAAGCAAAAAAACATCACGCCGGAGGATATTGAAGCAGCTATTATATCCTCGGTTGTTCCTGATATTATGTATTCGCTGACCAATAGTATAAAAAAGTATTTTTACAAGAAGCCTTTGATTGTTGGGCCAGGGCTCAAAACAGGCATTTCAATACGTACAGATAATCCAAGAGAAGTGGGAGCTGATCGCATTGTAAATTCTGTGGCAGCTTATGAACTTTATGGGGGACCATGTATGGTCATTGATTTCGGGACTGCAACAACTTATGATATAGTTAATGCTAAAGGGGAATTTATTGCGGCGATTACCTCCCCAGGTATAAGGATTTGTGCCGATGCGCTCTGGCGAAGAGCAGCGCAGCTCCCTCATATTGAAATCAAGAAAACAAAAGGGATTCTTGATTCAAAAAATACAGTTACCAGTATGCAGACCGGGCTGGTGTATGGTTATATAGGACAAGTTGAATATATTGTCCGTAAAGCAAAAGAAGAAATGAACTGCCCTGAACTTAAGATTATTGCAACTGGGGGGCTTGCTAAAGTTATACAAGATGGAACAAATGTAATTGATCATTACGATGGGCTTCTGACGTTAAAAGGACTGGAACTCATCTATCAAAAAAACAGACAGGATGATAAGGCGTGAAGTTTGGAACAGTAACTACTCCTAATAATGTATTTTTAGCGCCTATGGCAGGGGTTACAGATCTGCCGTTCAGGCTTATATGCAAGGAATTTGGATGCGGCATGGTTTATACTGAAATGGTTAGTGCAAAAGGTCTTTTATATAAAAATGAAAAGACCAATGATTTACTTTATGTAGATCCTAGAGAACATCCGGTGGGGGCACAGCTTTTTGGATCTGATCCGAAGATTTTGGCAGAAACAGCAAAGCAGGTTGCAGAAAGTGATGTTGAATTTATTGATATTAACATGGGGTGTCCTGCTCCTAAGATTACGAAAAACGGCGAGGGATCTGCCCTTATGAAGACACCGGATCTTATTGGAGAAATCATTTATCATACAGCTAAAAGTATCCACAAACCGCTTACAGTTAAAATAAGAAAAGGATTTGATGCAAATACTATTAATGCTGTACAAGTCGCCAAGATAGCTGAAGAGGCAGGGGCAAGTGCTGTTACGGTGCACGGCAGAACAAGAGAGCAGTTTTACAGCGGAAATGCAGATTGGGATATTATAAAAGAGGTTAAGCAAAATGTGCGAATCCCTGTCATTGGCAATGGCGATGTGAAGGTTCCAGAAGATGCCAGGCGTCTTATGGATTATACCGGCTGCGATGCGGTGATGATTGGGAGAGCTGCTCAGGGTAATCCATGGATTTTTAAAAGAACACTGCATTTTTTAAATACAGGAGAGCTTTTGCCTGAACCCTCTTTTGATGAGAGAAGAGAAATCATTCTAAAACATGCTGAGATGCTCATAGACTATAAGGGAGAGTATACAGGCATAAGAGAGATGCGCGCGCATCTTACATCCTATGTTAAAGGCTTGCATGGTGCGACCCATATAAGAAGAGCACTGACAGCGGTTGAAAGCTTAGATGACATAAAAATGCTTCTTGAAAAATGCTGTGACCATTTTTAACCAATAACCTATCTGCATATCTAAAAGGAAGTAATGGCAAGATATAAAAAAGTGTTAATGCGCTAATTATTCTGGCTAAGTTGACAAGATATGTTACGTAGGGTATAATTGTTAAATTATAAAATGTAGTATAGCAGATAAAGATGATTTTTACTAAAAATATATAAAACAGTCTATATTTTAGGAAAGGGAGTAACAAAAATGCCAAGCAAAAAAGTATTACTCACATATGAGGGGATTAAAACATTAGAAGCGGAACTGGAAAACTTTAAAACAGTACGTCGTAATGAAGTTGCAGAAAAATTAAAGGAAGCAAGAGCACAAGGTGACCTATCAGAAAATGCAGAGTATGATGCAGCTAAAGAAGAGCAAGCTGAGATCGAATCTAGAATTGCTGAGCTTGAAAATATGCTGAAAAACGCAGTTGTCATTGATGCAGAAGACGTTAAAATAGACGTTGTAAAACCAGGGTATAAAGTAAAACTTTATGATTATTCGTTCGAAGAAGAAGTTGAATATTTAATAGTTGGATCAACAGAGGCTGATCCGGCAAATGGTAAAATATCTAACGAATCTCCGGTCGGGGAAGCGCTTTTGAACCATAAGGTAGGAGAAGAAGTGCAAGTAGAAACAGCTTATGGCACTGATAGATACAAGATATTAGAAATATCAAACTAAGGATGAACAAGGTTGGAGGAGGAATCAGGTTGTCTGATAACATGCAAAAACAAGGTGAAGTGCAGGTAGAAGTAAACGTTAATGAACAGATTAAAATAAGGTATGAAAAACTAAAGGATCTTCAGGAAAAAGGCAAAGACCCATTTCAAATTACCAAGTTTGAAGTAACAGCCTACAGCAAACAAATTCATGAAGAATTTGAGAGCCTGGAAAATACGGAAGCTTCTATAGCAGGAAGGCTGATGGCTAAGCGTGATATGGGAAAAGCTTCTTTTGTTCACATTCAGGACAAGGATGGAAGAATTCAGTCTTATGTCAGAAAAGATGAACTCGGAGAAGAAGCTTACGCAGAATTCAAGAAATATGACATTGGCGATATTGTAGGTATACAAGGGATAATATTCAGAACCCAAAAAGGAGAAATATCTGTTAGAGCGAAAGAAGTGAAACTACTTTCTAAAAGCCTTAAGGTTCTTCCAGAAAAATATCATGGATTAAAAGACATGGAACTGAGATACCGCCAGCGCTATGTAGACCTTATTGTAAATCCTGAGGTTAAAGATACTTTTATTAAGCGTAGTCTTATTATTAGAGAAATCAGGAACTTTTTGGACAATAGAGGATATATTGAGGTTGAAACACCTGTACTCCATTCAATTGCCGGAGGAGCAGCTGCGCGTCCATTTATTACCCATCATAATGCTTTGGATATTGATATGTATATGCGTATTGCACCTGAACTTAAGCTTAAACGCCTTATTGTTGGGGGCTTTGACAGGGTTTACGAAGTAGGACGTGTTTTCCGTAATGAAGGAATGTCTGTAAGACACAATCCGGAATTTACAATCCTTGAGTTATATGAAGCGTATGCGGATTATCATGATATCATGAACCTTACAGAAGAAGTGATAAGACATGCTGCGCACAAAGTAGTAGGAACAGCAGTTGTTGAATATAATGGCATAACCATTGACCTAGAAAAACCATTTGAAAGACTTACAATGGTAGATGCCGTTAAGAAATATGCGAATGTAGATTTTGACCAGGTTGCAGATTTAGAAGCTGCAAGAGTGATTGCAAAAGAACATCATATTACTTATGAAAATCATCATGGTAAAGGAGATATCTTAAACTTATTCTTTGAAAAATATGTTGAAGAACACCTTATACAGCCAACTTTTATCATGGATCATCCAGTAGAAATTTCACCGCTTTCAAAACGTAAGCCTTCCAATCCAGATTATACAGAAAGATTTGAGCTCTTTATAGTAGGGCGTGAGCATGCTAATGCCTTTTCTGAACTTAATGATCCAATAGATCAACGAGGACGTTTTATGCATCAAGAAGAGCTGCGTGCCGCAGGTGATGATGAAGCAAATGAAATCGATGAAGACTTCTTAAACGCGCTGGAATATGGGATGCCTCCAACTGGAGGACTTGGAATAGGAATAGACCGATTAGTTATGCTGCTTACAAACTCCTATTCGATCAGGGATGTATTGTTATTCCCAACTATGAAGCCAATTAACGAATAAATTCTTAAACTGGCTGCTAAAACTTAATAAATAATAAGACAATCGCCTTTTCGTACAAAAAGGCGATTTTTTGTGCACTTGTATATTAAATCTAAATGAGGCTATAATGTAGATAGTGTGAATAATCTCAAAAATTCACAATTAACTCTGTAAATCTTCAAGCATAATCAATAATCGTAAGTTCATTTTAGATATGATATAATAAATAACATATAGGTGGGAGTGCATAAACTTATGAGAAAATATAAGATAAAGCCGAAAAATAGTTATTATTATTATAAAAAGAAAAAAACTATGTTTAAGAGCTTGACTATTATAGGTGTGGTTTTCGCTCTTATTGGACTTGCTTTTCTTTTGTCTGGAAAGCTGCAAAGTGCTGTGCTTGACATTTCTAAGATGACATTTGCAAAATCGGACGAAAGCAGCAGTGAAGAAGAACCTGTCTATATTAATGGTTCAGATGTAAAATATGATTTGTTTAGAATGCCGCAAACTGCAAAAGGAATCTACATTCCTGCAGGCAAGGCAAATAACTACGAAGAGTATATTAAACTTGCCAAAAAGACAGCTGTAAATACATTTGTTATAGATGTTAAAAATGATTATGGCTATTTAACTTTTCGTTCTGAAAATCCTAAACTCATAGAAATGGGATGTGTAAAAGAAGAACCCCCCATCACAAACATGAGGCAGGTTATCAACAGGCTCTATGAGGAAGACATTTATCCAATTGCAAGAATAGTTGTTTTTAAAGACAGTGTCATTCCGAAAAAGCTTCCCGATCGTGCCGTTTTGGATAAGGCCGGTAAGGTATATGCAAATAAAGCAGGAGATACATGGCTTAATCCTTATGATAAGAGGAATTGGGACTATATTCTGGAAGTGTGCAAAGAAGCCGTAGATATGGGCTTTAAAGAAATCCAATTTGACTATATCAGATTTCATGAATCTATGAATGCTGATACAGTTGTCCTAGGAGAAGAGATGACTAAAACAGAGGTTATCACTGCGTTTACTAAGTACATGTGTGAGCAGTTAAGTGATTATGGGGTTTATGTATCAGCAGATGTATTTGGGGCGGTAATCACAAGTCCTATTGATTCGGCAATTGTTGGACAAGACTTCAAGGAAATGAGTAAATATTTAGATTATATCTGTCCGATGGTTTATCCTTCTCATTATGCAAAGGGAACTTTTGGGATAGAGTACCCACACCTTGACGCTTATGGTATAATATTAAAGTCGATGGAGCTTGCCCAGGACGAAATCAAGAAGATTCCAAGAGAAGATAGAAAAGCCATAATCAGGCCTTGGCTTCAGGATTTTACCATGTCAAGTTTGAAACCCTATCAGCCCTATGGTCCGAAAGAGATCAAACAGCAGATACAAGGGACATATGATGCAGGGCTAAATGAATGGATTTTTTGGAACGCAGCAGGAAGATATACGGAAGCGGGTTTAGATGATAAGTAAAGGATGTGGTCTTTTGATTGATCAAGATAAAATCATTCTCATGACAAAGCTTGCGTTATATGAGAAACGGTATATCAGCGAAGATAGAAGACGAAACAGTTATTATTTAGAAGATTATATTTATATAAAAAATTTTAAAACTAGGATCAGCGTAACAGTTGTTGTTATGATGTTTGCTATGCTGGATATTTTAAGAAGAATAAACCATAACTTAATTTTTCCGACTTCTGTAATGCAGTTTATAAAAGTATATATTACTCCCTATCTTATGCCTTTGATGATTATTCTTATCGGCTATACCATGATTTCAACTGCTATATATGGGAAACGCTTTGCATTATCTCAAAAGAGGCTGAAAGGTTATAATAAGTTGCTTAAACAGCTGGATGCTTATGAGCAGGATAAAGCTAATGAAGAGAGGGCGGTATATGAATTTGAATGAGACACTTCTTATCATGAGACAAAATTTAATTAAAATCTATAAGCAGTATGAAACGATTATCTTAATGTTTTTGAAGTTCATCGTAGTATTCAGTGTAATTTCTATGATTGGAGATTCTATAGGTTATATAGGGGTACTTAATAAAGTAGAGGTGGTTTTGTTTTTATCTCTGTTAGGTACATTTTTGCCTGATAAATGGATGGTTTTAGGGTTTGTTATTCTTACACCTATTTATATTGTTATGGTTAATCTGATTTTGGGAGCAATATCGTTTTTGTTTTTGTGGGTGTTGTATCTGCTTTTTATGCGTCTGTTTCCAAAGGAGAGCCTATTGATTATTGCTGCTATCGTATGCTTTAACCTGGGCATAGAGGTTATTCTTCCTCTAGTTGCAGCCTTATTTGGAAGTTATGTATGCATTATTGCTATTATAATCGGTACGTTTATTTGGTTTGTAATGCCAGAATTTGCAGTGATTGTAAAGCCGCAGGGCGGTGGAAAAGGGGAACTTCTTGAAATCATAAACACACTTACAAATAGTGGGATTAGAAGTATTGTTGGTCATAGGACGATGCTTTCCACAATCGTTGTATTTTTTATTGTATTTTCAATCGTATACATAATAAGAAAGCAGGCCATTGACCATGCGCCGTACCTTGCGATTGCTATTGGCTCTATTATGAATCTGACGGGATTTATATTAGCCATGTTGTTTTTAAATATTGACGTCAGTATGGGTAAGATCATTTTTACAACAATCCTAGCAGCAATTACAGCAGTATGTGCACAATTTTTCTCAAAGGCCCTGGACTATCAGAGAGCAGAGACGGTAAGTTTTGAGGATGAAGAAAACTATTATTATGTCAAAGTAGTGCCTAAAATTCATATTACATCCAGCTACAAAAAGGTTAAACGTATCTACAATACAAAGGCTGAGCAAAGTGATTACATGAATACAATGTCTGCGCCTTCTATGAACTTTGAACAAGAGATAGGCTTTGATGAATAAAAAGAGACCGAAGAGGTCTCTTTTTTTGAGGGAAGAAAATATATTTTTCTTTATAGAATACAGCAGGGAGAAAAACAATAAAATATTTAATGAGCTCATATACCTCATAGGTAAAACATGTTATAATAAAATAGAAATAGTTTATAAAGGAGTATTACTAGGTGGAAGTTATTAAAGAAGTTCTTGATAAAATTGCATTTGTTAATATCCCACATATTGATATAAAAGACGTTATAGATATTTTAGTGGTAGCTTACCTTATGTATCTTATATTGGTGTGGATAAAAGACACTAGAACTTGGGCACTGTTTAAAGGCGTTGTTATTGTCCTTGTAATAGCTATTGTTTCTTATGTTCTTCAATTACATACAGTATGGTGGGTTATATCTAATACAATAACAGTAGGAACAATTGCCCTGTTGGTTGTATTTCAGCCTGAACTTAGAAGAGCACTAGAGCAGATTGGAAGAGGTAGACTGTTTGATTCGCTGCTTACGAATTCTGATGGAGGATTAGAAGGGATAACAGATGAAACGATAGATGCAATAGCAAAGGCTTGTATTCATATGTCTAAAGAAAAGACAGGAGCACTTTTAGTTTTAGAACAGGATACGAAGCTTGGGGATGTTGAAAGAACTGGAATTAATATTGATGCAGTAATTACTAGTCAGCTGCTTATTAATATATTTGAAAAAAATACACCGCTTCATGATGGAGCTGCTATTATTAAAAACAATAGAATTGCAGCAGCTACTTGTTTTTTACCGCTGTCTGACAGCATGGAAATTAGTAAGGATCTAGGGACTAGGCATAGAGCAGCAATCGGCATCTCAGAAGTTACAGACGCTATTGTATTAGTTGTCTCTGAAGAAACTGGAACGATATCTTATGTTAAAAATGGAAAGATACGAAGAGGGTTAGATTTTGAAGTCATTAAAAAAATACTGATATCTACAAGAAGAAAAACCCGTTCAGAAAAGAAAATGAACATTTGGAAAGGAAAGCATAAAAATGAATAAGTTTTTTACTGAAAATCTTCCGTGGAAGATCGCTTCTGTAATATTAGCCTCTATTCTTTGGCTTTTTGTTATTAATACACAAAATCCTATGCAGCCCGAAGAAGTCAGGGTAACTTCTGTAACGATCAGAGGGCTTTCGCAGCTGGCTGAAAAAGGATATGTTCTTAAAAATCAAGAACAGATCAGAAATCAAAAGATTTTGGTAAGAGTAAAAGGACCCAGGCTGCAAACAGACAAAATCAAGGTGGATAATTCACTAATTACAATAACTTTAGATCTTACACAATACATGAATGACTTATCAGCTGACTCGGTTCAAAATGTGGCCAGGTATGTACCGTCAGTAGGGGTAGAGGGAGTCAGTGTATTAGGCCTTAAATATGAAATCAATAATATTGTACTTGAGAAAGAAAAGACAGTGACAAAGGATATTCAGTATACTATTCTTGGGAATACAAATAGTGAATATACCGCTTTAACACCAATCATTAATCCTTCCTCTATAGAAATAGGGGGCGCAAAATCTGATATTGAAAGAGTAAGTAAAGCGGTAGTAGAAATAAATATTGAAAGTTTTTCAGAAGATGAACTTATACAGACTATTCCTGTTAAAGTGTATGATGAAGCAGGTGAGGAGATACAAGAGCTTAAAAAGTCCCCTCAATTTGTTGAAGTTAAATTACCAATAGGTAAGAAAAAGTCAGTTCCTCTTGAAGCTACATTTAAAGGATCAGTACCTAAGGGATATGTTCATACCAATACGATCATTACGCCAAAACAAATTACTATTGTAGGTAAAGCTGACCTTATAGATCGAATTGATAGAATCTATCTAAAAGAAATACAGTTAAATGATATTATTCAAACAAGTGCTGTAAAAACAGAAATAGTTCTGCCGAAGGGTGTACAGTATATAGATAATATTGATAATAAGATAAATGTAACAGTAGAAATCAAGAAAGAAAATTCTTATTCCTACGCAGTGAGGACTAATGAACTACAGATTGCCGTCACGGGTATGAAAGAAGGACTCGGCTATGAAATTCTGACAGAGAATATTGAGCTTGTGCTTAGTGCAACAGCAGAGGAACTGCTTACATTTAATGCAGCTGATATTAATGTAAAAATAGATTTAACTAACCTTGATAAAGGAGAATATACACTGCCGCTAGATCTTACAGTTCCGCCGAATTTCACTATTATCAATAAACCTATTAACGTTAATGTGCGTTTGGTGGAGATTGGCGCAAATCAAGAAGAACCAGAAGAAGAACCGAGAACAGAAAATTGATTCTAATTCAAAATGCTGATAGAGTTTACTTTATCAGCATTTTTGATATTAATCTATTGAAAATCAAAGCATATTATACTATGATGTTTGAGTAGTCAAAGACATTTAAGAAAGTTTCAAGAGGAGCAGATAATGAAAAAGCAGTCAAATATAGTGAAGATTTTTTGTACAACATGTGCCATTACTTTTTTAGGTAATGCAATGATAAATTCAATTTTTATACTTATGATGAGTAAGGTAAAAGGATATAGTATTCATCAGATGGCGATGGTTACTTCGCTTACCCCTATTTTGGTTATTCCTGCTGCATTTGTCTGGGGAAAGCTCATTGACCGGTATAAGAAACTTATACTTTGGGCTGAGGTTATTGTTATTTCTCAAGGGATACTTACCTTGACTTTAGCCTTTGTAGAAGATTTTAGGTGGTTTTTTGCTATCAATCTAATTAGAATCATGCTTACTCAGCCTATTGGAAGTGTTCATGATGAATATATTATGGATTTGAGTAAAACGTATCAAGTACCTTTTGGCAGAATGAGGCTGTTTGGAACAATAGGATTTGGTTTATCGGGAGTGGCATCACCTTTTATTGTGAGACATTTTGGGATTAAAGCAGCAATTCTTACAGGGGTAGTAATTGTTATTTTAAATGTTTTAATGTACAGCAGACTGCCGAACAAAGTATCAGAAGATGATGCTGTAAAAGAATTTCCAAAAACCAGTAAGCTGAACTTGGATTTATTTAAAAATATTCCTTATTTGAAGTTTATACTAGTATCCAGCTTGCTGTTTGGAACCTTGACATCAGCCAGTGGGTTTAGCACACAAATTATATTAATGGAGCTTCATTGCCCAAATGAAATAATAGCAGCTATGCCCATATTGATGGTCATTTTTGAAGCCCTTCTTTTAGGAATTGTACATAAGTTTAGAGTGGCAAGAAAGCCCTATATGCTCTTTTTACTTGCGCTTATTTTTATCAGCTTGAGATGGATTATACTGGCGCACGCCTCTTCTTATCTTGTAGTGGTTATAACGACATTGGTACATGGGATAATATGCGGAATCACTTTAGGCGCGCAGACAAGAATTGTGGGAGATCTTGTACAGCCTAAAGATAGATCTTCAGCGCTTCTGATTCAAGGGACCATCTCTTTTACTCTTGCACCAGGAATCATCAATTTATTTACAAGCAGTTTGATGCCGAAACTAGGAATCAGTGTTTTTGGCTATACGTATTTTATATTATCTGTTGTAGGTGTTATCATTTTACTGCCAGATATTTTAGGTAAAAAAGTGAGTGTTCCTTCAACGTTATAGAAAAGATACTTAATAAAAACTGCAGAGATAAAAAGCAGCATGCAGCAAAAGGTTAGATTTATAAAATAAGATAAAGGTTTTGAATGCTGATTGTAGCGTTAAATGTAAAAAATATGTTCTTGTATTCGACTTTAAAATACTATAAGATTAAAAAAAGGTGACCGAACACCAGTGTATGATATATGAAAGGGATAAGCAGATGAAAAAAAGTGTTACAATGACTGATATTGCTAAGATGCTTAATGTAAGTACTGTTACAGTTTCGAAAGCACTTGGAAATAAAGACGGGGTAAGCGATGAGCTTAGAAACAGAATCATTGAATTGGCAGCGGAGATGGGATACAGCTACAGCTCTGCTCAAAAAAATGAAAATATCAAAGATTACTATAATATAGGAATACTGGTTGCAGATAGATTCATGGACGCAACAGGGAACTCCTTTTATTGGAAAGTATATAATCATATCACTAGGATTCTAAAGCAGAACAATTGTTTTGGTATATTGGAAATACTAGATGAGGAACATGAACTTCATATGATACTGCCTACAATTATTGCAGAGCACAAAGTAGATGGAGTCATTATTTTGGGCCAAATCTGTGAACATTATACGGATTTGCTGTATAATAGAGGTATTCATGCACTGCTTCTAGATTTCTATAATCAAAATGCAGCCTATGACAGCATTATAAGTGACAGCTTCTATGGTTCGTATATGGTGACTAACCATTTAATAGCTAATGGACATAAACGAATAGCATATGTCGGCGATATACACGCAACGAGCAGTATACTTGATAGGTACCTAGGGTATTGTAAGGCACTGCTGGAACATGATATTGTTGTAGAACAGAATTACATCATTAGTGATAGAAATAAAGACGGTAAATTTATCGATATTATTATTCCGGAAAATATGCCGACAGCGTTTGTCTGTAACTGTGATGAAACAGCTTACCTTCTTGTAAATAAGCTTAAGAGCCAGGAAGTAAAAGTACCGGATGATGTGTCGGTTGTGGGATTTGATAATTATATTATTTCAACGTTGATGGATCCGCCTCTTACCACGGTAGAAGTTGATATAGAGACGATGGCCGAGACAGCGGTTGACACTATACTTAAAAAAATTAAATATAATGTGGGTCATATTGGTCGTCAAATTATAAGCAGTAATGTTATTTATCGAAATTCTGTTAGAAATATTAGAGATTAATAAAGAATAAAAGCACTTCTGGAGTTAAATACTACTAACCAGAAGTGCTTTTTGCATAATGATTTTGATAACCAAAAGTTTGTTTAGCTTATTTTGATATTTTATTATAGAAAACAAATAAATAAGCATGTCGAGTTAAGTTAAATTAAATTAATATTTAGGTTAAGTAATTTAGAGTATATATTGTTATATAACTTTTATTAGGTTTTATAAGCTAAACACAAACTGTTAAGAATAAAAAAATACTATATACTTATGGATTGAAAGGTTGTTTTTGGTAAAAGTGTATAATTGGTACAGAGATAATAATTTTGTGTCAGATTAAAAATATATATTGCATTTTTTTTATAAGTATTATATAATTAAAACAAGTTAAACATTTACTTAAAATATAAAAAATATTAAGCTAAAAAGTAAGTGTGATGCTCAATACATAAAATAATAATTAATTAACTTAGTTAAACGGGGGGATTTTAATGAAATTTAGTAAAGTATTAGCACTTGGTATGGCTGCAGCTATGACACTGACTTCTGCAGCTGGATGTGGTAGTAAACAAGATCCTGCAGCTCCAAGCAATGCAGAAAAACCAGCAGAAAAATCAGATGCATCTGCACCTTCAGAAGATGGAGATATCTCTGGCGAAATCACTGTACTAACTCAAAGAACAGACTTAGCAGATACTGCTTTTCCGGAGTATGTTAAGAAATTTAATGAAAAATATCCTAATATTAAAGTAAAAGTTCAAGGTATTACAGATTATCATGGTGAAGTAAAAATGCGTATGAATACTGAAGATTACGGTGATGTCCTTGTGCTGCCAGATGGAGTAGACCAAGCAGAACTTCCAAACTTCTTTGAGCCAATTGGTACAGTTGAAGAGATTAATGCAAAATACAGACCAATGGAAGCTAAAACCGGCGTAGATGGAAAGATCTATGGGATCGCTCCTGTATTTACTATCAATGGGGTAGTTTATAACAAAAAGGTATTTGCGGATGCAGGGATTAATGCACTTCCTAAAACACCAGATGAATTTTTGGCAGCATTAAAACAAATTAAAGAAAAAACAAAAGCTATACCACTTTATACAAACTATGTAGCAGGATGGCCATTTAACCAATGGGAAGATACTAGATTAAATGTTTCTGGAGATCCAGATTACATGAACAAAATACTTGACATGGATGAGCCTTTTGCAGAAGGAACAGCTCACTATCAAATTTATAAGCTGCTTTATGATGTGGCTAATCAAGGGCTTATCGAAGAAGATCCGCTTACAACAGATTGGGAATCTTCAAAACAAATGATGGCAGATGGTGAAATTGCAACAATGGTACTTGGTGTATGGGCGGTTCCGCAAGTTGCTGCTTTAGCAGATAATCCAGATGATATTGGGATTATGCCTTTCCCAACGACAGCAGCAGATGGCAAACAATATGTAAGAGTATCTCCAGACCTTCCTCTTATGGTTAATAAAAACTCTAAAAACAAAGAAGCAGCAATGGCATGGTTCTGGTGGTTTATTAATGAATCAGGTTTTGCAGAAAATGAAGTATGTATTCCACCAGCAATTGACGGAGCATTTCCAGCTGCTTTAAAACCTGTAGAAGAGTCAGGTGCTGTATTCTTCGTAGAAGCACCAACAACTCCTGGCAAAGAAGGTTTAGTGGATAAAATTGATCAAACTGGTGAAGTTGGTTTTTGGACGCAAGACTTCAAATACAGACTTGTAGAATCAGCAATCGGCAACAGACCTGAAACGTTTGAAGATATTATGAAAGATTTAAATACAAGATGGCAAAAGGGCAAAAAACAAGTATTAGGGCAGTAATAGAATAGTTCACAAGCCAAAAATGGGAGTGGTTTAAAAACCATTCCCTATTTTTGAAAATGACATTATAAACCTAAACAAGGGAAGTGGTGCGTTATGAGGAAGAAAGGCAGCCTAGGTGCTATAAAAATACTAAGAAGATATAGTATCCAAAGAAGACTGTTTATAACCATCATGTGTTTAATACTTTTTACAGTAGGTGTTATGGGAGGTATACCTTATTTTATTTCTTATCACACAGTACTGGGTGAAGTTAGAACATCAAATGAAAAGTATGTGGTATCTCTTGCGAATCAAATAGATCAAAATATAAATCAGATAGAGGAGCTTTTTGCGCAAATACAGCTTAGTCAAGATGTTACACTATTAGCGACAGATAAAACATTATCCAGTCAGGAAGTATCTTCACTTAGAAAAAATATAAGCAATCATATTAAAACATTACTTACAGGAAAGACACATATTGCAGGGGTTAATATTTATTTAAATAATGGCATTACATTTCCTTTTGGACATTCAAAAGTAGATCCGAAAAAGGGATATGAGGCTGCCTCATGGTATGAACAGGCTCAAACCGGTAATGGTAAAATTGCTTATATAAGTCCAGGTATGGATGAAGACTCTCGGATGGTAACAAAAAATAGTATAGCAGCTGGACTTATTATTTCCAGAAGTTTTGCTACCCCAATAGGAGCGGTTTATGGATCTATTAATCCGAGTTATTTTGGTGAAAGCTTTGCGAAAAATAGCAACTCAGAAATATTTATTATGGATAAATCAGGAATACTCATTTATAGCAATGTTGAAGAAAATCAAGTGTTAGAAGATACATATATTGCAGATATTCTTCATGAAACGGCGGATTATTATACACAATCAGTAAGAGATCGTGAAGAAATGGTTACAACTAAAACATATAAGCTAGGAAAAGGGATTACGTTTACCGATGCTACAGATAAATGGCTGGGATTTAAGGCAAAAGGGAATGTCATGGTTACCTATGCGCCGCTTAAATCCGGGGCAGATTGGATCGTTGTGTCTTTAACACCAGAAGAGAGTTTCGTGAAGTCATTAGACAAAATATTTTGGACTGTTTTAATTGTTTCTTTAAGCATGCTAGTCATTTGTTTTGTTGTTTCGGAGGTATTAACCCGCAGCATCGCAGAGCCACTAAAAGTGCTTTCTAACTTTTTTAGGACTTTAGCCAAAGGAGACCTTACAAACGATTTAACAGATGATTCTAAAGATGAACTGGGTATATTAACAAGAGAAGCCAGTGAAATGAAAATGAACTTTACGGTGCTTCTTAGACAAATAAAGGATGCTTTGAGACTCATAAACAATGTAACTGAAACGATAGAAAGAAGTATTGATTTTAATATAGACATAAGCCAGCAGCTTAGTAACACGCTGCAAAGCTTGGCGGTGGGGGTAGGTCAAACGGCTGAAAATACCGAAGAAGTTGTAGGAAGTATGACAGAACTTGCAGGAAACATAACAAAAGTTAATGAAATCACAGCGGTTGTAAGTGACATAACCAATACTTCTCAGCATTTAGGAGGACTTGGATGTCAGGCAGTACAAAGCTTAACGGCTTCATCAAATCAGATCCAATATATTAATGGACAAATAAACAAAGATATAAACGATCTTACATTAACAGCCAAAGATATTCATCTGATAGTAGGAAGTATTGAAGAGATCGCAGAGCAGACCAACCTTCTTGCACTTAATGCAGCTATTGAATCCGCAAGAGTGGGTGAAGCTGGGCGAGGTTTTGCAGTTGTTGCCAAAGAAATAACAAGCCTTGCTATAAGAGCTAAAGGGGCTACCAAAGATATTAAAGTCCTTCTTAATAAAATAGATACGCAAGCTAAGACAACCACCAAGACATCAGAAGAAGCGAAATGCATTGTTGAAAAAGAGGTTGAGGCGGTCAGGCAGACCTCAGAAACATTAAGATCCATTACGGATACACTGATTGTTATATCAGATAAAATTAAAGAAGTAACAAGTTCTGTAAATGTGATTATGGATCAAAAAAATGAGGCCCTTATATCACTTGAAAATACGTCGGTGGTGGCAGAGCAAAACTCTGTAGCTATACAAGAAGTATCGGCTTCATCAGAAGAGCAGGCAGCAGTTGTAACTAAGCTTGGTGAAACAGTTCAGGATCTTAATCAGACAGTAAGCAAGATAAATAGCAGCATGAAACAGTTTAAATTTTAAATCAAGGAGGAAAAACATGAATAACAATGCGCTTAGTACAAAAAAACAAGCGAAAGACAATTATATATATACCAAAAAGATTAATTACCAAAAAATAGTTACCATTTTTGTTTTTAGCATTATTCCTATTGCTTTGTTGCTGCTGTTTACTTATACGCCAGTAGCCAATATGTTTTATTACAGCATAACAAACTGGAACGGATATTCAAAAAGCAAGGAAATAATAGGACTTAAAAACTATATTCAAATTTTTACAAATCCTGATTATTTCAGAGTCTTCCCAGTTTCGCTCTATTACTTAATAGGATCATTTATTCAAATTGCCCTGGCACTTTATTTCGCAACAGTGCTTTCAGTTACTAAAACAAAGGGAAAAAACTTTTTTAAAGGCGTTATCTTTTTTCCTTACCTTATTAATGGTGTAGCTATTGGATTTATCTTTATGAACTTTTTGAAGCCAGGAGGCGTACTGGATTCTATGCTTCATTTGGTGGGACTTTCAGATTTGATTACAAAATGGCTTGGGAATGTCAAGGTTATTAACTGGAGCCTTACAGGTGTATCGATCTGGCGTTATATGGGCTTTAATATGGTTATTTTCATAGGAGCTATTCAATCCATCTCCAGCGAAGTCTATGAAGCAGCAGAGATAGACGGCGCTAACAGATGGCAGCAGTTTAAGTATATTATTCTTCCAAGTATCAAACGTATTGTACAGCTGAATTTACTCTTGTCCGTTAACGGTGCACTAAGCGTATTTGAAATACCATATGTTATGACTAATGGAGGAAATGGTTCAAAAACTTTTGTTATTCAAACAGTAGAAACAGCATTTAAACATCAAAGGGTTGGATTGGCTTCAGCTATGGCAGTTGTACTATTTATTATCGTACTAATCGTAGCGGGCATTCAGAGAATGTTCTTTGATGAGAAAGGAGACAGCCGCATATGAAAAAGACAGAAATGAGTACTAAAACGCTTCTTTTAAATGTTTTTAAATATATAACACTTTTTGGGACATTTATCATAATGGTGCTTCCACTGATTGTCGTTGTCCTTGGCGGGTTCAAAACGGGACAGGAGTTTAGAAAAACAGGACCATTGGTACTGCCTAAAAACTTTTTTAACTTTCAAAACTATGTTACTGCTTTTATAAGTGGAAAGATGGTACAGGGCTTTATGCTGACAATGGTTATTCTGGTATCTTCATTGGTTGGAGCGATTATTCTTGGAACAATGATTTCTTATGCGCTGCACCGATTTGATTTTAAGCTTAAGCAGTTTATGCTGATGCTCTTTATGGTTGCCACTTTAGTACCGGCCATCACAACTCAGGTTTCGACGTTTCAGTTAATTTACAATATGAAATTATACAATAATATTTTAGCTCCTATTTTGCTTTATATGGGAACGGATATTATCGCTGTTTATATCTTTATGCAGTTTTTAGATAATATTTCTTATTCATTAGATGAAGCCGCAATGATAGAGGGAGCAGGGTATTTTAGAATTTATACAAAAATTATTCTGCCGCTTTTAAAACCGGCTATTGCAACAGTAGTCATCATCAAAGGAGTAGCTATATACAATGATTTCTATATCCCATTCCTTTATATTCCTGATTATCCCGTAATCTCTACAGCTTTATTTAGATTTAAAGGACCTTTTTCAGCAAAATGGGAAGTTATTTGCGCAGGGATCGTTATTATTATCATACCGACATTTATAGCATTTATTGCACTTCAAAAACATATTTACAATGGGCTTACATCAGGTTCAGTAAAATAAAACATAACAGGAAGGAAGTATAGACATGACAGAAATTAAATTAATTGGAGAATCACTTCCCAATGTGCCTTGGCAGGACAAACCACAGGGAAGTGACAGGGTAGTATGGCGCTACAGTCAAAACCCGATTATAGATAGAAATCCGCTTAAGGGCGTTGCACGCATATTTAATAGTGCAGTAGTACCTTACGAAGGAAAGTTTATCGGAGTCTTTCGGGCGGAAACGATTAATGGCGTGCCGCACCTTTATTTAGGGCGCAGCGATGATGGGGTAAGCTGGCATTACGAAGAAGAGAGAATTCAGTTTGTAGACGAAAAGGGTAATGAGTTTATGCCGAAATATGCCTATGACCCAAGGCTTATCAAAGTTGAAGATACATATTATATCATTTGGTGTACGGATTTCTACGGAGCAGCACTAGGGCTTGCTAAAACGACAGATTTCAAGACTTTTGTTAGGCTCGATAATCCATTCTTGCCTTTTAACAGAAATGGCGTATTTTTCCCTAAAAAAATGAATGGCAACTTTATGCTGTTATCCAGACCAAGTGACAGTGGACATACACCTTTTGGAGATATTTTCTTAAGCGAAAGTCCAGACCTTGTGTATTGGGGAAAACACAAACATGTTATGACTAAAGGTAATAACTGGTGGCAATCGCTGAAAATCGGCGGAGGGGCGGCTCCTATTGAAACGACGGAAGGGTGGCTTCTTTTCTATCATGGGGTAACAGGAACCTGTAATGGGTATGTATACAGTATGGGCGCAGCGATATTAGATAAAGAAAATCCATCTATTGTGAAATACCGCAGTGAAAACTTTATTCTTACGCCAGAAGAGTGGTATGAAGAAAGAGGCTTTGTAGCCAATGTGGTTTTCCCATGTGCAACGCTTCATGATGCTGATACAGGAAGAATTGCCATCTATTACGGAGCAGCTGATAGTTATGTAGGGCTTGCTTTTACAACAGTCGAAGAGATTGTTACCTATGTAAAAGCAACACATCAGTTAGTTGGAGATGATAATGAGATAGGCATGAGATAGGAGGAAGAATATGATCGGAGAAATCAAGACGCATCTTACAGAACGTATTATTCCTTTTTGGAAAAAGTTAAAAGACGAAAAGCATGGCGGATTCTATGGTTACGTAGACTATGATCTCAAAATGGATCAGAAGGCACCTAAAGGGGTTATTCTGAATTCGAGGATCTTATGGTTTTTTGCTAATAGTTACTCATTGCTAAAAAATGAGGATGATCTTCTTTTTGCAAAGCATAGTTATGAATTTCTAGTTGATAAATGTATGGATCATGAGTATGGAGGCGTCTACTGGATGTTGAGTGCAGAAGGAGAGCCTGTAGAAGATATGAAGCATACGTATAACCAAGCTTTTGCAATTTATGCTTTAGCCTCATACTATGAAGCCAGTAAAGATGAAGCAGCCCTTTGTAAGGCGCTTGATCTTTTCGAACTTATTGAAAGTAAGTGCAAAGATGCATTTGGCTATATAGAAGCCTTTGACAGAAAGTGGCATGCTATAGACAATAACAAGCTTTCTGATAATAAGCATCTTTCAGCAGAAGGCGTTACTGCTGAAAAGACGATGAATACCTTGCTTCATGTGCTGGAAGCTTATACAGAACTTTATCGGGTTTCACATCATGCTGCAGTGGGAGATAAGCTTTATGAGTTGTTAGAACTCTTTGAACAAAAGGTATACAATCCCCAAGCAGATATTTTGGAAGTATTTTTTGATTACCAATTAAATTCTATATCAGATATGCATTCCTATGGACATGATATTGAAGCGGCCTGGCTTTTAGATCGGGCTTGCGAGGTTCTCGGAAACGAAGATATGATCAAAAGAACTTATGCTTATACAGTCAAACTTGCATATAAAGTAAGCGGGTCAGCTTTCGAAAATGGAGCCCTCAATAATGAACGTTTTAAAAGTTATATTGACCGCACACGAATATGGTGGGTTCAGGCAGAAGGGATTGTAGGATTTATCAATGCCTACGAAAAAAGCGGAGATAGTGGATTTTTAGGGCATGCCAATGCTCTTTGGGAATATATTAAAGATTATATTATGGATAAAAGGGTAGAGGGAGAATGGGTTTGGTCTGTAGACTTTGACGGCAATCCGGCAAGCGGTCAGCCGATCGTTGAACCATGGAAATGTCCGTATCATAATGGCAGAATGTGTTTTGAAGTTATAAGGAGGAATGTAGATGTTCGCGGAAAATTATACGAGAGAATTAGCTAAATACGAAGAACTCATTACAAGAAAAAACATAGTAACAGAAGAATATAATGGCATTTATGAAAGATACAAATATCCGGTGCTTACAAGAAAGCATGCGCCGATTATCTGGAGGTATGATCTTAGTCCAGAAACCAATCCCTATTTTATGGAGCGACTTGGGATTAATGCGGTATTTAATTCGGGGGCCATTGAGATGGATGGCAGGTTTTATCTGGTAGCCAGGGTAGAAGGAAATGACAGAAAATCATTTTTTGCTGTAGCAGAAAGTCCAAATGGCATAGATAACTTTAGATTTTGGGATTATCCTATCCTTCTTCCAGATACAGAAAAAGAGGAAACCAATGTTTATGATATGAGACTTACAAAACATGAAGATGGTTACATTTATGGGGTATTCTGCTCTGAAAGCAAGGACCAGGAAGACCCGGATTTATCTTCAGCAGTGGCGCAGGCAGGTATCGTACGTACAAAAGACTTAAAAACATGGGAAAGGCTGCCTAACCTTAAAACGCAGTCAGCACAGCAAAGAAATGTTGTACTGCACCCAGAATTTGTGGATGGGAAATATGCATTTTATACCCGTCCGCAAGATGGCTTTATCAGCACTGGAAGCGGCGGCGGTATTGGCTTTGGCCTCTGCAATGACATTAACAACGCACATATCAAAGAACAGGAAGTTATTATTCACACCAGAAAATACCATACAATGACAGAAGTTAAAAATGGTGCGGGGGCTGTACCGATCAAAACAGAAAAAGGCTGGCTGCATATTGCCCATGGCGTTAGAAATACAGCAGCAGGTCTTAGGTATGTAACATATGTGTTTGTAACAGATTTAAATGATCCAACAAAGTGCATCGCTGAACCATCAGGGTATTTTATTGCGCCTTTTGGACATGAAAGAGTCGGGGATGTAAGTAATGTTATCTTTACAAATGGAGCAATAGTAAGGGAAAATGGGGATGTATATGTTTACTATGCTTCATCAGACACAAGGCTTCATGTGGCAACGACAACGATCAACAAGCTGCTGGATTATGCATTTAATACGCCTAAAGATCCGCTTAGAAGTGTAGATTGTGTTAAGCAAAGATGTGAACTTATTAAGAAGAACTTAGAATATTTAAAGCCATAGGATGATAGAAGTCTAAAAAATAAGATAGATAATAGAAACTATAAATATATAGACATTAAGGGTTAATAGGTGAAGAAAGCAAAGGTAAAACTTATATAGGAAGGGAATAAAACGATGACGACTAAGCTAAAATTGCCCTATATAAAAGGAGTTACATTTGGATTTATGACGCCAAGCGGTGCTTATGGGAGTAAGGCGTCAAAAGATTCACTAAAAAAGCTTGCAGAGCATACGGGCGCGGATACAGTTATACTTGCTTTGGCGGCCCTTCAAAAAACAGCCCATTCGGAACATGTTGACTATACTGGAGTTCATATGCCGACAGATGAAGAAGTCATAGAGATGATCCATCTTGCAAGGAGCTTGGGACTAAAGGTAATCCTGAAACCTATGGTCAACTGTGAGGATGGCACTTGGCGGGCACATATTAACTTCTTTGACAAAGAAGTTCCATGTGAGCCAAAGTGGCCTCGGTGGTTTGAAAGCTATACTGATTTTCAGCTGCATTATGCGAAAATAGCACAGGATATGAAGTGTGAAATGCTGATTGTTGGCTGTGAAATGGTTCAGACGCAAAGAAAGTCCAAGGAGTGGAGAGAGCTTATCAAAAAAGTACGTCAAGTGTATAACGGACTTATTTCTTATAATACTGATAAATATCAGGAAGAAACGGTTGACTGGTGGGATGCCGTAGATGTGATCTCTTCCAGCGGATATTATCCTATTGATGCGTTCGATCATGAACTTAAAAGAATCTATGAAGTTATTAAACCTTACAATAAGCCTTTTTTCTTTGCAGAAGCAGGCTGTATGTCCAGTACGGGCTCTAGTTTTGTACCTAACAATTGGGAGCTTTCAGGCACAGTTAATCTAGAAGAACAAAAGGCATACTATGAGGAGATGTTTAAATGCTGCAGTCAGTATGAATGGGTAAGAGGTTTTGGCATTTGGGATTGGAGTACGCATCTTTATGCAGAGGATATGGCCTGTCAGGATGATAAGTACGGCATATACGGAAAGCCTGCCTGCAAGGTTGTAAAAGATTTTTATAACAGCGTAAAAGAGCTTTAGGGGATTAAGTAGAATAGGAAGTGAAGTACTTTGATAGGAGTGCTTCACTTTTTATTTGCATAAAGAGCATTTTATATATAAAAAAGTTTATTATTTTGAGCCCGGGGAACAGAAGATTTTTCGCAGCCGTTTCGCTATCAGGAAAAGGCATATCATTTTAATACGTTTAAGTAAAAAAACTTACGGACAAATAGGGAAACGTGTATTAAAATATAAGAGAAATAAATAATATGATTAACGCATCGGAGCGAAATAGGGAGGAAGAAAAGTGAAGTATATTGGTGTAGATTTAGGTGGGACAAACATTGTTGTCGGGCTTGTAGATGAAGAGGGAAAAATTATCAAACTTCTTAATCAGCCTACTTTAAAAGAACGGGGTATAGAAAAGATTTTTGATGATATTATAGACATGTGCAAGGAGCTGATCGAAGAGTATCAGTTAGATGAAACGTCATTAAAAGGCATTGGAATCGGTTCTCCAGGGATGATTGACCGTCAAAATGGCATTATCGTCTATTCGAATAACATTAAAGTACATGACTTTAATGCTAGAAACTATATGGAAAGCAAACTGAGTTATCCAGTTTGTCTTGCTAATGATGCAGACTGCGCAGCGCTTGGAGAAGTAGCAGCCGGGGCGGCAAAAGGATTTAGTGATGCTGTTATTTTTACGCTTGGAACTGGCGTTGGCGGCGGAATCATTATTAACGGAGGAATTTACAGCGGATATTATCCAGGAGGCGCAGAGATTGGTCATCAGATTATTGTAAAAGATGGGAAGCAATGCAGTTGTGGCAATAAGGGATGTCTTGAGGCTTATGCGTCAGCAACTGGCCTCATTAATATGGCTAAAGATGCAGCAGCTTCACATCCGGATTCAATGCTAAATAAGCTGACAGATGGTGATTTGAGTGCGATGAATGCAAAGATTCCTTTTGATGCAGCTAAGGCAGGAGATGCAGCAGCAAAGGAAGTCATTGATGAATATATTTCTTGCCTGGCGGTAGGAATTGCTAATACAATCAATGTATTTAAACCGCAGGTCATTTTAATTGGCGGAGGGGTTTCCAAACAAGAAGAAAATCTAACAGGCCCACTTTATGAAAAGGTTAAAGGACTTGTATATGGTGGGGATATGAGGACTGTTATTAAAACGGCGCAGCTTGGAAATGATGCAGGCTTAATAGGAGCGGCTATGCTGTCAGCCAATTAATGGGTTGTAAGCTGCTGGGAATCAGTTTATAATTATAAGGATAGACTAAAATATAATCCTTATAAATAGAGGGACCTCAAAGAAAGCGAGGAAGACAGATGGGTAAATTATTTGGAACAGATGGTGTGCGCGGCGTGGCCAATACAGAACTTACAGGAAAGTTAGCTTTTCAAGTAGGGCAGGCTGGAGCCTATGTACTAACTAAAGAAACAAAAAAACAGCCTAAGATTCTTGTAGCCAGAGATACGCGTATATCTGGCACAATGCTCGAAGCTGCGCTTGTTGCAGGGATATGTTCAGTAGGTGCTAAAGCAGTTTCTATAGGGGTGGTACCAACACCAGCGGTAGCCTATTTAACAAGAGAGCTTGGATTTGATGCAGGGGTTATGATTTCTGCTTCACATAATCCTTTAGAGTTTAATGGTATCAAATTTTTCAGTTCAGAGGGCTATAAGCTAAGAGACGAACTGGAGGATGAAATAGAAAACCTTATTTTAACAAGAAGTGATAATATTCCTCTTCCAACTGGAGAAGAAGTAGGAACATGGGATATGGATCACACGCTTATGGAAAAGTATATTGATTTTGTCTGCAGTACGATCCCAGGAGACCTAAAGGGGCTCAAGGTACTCATTGACTGTGCTAACGGAGCAGCATTTGAAGCGGCGCCTATTGCTCTGAAAAAACTAGGAGCTGATGTTGAAGTGATTCATTACAAGCCAAATGGCGTAAATATCAACAGGCTATGCGGCTCAACGCATATGGAGGATCTTCAAAATCAGGTGGTAGGACGCTCAATGGAAGTAGGTATCGCTTTTGACGGCGATGCAGACAGGTGTCTTGCGGTAGATGAAAAGGGAGAAATGATTGATGGAGATCAAATCCTAAGTATTTTAGGACTTGATATGAAAAAGGGTGGCAGACTAAACAAGGATACCCTCGTCGCTACAGTTATGAGTAACTTAGGATTAACTGTCATGAGCAAAGAGGAAAACATTAACCTTATCCAGACCAGAGTAGGGGATAGATATGTTCTTGAAAAGATGCTTAAACATAATTATAAACTAGGCGGAGAGCAGTCAGGACATGTCATTTTACTTGATTATAATACCACTGGAGATGGTCTTGTAACAGCTATTCAGCTCCTTTATGTTATGAAAAAAACAGGCAAGCCTCTGTCAGAGCTTAAAAAATGCATGAATGTTTTCCCACAGGTGCTTGTTAATGCCCATGTTAAAAATGAAAATAAACATGCTTATCTTGAAGACCTAGAAATCCAAGAAGCTATTGAAGCTTTAGAAGATAAGTTCAAAGGTGAAGGCAGGGTGCTTATCAGGCCATCGGGAACAGAGCCGCTTGTACGCGTTATGATAGAAGGCAAAGATAAAGCAGTAATAGAAGAAGAAGCTAAGAAACTCGCAAAGTTTATAGAAGAAAAGCTAGGAGAATAAAATATATTAAAAAGGTGATTGCTGCATGAGTATAGCAATCACCTTTTTAATATATTTTAGAATGGGATGGATAAGTACTTAACGAAAAAACATTTTTGAGTTTATTTGTCAGTATTTCATGTAATAAATTATTTTATACATATATATAGTTGTTTTGCAGATAATAGTTCTAGGATATTTTAATATTAAAGAAGATACTATTAAACGATGTAATATTTACAAAGGAGTGGACTTATGTTTAACAGCGGTAAAGGTCAAGATGAAAATAAAACGTTCAATCTTCCAGGAAACATTAATAAAATTGTATCTGAAGGCGGTCCAAATGCAAAGCAAATTACAAAGTTTATTAAACAGGATCATAAAGTAGTAGGTTATGTATTATCCTCCGGTGAAAAGGTTAGTGTAGACGAAGCTATCCAGCTGGCTAAACAAGGGCAACTTGATCACGTGGGGGTATCAATTGCAAAGGATGGCAGTGAATATATCCGCTCGCTGCCGGATGGAGATGAATCGAATAATCTAGGCAACCTGCCTTCGATTACTGAGATGGAATAAAGTGTTATAAAAAAGTAGTTTCAAATAGTCATTTGGAACTACTTTTCTGCATATAAATAGCTGATAAATAAAATACTATATCTAAAAGATAACAACTTAAAAGGAGTGAACATATGTATCATTACAATGATAAAAATACAGTGAACCTTCCTGAGGCTACTACAAATTTGATGGGAGGAGATAAGTTATGTGCAAAATAAAAGAAGTCTTTTCAAAAACATTTGAACCGTGGCATATAACACTTGATGATGCCGATGTATTCATTGGCAACAACAAAGCTATCCCACAGGGCGGCTGGAACATTAAATTTGTAGTAGGTGAAGACGAAAAAGGTATGTATCTAGAGTATTATGGGATACATACCAGAAACGGGCATGCACATGTGCGAATTTATACTGATGGTCAAGAAGAAAGATTAGATGTATTACAGGAATATATCGCTTACAGCCCAAGTATCCCAGGGGATCGTGAAAGAGGAACAAGTGAATTCAAAAGATATAATCATAGGGTTTTGACAGAACTTAAACAAAAACAACTTATATAGATAAAGTACTTATAAAATAGTTCCCTTAGCGCTCAAAGTAAAGCCTTAAGGGAACTATTTTAGGGTTGATATGTTAAAAAAATAACGACATAGAGTAAGAAATAGGCTGCTCTTATAGAGGGTTAAAGTTTTACTTCACTTGAAAAATAAAAAAAATAAGCGATAGAGATGCTATCGCTTAAGTGAGGTATTGAATCAATATCTCGATAGTATTGGGGTTTGTGAGACAATTTAATGGGGAGGAATCATAATCATCTCGACATTATTATACCCACAGTATTTAAAATTATGCTAAAAAATTGTGTAAGTCACTATAGGCCTTTGGCAAATAGCAGTCATTAAAAAATAAGCTTGGGAATATAATAGAATGAGGACTAGCTGGGAATGATAATACGTTAAAGAATAAGCCTAAGAGCATAATATATAAAATTTACCTATATACTTATATAGGACAAACGTATATAATGAAAACAGAGATTATAGCAGTGCGTGATAATAATCAAGGCTTTCATACACAAGGGATGCAGCATATATGAATTTTAATTATTATAAAATTTATAAGGTCAGATTTAACTTTATAGTACCAATATTTTTAAAAAGTATTTCTTTAAGAAAATATTGAATAGGTATTAAAGCTATAGGTTGGAACCGTGTATTATACGGAGGGGGTGCCATTAGTGGAGAATTACAATACAGCAAACGTAGAAGGCGAAGGCAGAATCTACTGTAATTGTTGTGGCGAAGAAATCGAGAGGACTGCAGTTGCGGATACGTATATGGATTATCTGCATATTGAAAAGTCATGGGGATATTTTTCTTCTAAAGATTTAAAAACTCATACCTTTAATATTTGCGAAAAGTGTTATGACAGATGGGTAGAGAGTTTTGTGATTCCTATCGAGGATAATTATATCGAAGATATCTTTTTTTATTCAGATGAAGAAATCAGGCTGCTAAATGAAGCCTATGCGGCGGAATTATGTAAGTAAATGAAAGAAGTATGACAGAATGAGTGTTAGCTCATTTTATCATACTTCTTTTTTTGAGCGTACAGGGCACCTTGCCAAATCCGGATAAACTCTGTAAGTATACTGGGCAAGAAGCGTTTAATCCTTGGAGCCCTACCTTTATGTATGTTAAATCATTAAACCGCCAATTAATGTAATGATAAAGCAGACAGCCCATGCTATGGCAACTTGATATAACGCTGAGAATATCACCCACCGGTAGCTGTTTGTCTCTCTTTTAATAGCGCCTAAAGTTCCAATGCAGGGAACATAGAGGAGGATAAATACTAAAAAAACAAAAGCACTAAGCGGAGTAAAGGCACCAGAAAGCGCAGACTGAAAACTAAGGAAGCTGCTTTCGCTTCCAAGTCCATAGACAATTGCCATATTGGAAACAACGATCTCTTTTCCTACAATACCCGCTATAAGAGATAATGCAGCCTGCCAATTACCAAACCCAAGCGGTGCAAATAATGGGGCAATAAGACGTCCGAGTAGAGCGCCTAGGCTGTCAGTCATTTCGGAAGGACCGCTTAAGTTATAGTTAAGGATAAACCACAGAATAACTGAAGCCGTGAAAATAATAGTTCCCGCCTTAATAAGAAAGCCCTGTATCTTTTCCCAAACTTGATCTGCAATATGTTTTAGTGAAGGCATATGATATGCTGGCAGCTCCATGATAAAAGGCATGCCATCTGATTTAAACAGTGTTTTTTTTAGTATAAACGCTGCAAGAATGCCTATAAAAATGCCTAAAAAGTACAAAGTAAAAATAACGATGGCTTCTTTGCCGGGAAAGAAAGCAGAAGCAATCAAAGTAAATACAGGGAGCCTTGCACTGCAGGAGAAAAAGGGGTTAATTAAAATAGAAGTGAACCGGTCTTTCTCATTTTCAATTGTGCGGGTTCCCATAATAGCAGGAACATTGCATCCAAAGCCAAGCAGCATAGGAATGATTGATTTACCGTTTAGTCCTATTTTTTTCATCAGTTCGTCCATAATAAAAGCAACTCTTGCCATATACCCTGTGTCTTCTAAAAACGTAAGGGCAATGAATAAACAAGCAATATTAGGCAAGAATGTAAGTACGCCAAAAACGCCGTTAAGAATACCATCTGTTATGAGCGCCAAAAGCCAGCTGGAGATGCCAAGTGCAACAAGGAAGTTTTTAATGAGCGCCGTGATATAACTAAAACCTAGATCAAAAACCCGGGCAAGGGGGTTACCTACTAAGTTAAAGGTAAAATAAAAAATTGTAAACATTACTAAGGCAAAAAGGGGAAGTCCAAGCCATTTGTTGGTAACTACCTTATCAATTTTAGCAGTTGCAGAAGGAATATAAGGTAAGGAAAAAGTTGTTACCTTCTGGGTAAGATGAGACAGATATTCATACCTTTTATCAGTCACAGCTTGCCGGATATCTTCTGAAATAACGTTTAACATATAAGTTTCTAACTGTTCTTGAAGTTTGATTGGAATAAGATTTATTACTTCCAGATCCCCTTCAAGTATTTTAAGAGCCAGCCAGCGCGGCGGAATATTAAAGGAGACGTTTTTCAGCACACTTTCAATCTGCTGAATTTGGTATTCTACATGATAGGCATACCTAAGAGGATAAGCTGCAGAGAATGGATCAGCAGATTTTGGTTTAATGAGTGCATCGAGCAAATCATTAATACCTTTTTTCTTAGAAGCCACAATAGGAACAACTGTAACCCCAAGGAGTGAGGAAAGCTTAGGAATATCGATGATGAGACCTTTCTCAGCAGCCATATCCATCATATTAAGTGCCATGACAACAGGTTTGCCGAGTTCTAAAAGCTGAAGGGTCAGATAAAGATTCCGCTCCAAATTTGAGGCATCTACCAGATTTAAGATAACGTCTGGGTTTTCAGTAACGATATAATTACGGGCAATGCTTTCATCCAGAGAAAAAGCAGATAAGCTGTATGTACCTGGTAAATCTACCAAGTTAATTGCCGTGCCCTTATATGTAAATGAAGCTTCTTTTTTTTCAACAGTTACGCCGGCCCAGTTGCCGACTGTATAGCGTAAGCCTGTAAGCGCATTAAATAGAGTAGTTTTTCCTATGTTAGGATTTCCAGCTAATGCAACTGTAATTTGCCTGTTCATATTAACCTCCGGGTGAACAAAATTGCGGGATGATACATTTAAAGTACTACATTGGGTAGTACTTTAAAAACATATGTTTATGCAATTAAAATATATTTAGCATCTTCTTTGCGGACACATAAGCTATACCCTTTTAAAGATATTTGGATAGGATTGCCTAAAGGCGCAAGTTTTTCGACAGAAACAGAAGTTCCTTTTACAAGGCCCATATCCATAAAACGCTGTTTAATAGGAAGAGGGGCGTTTATTGCATTTATTATACCAGTTGAACCTACTTGTAAATCACATAATGTCTTTGACATATTCTAATCCACCAACCTCTTGATAAATTCATTATTAGTATAACTTAAATGAGAATTATTGTCAATAAAGACTGGTGCTCAATTTTATCTACTAGTTTATAAGAGAAAGTACGGGATATCATTGTAACAATAGCTATTACAGGATATAATAAAAGCATCATTAGAAAGGAAAGTGAATATGTTAGACATTTGTTTATTGGGAACGGGAGGCATGCTTCCGCTTCCGGAGAGATACTTAACGGCTCTCCTTGCAAGATATAATGGGAGAAAGCTTTTGATTGACTGTGGTGAAGGCACACAGGTGACCATGAGAATGTTAGGCTGGGGATATAAGACTCTGGATGTTATCTGTTTTACGCATTATCATGGAGATCATATAACGGGTCTTCCGGGGCTGCTGCTTACCATTGGCAATACAGGCAGAAAAGAACCTCTTACTTTAGTTGGTCCGCCAGGACTCAAAAAAATAGTGGAAGGGCTGACAGTGGTATGCCGGGATATTTGTTTTGAACTGATACTTATTGAACTGCCCTATGAAAAACAAACACTGCAGCTGGGCGAGTTTTGGATCAGTGTGATGCCTGTGCCCCATAACGTTAAATGCTTTGCGTATACAATAGAAAACAAAAGACTCCCTAAGTTTATAGTAGAAAAAGCTAAAAGCAATAATGTACCGCAAAAGTTCTGGAAGAAGCTTCAGCAAGGACAAACTATTACCGAATGTGAAACCGTTTATACACCGGATATGGTGTTAGGTGAAGGGCGAAAAGGTCTAAAGGTCTCTTATTGCACGGACTGCCGGCCAATAAAAGAATTAGAGGATTTTATAAAAGAGGCTGACTTATTTGTGTGCGAATCCATGTATTTTCAGGATGAGTACCTGGATCAAGTCAAAAAGCATAAACATATGTTAGGCAGCGAGGCTGCTAGTCTGGCTAAAGCGGCTGGCGTTAAGAGGCTGTGGCTTACACACTTCAGCCCAGCGTTAACCACCAATCAAATGAATATAGAGGGTATCAGAAAGATTTTTAAAAGTACTGATATGAGTTATGACAGGATGGTCGCTGCGCTGGATTTTGAAGAAGAATAATTGATAAAAATGGGGGGATATGTATGAAAAAATTACTGTTAGTAATCATTATGCTGGCAATATGTGCGGCCTTTTTTACTATGGCAACTAACCGCAGGCCATGGCTGAAACCACAAAATCAAAAACCAGACATTTATACTGAACTCCAAAAGGATAATGAGCAAATTGAAGAAAATTATCCAGCCGATCCTAAAGCACTTGTTGAACTTAATAATAAAATTATGAGTTATCTGTACAGCAAGCATATGGTAGGGGATAATCTTATAGACCTTTATGCAGATACTATAAGAAAATTCTATAGTGAAGAATTACTGCTGTTTACCCCGAAAGAGGATCAGATCAAAAACATCCTTGAAGAAAAAGAAAACTATATCAATAAAAACATTAAACTATTAAAAAGCGAAATTAAAGAAGTTGTTTATCTGGATAATAACTCTAAAGCCAGGGTAAAAGTAATCTACTACATCAGTGTAGGAGACATTACAAGAAACTACAATTTAGAAAACACTAAAGAGGGATGGAAAATTACTTCTTGGCAGGATTCAAAACTAGAGAGCAGGCAGTTGGAGGAGAAATAATGAATAAAGTAACAGTGCTGGCAATTGAGACGTCTTGTGATGAGACATCGGTAGCTGTAGTACAAAATGGAAGAGAGGTATTATCTAATATCATCTCTACTCAAATAGATCTGCATGAGAAGTACGGCGGCGTTGTACCGGAGATTGCTTCAAGAATGCACGTAGAAAAAATTAACTTTGTTATTAAAGAAGCCCTGCAAGAGGCAAACGTTACACTTGATGAGATAGATGCAGTAGGGGTAACGTATGGACCTGGCCTCGTGGGAGCACTTATTGTAGGGGTTGTTGCAGCAAAAGCTATAGCTTTTGCCAAAGATAAGCCGCTTGTTGGGGTACATCATATAGAAGGACATATTGCCGCTAATTATATCACACACAAAGCATTGGAACCGCCATTTTTATGCTTAGTTGTATCAGGAGGGCATACGCACCTTGTACTGGTTAAAGATTATACAAGCTATGAGATTATAGGAAGAACCAGAGATGATGCAGCAGGAGAAGCTTATGATAAAGTAGCAAGAGCTATAGGATTGTCCTATCCAGGAGGGCCAAAAGTTGATAAACTAGCTAGGGAAGGAAACAAAGATGCTATTAAGTTTCCGAGGGCTATGATGGATGATGGGTATGACTTTAGCTTCAGTGGGGTAAAATCAGCAGTGCTTAATTATATTAATGGCGCTAAAATGAAAAATGAGCCTATCCATAATGCAGATATTGCAGCAGCATTTCAGTCCAGTGTTGTAGACGTTTTGGTTTCAAAAACGATTGCTTTAGCCAAAGAAAAGAGCCTGGATAAGGTTGCCTTGGCAGGGGGGGTGGCAGCCAATCAGGGGCTTAGAGAAGCCATGGAAGAGGCCTCTAAGGCTAATGGCATCAAGCTGTATTATCCTGACCTTTCACTTTGTACAGACAATGCTGCGATGATTGGGTGTGCGGCTTACTATGAATTTATGGGAGGAAAAAGATCTGGCATGAACCTTAATGCAGTGCCAAATCTGCCAATCGGCAAAAAATAACTTAAGAGAAGGAGGAAAGCATGAGACAGATTATTAGAATTATATTTTCAGGAATCATTGCAGGCATAGTTGCTCTGGGTATTACACAGTTGGAAAATATGAACATTATTCCCGGGCAGATAGCTGGTATACTTAACAGCGTTTATCTTAATAAAGAACTTATTATTTTTATAGTCATTTTTGCACTTATGTATTTAACGTTAAGTATTCCAGTAGCTTATGCAATTGCTTTTAAGCTGGAGAGTATACTTGTTAAGTATCCTATGCAGGAAATTTTGATGTATGTTACCGGGCTTACCATCGGCCTTGCGGTTGCAAACCTGGTAAGCTCAGCGGTGATTATCGATCAGAGTACTGTTTTAAGCCAAATTTTTATTGTACTGCTTTATTTAGGACTGGGCTTTTTCGGTGTATATCTGGTGCATATTAAAAAAGAAGAAGTCAAAGGGTGGATCAGCCGCAAAGGAGAAGTTTTATCGCAGTCTCATCCCAAGATATTAGATACCAGCGTTATTATTGACGGGAGAATACTAGACATTATTAAAACTAATTTTATAGAAGGCAAAATCATCATTCCATCTTTTGTGCTGGATGAATTAAGACATATTGCTGATTCGTCGGACTCACTTAAAAGAAACAGGGGAAGAAGAGGACTTGATATACTAAATGAGATCAAAGGCATTAAGGGCATACCTGTTGAAGTATTAGATATTGATTATTCAGAACTGGATGAAGTCGATAGTAAGCTTTTAAAGCTGGCTAAGCAGATTCAGGGGAAGGTTGTAACCAATGATTTTAACCTTAACAAGGTGGCAAAACTGCAGAAGGTTCAGGTCCTTAATATTAATGATTTAGCCAATGCAGTAAAGCCAATTTTGCTTCCAAATGAAGAAATGAAAGTTACGATCGTTAAAGAAGGTAAAGAGCAGGAACAAGGGCTTGCTTACTTAAGCGATGGAACAATGATTGTCGTAGAAGGGGGCAAAAAACATGTAGGCTCTACTATTGATATCATTGTGAGTACTGTGTTGCAGACATCAGCCGGGAGAATGATTTTTGCTAAAGTTTTAAAAGCCTAGACGGGGACTAGGTTATTTTGTAAAATAAGGGGACAGTAAGGGTATGAAACACTACAAGTTTACAATTTTATTAACGATTCTCATTTTAATTGTTATCTTGATGCCAGGGGGGAATGTGCCGGAAGTAAAAGTTGAAGGATTTGATAAAGTAGTCCACCTTGGAATGTTCGGTGCACTCACTTTATGTTTTTACTACGAGTATAACGAGTATAAAGGAAGACTTCCTCATTTTATATATACTTTTCTTACGGTAGCGTTGTTTGGTTTAGCGACAGAAGTGATGCAGCTTTTCGCAGATAAAAGAAGTTTTGATCTTAGAGATCTGCTGGCTGATTCAGTTGGCATCTTATTAGCCAGTATAGTATTTATTATCATTCAAAAAAAAGGTACCTTTTCGTAAAAAATAGAAAAGGTACCTTTTTTATGTACTTAAAGTTTAGTAGCGAGATTTTTGTTTTTGCTCACTATAAAAATTCTCCACGCTCTTATCTTTCATGAAATCGTTATTTAGTCTCCATTTTTGATACAGTGCATCATTATAATTATTTTGACTACAAGGGTATTTAGTACACTGAAAACAAAAATCAACTTTCTCTAGCTTATGACAATCCTTGGCGCCGCAGGTGCAATTAGGAGAATCACCATACCTGCAGCCTGGGCAGCTGCCTTTAGTAAAGTGATTAAGTACATCTAAAAACTGCTGGTAGCCCCTAAAAGCCGGCACCCTATCTTGTAACCGATCAGCCATATTCTCGAAGTTAGTAAGGGATTCTTTTAAGGCCTTTGTAAATTTCACAACTTCTCCATGTTGGTAAGACACACACCTTGAGCAGTCAATGCCGCAGGGGGCGAGTTCTTTTACCGCTTGTTCATAACTCATTTTCATCTCTCCTTTAGTTTATCATCATGCTATAGATTTCACACCTTTAAGTTTAAATTAATCACGGTGGTACCCAATGTAAAAACACCTTGATAAACAACTTTGCACCGATAAATAACTTTAGTTTATAGGTTGCTTCTCTATAGCTTTCATAAATTAAGATGCAGAAAAAAAGAGAAAGATACGGCTTCTATAAAAAAATATTTAAAAATTATCTTTACTTACATACATTTCTTTGATGAGCATTATAACATTTTGATACCACTCACCACTTGGCTTTCGGTCTGGCATGTTGGCATATAAAGTGTATATTTTCTGGCGGGTTTCAGGGCTAAAGGTATAGCCGGACTTTGTATAATCTAGTTTCTGCTCAAGCCTAGCCTTAAGAGATGCATCTAGATTTTTATTTCTGTTTTCTGCAAAACCTATCCAAGCTTTACAGCTGCATGGATTATCTATTTGTATTAAATTACAGTGATGATGAAAAAAATGATCCAAGTTCATTCTAGCTCTGTAAAGAAGGCCTTTAACGGCGCCTTTTGAAAGACATAGGAGTTCGGAAACTTCATCTAGAGTAACGCCAAACATATCTATAAGCGAAAAGGCAATTCTTTGACCTATAGAAAGTTTTCTGGTCATTGCAAGAAAGCATCCATTTTGAAGCTCACGAATAGACTCTTCTACAACGACTTCATCTAAAGGAGAGGGCTCTACAGATACTAAGTCAAATAAAGTACCAGCACTTTCAAGGGTTTGAGGATCTTCGAAGATGAGTTCAGTAAGGTTGTTTTCTTTGCGAAGATGCATTAAATATGTATTTAAGCAAATTTTTCTAAGCCATGGTCTAAGGGAATCATGATTTATCAACTGTGTGTTTTTTTGCCAAGCTTTAATAAATGTTTCTTGAGCCAGATCTTCTGCCAGATTTGGATTGCAGCAGAGCCTAAGAGCATAATTATAGATATAAGTACCATAATGATCGATTGCAGATTCAATATCCATTTTTCACCTCGTTTAAGAATAGAGAGTACAATACATTAAATAAGTAGAGTATTATTTATATACTATAATACAAAAGAAATAAAATTTATGATAGTCTATTAGCAGATTAAGAGTGATTTAAAATTTAAAAGAGTTTTAGGCAGTAATAGGATATTTTAATCAAATTAATCTGCTGGGAAGTAAATAAAGAAGATTGGTAGCTGCATAAAGAGGAGCTGGAAGCTATTATATCATCGGTGGATTATCGTCATATTATTTGAGAAATAAGACATACTGATGTCACAAAAAAATAGTATGATGTTTTATGAAGAGACTTCATTATTTTTAGGAAAGTGAGGGGACTAGGATGAAACATGAATGGAACAAACAAGAGAAAGCTATTTACCTGCCTTCAGGAAAACCAGAGCTTACTGTCATTCCAGAGTTTAAATTTTTTACTATAGAGGGAAAAGGAAATCCCAATGACTCGGATTTTGTTGAGTTGGTCGGAGTACTCTATGCGCTGTCTTATGGCATCAAAATGCTTCCGAAAAAGGGACTCATTCCACAGGGCTATTTTGAATACAGTATTTATCCGCTGGAGGGCATATGGGACTTAACTGATGAGGCAAAGGAAAAAGGAATATTTGATAAAAATGAATTGGTGTATAAGATCATGATCAGGCAGCCGGGCTTTGTGACCGAGGAATTAGCTAAGGCTGTTATCCATCAAGTAAAGGTTAAAAAGCCTCACCCGCTTATGGACAACGTTCAGTTTGAAACGATCGAGGATGGCATGGCCGTACAAATGCTACATTTAGGTTCTTATGACGAAGAGCCAGAAAGTTTTAGTCGGATGGATGCGTTCTGCACAGCTAATGGACTTGAAAGAACAAAGCTTTCTCATAGAGAAATCTATCTTACAGATGCAAGAAAAACTTCCGCTGAGAAGCTTAAAACCGTTCTAAGATACTTTGTACAAGAAAAAATCAAATAGCAAAAATTGTTGCCAGTTTATATGAGAGGGGATGCTCATTAAACTGGCTGTTTTATTTGAGGGGGCCCGGCAAAAACTATCTAACTTTCTCAAGAGGAGATAAATACATTGATTTTTATAGTAACAGAAGTTAGAACGAATACAAGGTTTAAAAAGAAAAGAGAATTGACATAATTCAAAAACGATACTATAATAGTTAAAAAGATTTAATTAAATTAGGTTAACTATTTTGGCGTAAGAGGAGTAGAACATGATTAAAAATAGTATTGGGTTTATTGCAAATTACCTATGGAGGTCATCTATTAAAAATCTAAGCTTTCATTTGACAGAGTCGGAACTTAAAGTCTTTAGCAGCAATGATTATTATTATCTAACTACAATTTACTATATGAATCAGCCTAATTTTTCACAGGTAGCAGAAGTACTCAACTTAACTAAGCCTGCCATCTCAGCATTAGTAAGGAAACTCATTCAGCTAGGATTAATAGAAAAAAAACAGTCAGAAGAAGACAAAAGGATATTTTACTTAAGTGTTACCCAAAAGGGAAAAAGCATTATTGATGGTGATGAGGAACTTTACAAAAACTTTGATCTTCTCATTAAAAACTTAGCCAGCAAGGAGCAATATAAACTTATAGAAACATTGCTGGATCAAATTGTTTGTAAATTAGAACAACAAGCAGACTAAAAATTAAGTTCAAATTATAAAGGGGAATAGAAGATGAAAAACAGATGGAATGAAAAGTCAGTAGTTATTATTGGAGCTGGAGGGGGCTTGGGGTCAAGCTTTGCTAAATGTTTCGCAGCCAAGGGGGCTAAGCTTTTACTTGTAGGCCGAAATGAAGAAAAGCTTAAAAAAACTGCTGAATGCATCGATGGAGATACTGCTATACTATCAGCGGATATTACAAATGCAAAAGAAGTAGAAAGACTCGCTGATTTTATGCAGCAATGGTCACCTATGATAGATATTGTAGTTAATGCTTCAGGCTGTGATGTAAGAAAACCCTTGGAGAACCATAGTTTTGAGGATATACAGAACTGCCTTAGCATTAACCTGTTAGGAGCAATTCTTATTACAAAGTCATTCTTACCCTGTATGACAAATCAAAAAGACAGCATGATTGTACATATTGGAGGTTTTGCGGATGGACGCATGGCTTTTCCCTATTACAGCGTCGATGTTGCTTCAAGGGCAGGATTATTTTCATTTGTGGAATCCATGAATCGGGAATTAGATCTTGAAGGAAAGAGGACAAGGCTGAGCTTTTTTTGTCCAAGTCCTGCAGACACCGAGGCCGAGAGACCATTCCATACTCTGTGGCAGGAAATGGGCATTTCAATTGTCCAACCAGAAGAAGTAGCAGAAAAATTAGTTAGAGCCATTGAGAAGAAGAGACAGGTCTATATTATGGGAGGCTCCGCTACAGTTATTTTTTCAAAACTAAATGCAATCATGCCGCGATTAGCAGACAGGGTAACGATGAAAAGATATGGCAAAATGCTGCAGCAATTTCTGCAAGGAACACCTAGAAATGATGACCATTATAAGGACAGTAACAAAAGGAATAGATTAGGGATTATAGCTGTGATCTTAGTCGTCTTATCTTTTAGCTTTTATGCTCTTATTGCGGCCGTTCCCTTTTTACCATTCAAAATATCACAAAAAGCTATGATTATTTCTACACTAATTTTGAGTGGAGAGATTACTTGGTGGATAGGCGTGGCAATTGCCGGTAAACAGATTATTTCTAAATATAAAAAATGTCTTAATCCATGTCATTGGTTTTCATGCTGAAGCGTCTTAAGCGTTACTAAGCATTATTTATCTCCTTTTGCAATAAAAATACTAATGCTTGCATTTGTGTTTTCGCTGCAGGATGTGGTGTGGCAGTCTGCTCCAATGCAGTTAATAGTGACATTTTTAAGTCCTGCTTCTTCGAACCACGCTCTAATGTCGGTGCGTTTAAAGCCTAAGTGTTCATCATGATGCTCCACTTTTAAAAATTCAAAGGAGTGTTCATCTAGGTCTGTAAGGATAACACTTCCCCTGGATTTTGTTATTCTTACCATTTCTTTAATAGCAGCTAGCGGATCTTTGACATGGTGCAAATACATATTGGCAACAGCATAATCCACAGTATTTGACGGAATAGGAAGATCTGCAGATTCCCCTTGTCTATAGGTGATATGATCAAAGCGCTCAAACTTTGACTCCATTGCTTTTAACATTTGAGTGGAGAAATCAACAGCTATAACCTGAAGGCCATTTTGTGCTAGTCCTTCTGTCAGAAACCCTGTACCAGCACCAATGTCGGCAGCCATTTTATCAGGGCTCATTTCCATAAGGCTGTAAATCTTCTCTCTTACTGATTCAGGGAAAAAACTGCTGCGCATCGTATCCCACTGATCTGCAACTTCATTAAAATAGTTTTTACTGTTCATAAAAATCATCCTTTCGCTTATTCTATTTTTTTATTTAGAAATGCTATAGCCTCCATCTACATACAATGTTTCACCATTTATATAGTCAGCCATATCTGAGAGTAAAAATAACACTGCTTTTGAAATATCCTCTGGCTGGGCTATACGGCCTGTAGGGATGAGACTTTCGGAAAGTTCCTTAAAGGCAGGATTATCAAACGCCTTGGAGGTCATTTGCGTGTAGGTAAATCCCGGGGCAACGGAGTTGACATGAATATTATGTTCTTTTAAATCAAGCGCCATGGCAGAGGTTAATGCTACAACTCCTGCTTTTGAAGCTGCATAGTCAGCCATATGTGGTCTAAAGATTTTTGAACGTATACAGCTAATATTTACGATTTTGCCGCTGCGGGACTTCAGCATATTTTGAACGATGTATTTAGAAAGCATAAAAGTACCCGTCAGATTTACCGCAATAACCTGCTCCCATTCTTCAGAAGTCATCTCATAAAAAGGCTTTACATTTGAGTAAATGCCCGCGGCATTGACTAAGCCGTCCAGTTTGCCAAAACGGCGGATGAGGTCATGAACAGCCTTTTTTACTTCAGATTCGCTCCGTATATCCAGTAGATAGTGAGAATAGTTTTCGTGCGTAATAGTACATGGCTTAAGATCAATACCTACCACTGCTGCGCCGCTTTGGAGCAGCAGGTCGGCGCAGCCCTTTCCAATCCCCGAATGCGTACCAGATATAACGATAACTTTGTTTTTAAAATCCATGATCATTCCTCCAAATGAGTAGTTGAATATTGCAACTATTAATATTTAGATTGATTGTAACATAAAACAGTTTTGATATGCAACTATTTATTTGAATTTAAGTATTCTATTTTATCGAGCCCAGTGGATAGCAAGGATAATCTGAGATATACTAAGTAATAATATTTCTCTGGAACGCCCGCTGACTTAAAAAATATAATAAATAGTAGAGGTGAGTGCTTTGAGTTTAGAAGGATTTTATTTGCTTCCACATCCTCCCATTATCCTTCCGGAGGTAGGAAAAGGTGAAGAAAAGAAAATTTATGCCACCAGCAGCAGTATGAATACTGTAGGAAAAGAAATTGCAGAGATTGCACCAGACACAATTATAATGATTACTCCCCATGGGACGATGTTTCAAGATGCGATCAGTTTAAGCTATGAAGATGAAATAAAAGGTGATCTGCAAAGATTTGGAGCAGGCGATGTTTCTATGCAGCTTCAGATTCACAAAGCTTTAACGAGCAAAATTTATGAACTTGCTTATGAAGAAGATATTCCGGTTGTTATGGCAACGGACGCCCTTTTAAATCAGTATAATACTTCAGTCTTCTTAGATCATGGGACTATGGTGCCTCTATACTTCATTAACCGCTATTACCAAAATTATAAATTAGTGCATATTACTTATACTGC
>CALJNR010000006.1 GCA_937981575.1 uncultured Clostridia bacterium | reverse complement strand
GGTGTCTGCAATTATGCAGACACCTTCTAGCCATTTATATGTATTTTAAATTTCTTATAGATTTAGGCCTTTTCATTTTCAATTAAAGAAATAAAAAGTTCAACGATCTTCGGATCGAATTGATGCCCAGCACACCGCTTTAATTCCAAAACAGCTTCTTCTTTAGTCATTGCTTTTCGATACACTCGATCATTTGTCATCGCATCATATGAATCTACTACACTGACAATTCGTGATACAAGAGGAATTTCTTCTCCTTTAAGCCCTAGAGGATATCCCTTGCCATCCCATCTTTCATGATGCGTTAAAATCCCCCGTCCTATATGCGCTAGCTCATTAGAGGCCTCTACAATTCTAAGACCTTTTTCTGTATGTGTCTTCATCACTTCAAACTCTTCTTCTGTAAGCTTCCCTGGCTTAAGCAGAATATCTTCACTAATACCGATTTTCCCTATATCATGAAGTTTAGTTACGAGCTCCAACTCATCCATCTGTGAAATCTTAAAATCTAATAATCTGCCAAGAGCCAGTGAATAGTTCACCATTCGTTCTGTATGCTTCTCTGTTTCAACATTTTTTGCCTCCAAGCTATTTTGGAGTGAAAACATAATAGATCCTCTTACGCTCTTTTCTGACAGGAGCTTTTGTCTGAACAAATGGCTTTCTGCTTCCTTAACGACTTCATAAATCTGCTCATTAAGTATATTTGTTGTGGCCGATCCTACAGACAAACTTAATTCTAAAAAACCATGCTTATGCGACTTATAGTTTTTCATAATCTCTTTGATAGTCTTTTCACATAACTTTTCGTCATGGTTAGGCAGAAGAATAATAAATTCATCTCCTCCCCATCTAAAAATATGTCCCCACTCTTCACATGACTCCCTTAAAACATCAGCAACCAGTTTAATATGCTTATCGCCTTCTAGATGTCCGAAGGCTCCATTTAAGAGTCTAAGTCCATTAATATCACACATAATAACACTAAGTGGCAAATAAAGCTTACTGCTGAATTTATTGATCATTTCCTTGAAGTAATTGCGGTTATATACCCCCGTAAGTGTATCCTTATGACTTAATTCCATAAGCTGCTGCTGAATCACAACTTTTTCTTCGGGCTCAGTAATAATCCCCGCAATTGCTTCAATCCCCTGCTGGTTACTCAGTATAGGATAGATAAGGCATTCTCTTAATTTATGGTCTATAATCTGCTCGAATTTTTGAGGAATCAGGGTTTGCTTTACCTTTTCAGCAGCCTCACTATAAGGGGTTACAAAATCTGAACTAAAAACGTGTTCATCCGTTTTTCCTATAACTGCTTCTTTATGCAAACCAAATAATTGTAAAAATGAGTCATTTACCTTTGTATATCTATTATCTAAATCTTTAACCCACAAAGGGTATGGCATACTCTCAAATAGTAATTCTAAAATGCGGTCCACTTAGTATCCTCCATTTTATCCCAGATTCATATACTAATCACTGCTTGTCTAACTATTATATAGTATACCATAACATATTCTACCAAAAAAACATATATTTCAACTTTTTTCATTAATTCTACGTATTGATTTCGATTTTCTTCTATTTTTTTCGATAAATTATTTGTGTTCCTGGAAAGTGATCCATTTCTTCAATCTCTTCTCCTTCGCGAATGATTTTGATGCCATCAATCCATTCACCTTCCAGGTCTCTTTGAAGAAATGATTCTTCAAAAGTTACCAGCGTAATTCTAGACCCCGCACTTCCCGCATTAAGATAATTCATCCATGTTTTATTTGCAGCTTCATTTTCTCGTAAATTAATAACAGCAATTTTTTTACCTTCAATCTCTTCAATTCCTTTAACCTCTATTGGCAGCCCTTCAAATTGTGACTGAGACAGATTAGTCGCAATAAGCATCAGCTTTTCTTCAAGTGTAAAGCTTTTGTCTGCTTTAATCGTCCCCGTTTCTTTTTTTTCATATGAATCAATGTCTCCTGTATACAATTGAAGCTCTTCTTGGCCCAACGCATTTGCGCCATCTTTATTTAAATCATCGCTGTTATTTTCAGAATCACCATTTAGAGAATCCTCTGGCAGCCCTGGCTGCGGTGCTTCAGTGACTGGAACATTTGGAAGACTAGGATTTGGACTTGAAAACTGTGATATTAAAAAAAATGCAGAAGCAATAAGGAGTATAACGATTGCAGATAGAATGCCCCAAACTTTGTAGTTATGCTTCATTTTCATTTTCATCACTCCTTTATTATTTTTTCTTCTTGGATAGATTTGACATATTTAGTCAGATACTATAAATATTATACCTCTTTATCCATTTTTTATCAATTATTTATAAAGTTTCGAATGCGCTCAAGCAGCATTGCAAGTGCAGCTCTGTTAAATCCCCCTTCAGGTATAATGATATCCGCCCGCTTTTTACTTGGATCTACAAATTGTTCATGCATTGGTTTTACGGTACTTAAATATTGGTTGATAACCGAATCAATATCTCTTCCCCTTTCTTTAACATCTCTTAAAAGTCTTCGTATGATTCTTACATCTGCATCTGTATCTACAAAAACTTTTATATCCATCAGATCACATAACTCTCTGCTCTCAAAAATTAATATCCCCTCTACAACAATAACCTTTGCTGGCTGCATAATAACCGTTTCCTGAAGTCTCGTATGTTCAACAAATGAATAGACCGGATGTGAAATAGCCTGCCCGGCTTTTAAACTTTTTAGATGTGCTGTTAAGATATCTGTCTCAAATGCTTCCGGATGGTCATAATTAAGTCTTACGCGTTCTTCAAAAGGGAGATGTCTATTTGATTTATAATAGTAATCATGGGACAAAATAACAACTTGATCATTAAATACCTCCTTAATTTTTTGGGTTAAGGTAGTCTTTCCTGACCCAGTTCCCCCTGCTATGCCAATAATCATTGTATCTTCCATAGTCTCCTCCGTAGTTTATCGTTATGATATGTATAATCCGTTTAATTTACAATCAAATTAATGATAGCATAGCTTCCATTAATTATCCATATTCCTAAGCGAAAAGTATTGGATTTTATTGCAATCAATGATAAACTGTATCTAATATTAGCTTGCCATGCTAAAATATTGTGAAACCTAAGGGAGAGTGACTATTATGATTAAATTAGTAACGGACAGTACTTCCTATATACCTCTTGAATATCTAAGCCAATATAATATTTCTGTTATATCGCTGAATGTCATATTAAACGGCAAAAGCGAACGTGAGCTGGATATTAATAATGATACTTTTTACCATGTAATGAACAAAGCTCCGGAGATCCCAACTTCATCCCAGCCTTCTCCTGAGGAAATGATAAGCATCTTTGAATCAATTATTACGCAAGGTGATTCTGTCTTAGGTATTTTCCTTTCATCTAATATGAGCGGAACCTTTGAAAGTGCACACCTAATAAAAGACTTATTGCTTGAAAAATACCCTGCAGCAGAAATAGAGCTTCTAGACTCCAGATCAAATTGTATGCAAATGGGGTATGCCGTTATCGAAGCTGCCAGAACTGCGAGTGCCGGAAGCCCTATGGCTGAGGTTGTTAAGGCTGCCCAGCGTGTCATAGATAATAGCCGCTTTTTATTTACGCCAGATACCCTGACTTACCTCAAAAAAGGTGGGAGAATTGGCCAAGCTGCAGCCCTCTTAGGTACCCTGCTTCAAGTAAAACCTATATTAACCGTTCAAAATGGCACAACTACCATTTTTACCAAAGTAAGAACAAAGAAAAAAGCTATTGATACTATGGTTGATACTGTATTAGAAGACCTAAAAGACAGTGCACTTGGAGATATTATTGTTCATCATATCAATGCCCCTGAAGAAGGAAAGCTGCTGGCTGATATACTCCAAAACCATCTAGGCAAGGAAATAAATGTGCAGTGTATCGGTCCTGTAATCGGACTGCATGTTGGACCAGGGTGTATCGGTATTGCCTATTATAAGAAAGCGTAGCTTATTTAGTCAAACAGATATTATTTTACTAAGAAAAAAATCACCGTCCCTGTTAAAGCCTATACAGGACCGGTGATTCTTTTATCTGCTTACAAAGAGTTTTTTAAGATGAACAAGCATATCCCTAAGCTCTGCTGCCCGCTCAAACTGCAGATCTGTAGCTGCTTTTTTCATATCTTTTTCTACCTTTTTCATTGCTTTCTCAAGTTCCTGTGAAGACATACTCTCTGGATCTTTTTCTTTAAATAAGGCGTCTTCTTCTTTTATAGCTTTTGTAGCAACTATTAAGTCCCTTATTTTTTTCTTAATAGTTTGCGGCACAATACCATGCTCTTTATTATAGGATTCCTGAATACCTCTACGTCTTACAGTTTCTGAAATAGCCTTTTGCATAGACTTTGTTACGTGATCGGCATACATAATAACTCTTCCTTCCGCGTTTCTGGCGGCTCTTCCTATCGTTTGTATAAGAGATGTTTCTGAACGCAGAAATCCTTCTTTATCTGCATCTAATATTGCAACAAGAGAAACTTCTGGAATATCCAGCCCTTCTCTTAGAAGATTAATACCCACCAGCACATCAAATACACCTAACCTAAGATCTCTTATAATTTCAATCCGTTCCAGCGTATCGATATCCGAATGAAGATATTTAACCTTAACGCCCATTTCCTTAAGGTATTCCGTTAAATCTTCTGACATACGCTTTGTCAGTGTAGTAACCAGTATTTTTTCATCTTTTGCCGTAACCTTATGAATTTCACTAAGCAAATCGTCTATCTGCCCTTTTACCGGTCTTACATCTACAATTGGATCCAGTAGTCCTGTCGGTCTTATAAGCTGCTCTGTAATCTCAAGAGAATGTTCAAGTTCATAATCAGCAGGTGTTGCTGATACAAATAATATTTGGCTAATTTTAGATTCAAATTCTTCAAATTTAAGCGGCCTGTTATCAAGTGCTGAAGGCAGCCTAAAGCCATAGTCAACAAGAACTGTTTTTCGTGCCCTATCCCCATTATACATAGCTCTTACCTGAGGAATAGTCATATGGGATTCATCTACGATCATAAGAAAATCTTTCGGAAAATAGTCAAGCAACGTAAAAGGGGTACTCCCTTCAGCTCTTCCTGCCAGATGTCTTGAGTAGTTTTCGACACCAGAACAATATCCCATTTCTCTAAGCATTTCGATATCAAAATTAGTCCTTTGCATAATTCTCTGTGCTTCTAAAAGTTTATCTTCTTCTTTTAGCTCTTTAACTCTTTCATCCAGTTCTTCTTCTATTCTTTTAAGCGCTTCCTGCATTTTATCAGAAGAAATAGCATAAAAAGAAGCCGGAAAAATAGCAACGTGGTCTCTATATCCCAAAACTGTCCCTGTAAGCGGGTCAATCTCAGCAATTCTGTCTATCTCATCTCCAAAAAACTCTATGCGCACCGCTCTTTCTGACATGGCTGCCGGAATAATTTCAACCGTATCTCCTCTAACTCTAAATGAAGCTCTGACGAAATCCATATCATTACGGGTATACTGAATGTGAATAAGCTTTCTAAGTACATCATCCCGATCCATCTGCATATTCACTCTTAGCGAAAGGACTTGATTTGTATAATCAATAGGATCTCCAAGGCCATAAATACAAGATACGCTGGCAATAACGATAACATCTTTTCTTTCACATAAAGAAGAAGCTGCGGAGTGACGGAGTTTATCAATTTCCTCATTAATGCTGGAATCTTTTTCAATATAAGTATCGCTATGCGGTACATAGGCTTCTGGCTGATAATAGTCATAGTAGGATACAAAATATTCGACAGCATTGTTTGGAAAAAACTCTTTAAACTCACTATATAATTGAGCTGCGAGTGTTTTATTATGGGCAATGATAAGCGTTGGCTTTTGAATCTTTTCTATAATATTAGCCATTGTAAAGGTTTTCCCCGATCCAGTAACACCCAGCAGCGTCTGATACTTGTTATTTTCAGTAATACTTTTTGCCAGGCTTTCAATAGCCCTTGGCTGATCTCCTGTAGGCTTAAACTCCGAAACAATCTCAAACTTACTCATACGTACCCCCCTTAATAACTTTTCTATTACTATAATACATTTTTTTATTTCTTACTAGACTAACTTACTATTTTAAGATGGGAAAAATAGACAGCACTAAAATTTTGTCTACTTCTAAGTATTCAAAACTTTAGTGCTTATGTATATTCTGTATTTGGGATGAACTAAATATTCTTTTTATCTCTTTACTTGTTCCATTGACTTTTTGGAATAAAGCAGAATAAAATCGGGGCGGCTGAGCCATTAGGCAGAACATAGAGCATTTCGGTTATTTTCCCCTCTTTTGCAACGCCGGCAACGTATCCCTGCTGAACATTTTTCACAAGACCTCTATATGGCATTTCATAGGATCCCCCGTTGGTAAAGCCAACTGCTCCTTTGAAAATATTACTTCTTAAATTAAACAAAATACCTGTATCTTCCTTAACATGAAGCCTCATCCAATAGACCATGCCATAGTTGCCTTTATTCATAACTTTTTCTCCAGTTAAAGCATCATATCCCTGAAGCCAATCTTCCATATCATTTGCTGGTTTGCCAAGCATAATCTTGTATGGCTTATCATTATCTAAATTTAAAGTGTAGTACCTGTCTGCATTTTCAAAGCTGCCTCTTGAGTGAATGCCATCTCTTTTTAGGATAGGAAGTGTCTCTACATCCGCAAGCTGGGTATCTTGTCCAACCATAGCTATCGTAAAATGTACTTCTTCATTACAGTAAAGCTCTATCATGCCAGAAACAGTATCCCCCTTATTCCATTGTTTCTTAGCCGAATCAAACAGGTATTTTTTTTCATTAGGGCCTAGTGTATATTCGTCATAAAAATCTTTTTTTAAAAAATCCACAAGCAACTGTGAACCCGCAAATAAAATATCACTTGTTGGACCTTTAGTGCCTTCACGCCTCTTCGTCACTATAGTAGAAAAGGGGTTTTTGTTTTCCATTATAATGACTAATCGTTTATTTTCCGATGGATCCTCTATCATATTCCTATGATGATAAAGTATTCTTCCGCTTCCTTGTATCACATCTTTATAAAGTATACCTTTTTCTCTGACAGACTCTGGTGAATTGCTCATTAGAAGCTTGGCCCCTGTATTTGTAACTGTATAGTTATCTACTAAAGCATACTCACTATAGTTGAAATTATGAAAATTATCAATAACAGTTCCAACATTTCCTTCTTTAAATTTATAATCTAATTCAGTTTGCTTAACCTGCTCAGTGATGTGAATAGGGATTTCTTTTTTCTCACTTATATTACCATAAGCATCTTTAAGCTGTAATTCAATGATAAATGCCCCTGGATAAAATAATGCATGGGGCTTGCCTGTAATACTTTCTTTTAAGATATTTTTTTCACCAGCATATCTATAACTCCATTGCTCTTCAGCAATTGTTTCCCATTCTTCGTTTTCATACGCATAATGAAGCTCTATTTTTTCACCCTGAGCCAACTGATCTTTGTCTATTGTAAGACTAGTGATAACGGGTGCTTTATTAGGCTGCACCGTAATACGCTGCGTATGCCATTCACTCCAGTTACGCCTGCTGTCCTTTACTCTAAGGGATATATAGTTTACTCCCGGAGGCGGTGTTTTTAAAAAGCTTTCAATATCCCATGTTCTGCTGCTTTTGTCATCATTAACCTGCCACTGTCTTTCAACTATAGTGTCTCCGTCCACGTCAAAACTCTGGTCCTGCACTATAATCATCTCTCCGGCTATGTATTCTGCGCGTTCAAAAGAAAACTTAGCCGTTGGTCTCGTTCCTATAACCGGCTGTGTTAAATCCTCCCTAAGCGTCAACCAAACAGTGTTCGTTTTACTATCAAATGAAAAGGAGATATTAAATGTATCGCTGATTAACTTAATGGGAACGAGTAAAATGCCTTTTTTAACAATAGGCGGGGTATCTATATTTATTGTCTGCCCATTGATAAGTGCTTTCTTTTTTCCTTCATAAAGAACCAGTGTTTTTTTATATTGGGATATACTTAATGTTTTATTTTTTGCATCATACCTACCATTAGAATCGAATAATTCTTGTAAAACAAACTTATAAGGTACATACAACTTTCCGTTTATAATAACAGGTGCGGCATTCAGTGTATCTTTTCTTTGGTTGACCATCGCAGTGCGGCTGTCTACCTTCAGCCTAATGCTTTTAATATCCGGCTCGATAGTAAATAGGCTCTCTTGTTTCTCACTTGTCACTTCTTTAATTAATACTTCATCAGCTTTTAGAATACTTGCCGGGTAACAGGCAACACTTAATGCCATGATTATACTTATTATCTTTCTATTCATTTTTCATCTCCTTGTATAATTCTTATTTTTCCTTTTATGAATAGGTATTGTATTTTACTCAAATTGTAATTATACCATATTTTTCTACGCAATGTTACCCTGTTAATAGAATTTCTTATCTTTTTAAGTAACTTAATGGAGTAGTAACACCCCTACAATGATCCCAGCTATAGTTGCAACGGTTGTCATTCTTCCATTCCATATTTTTCTCGACTCTGGCATCAGTTCTTCACAGACAATATAAAGGATAATACCTGCCGCCAGCCCTAGCGCCGTGACAATATAGTTTTCATTGATGCCGCTTAAAATATAACCAGTAACTCCTCCTATTCCCATGATACTCCCTAATACTACTGGGATCATCATAAGCACTGGCAATTTAATCTTTGTCTGCTTAAACGTAATAGCCAAAGCTATGCCTTCTGGAATACTGTGAAGCATTAACACAGCTGCAAACTTTTGTATGGCATCTGATGAAGCATTAGCAAGGGTTCCAAGTGCGAAGCCTTCCGGAATATTATGTAGTGCTATCCCTACAACAAGCGTAAACGCCGCTTTAAGCATTTTTGAGTTTTTTATAGGAACCGCCGTTTCCAGACAAGGCATAAAGTCATCTAACAAGAGTCCTATAGTGACTCCTATCATCACCCCAGCAACGACTAAATCTATTCTATTTCTCTCTAGTGCCTGTGGAAGCACATCAAAACATATAATAGCAGTCATAAGCCCAGATGTAGCCCCAAACAGCATGCCTATCAAACGGCTGTTTTTAACACGAAATAAATAGAGAAGAACGATCCCTATCTCAAGGCCTATGCCTTCAGCAACGAGTGCGATGGCAGCAATTAACCACATGTTCATTCTTATTTCCCCCCTCCATATAATGTATGGACAAATTCAAGGTTTAGAACAACAAAAAACCCACCTTATTGGTGAGTTTTTTGTTTATGCGTGAGTAACATATTTTAATTTCTCAGTTTGATCAATAGTCGTCAAAGTAGATATAATCTCTTCTATATCCCCGTTAAGAATTTGATCTAATCTATGAAGTGTCAACCCTACTCGATGGTCTGTCACTCTTCCTTGAGGGAAGTTATACGTTCTAATGCGTTCGCTTCGATCCCCTGTACCAATTTGACTTTTCTTTTCTGCAGCAAGTTCTGCATGCTGCTTTTCCTGCTCCATTTCATAGAGCCTTGCCCTAAGTACCTTAAGCGCTTTATCTTTATTTTTCAGCTGAGATTTTTCATCCTGGCAGGAGATTACTATACCTGTAGGCATATGTGTAACACGAACCGCTGAATCCGTCGTATTAACACTTTGACCTCCGTTCCCCGAAGACCTAAATACATCTATCCTTACATCATTCATATTAAGCTCGACATCTACATCCTCTGCTTCCGGCAGTACTGCTACAGTAACAGTTGATGTATGAATACGTCCTCCTGACTCAGTAGCCGGAATACGCTGTACACGGTGTACGCCGCTTTCATATTTCAGCTGAGAGTACGCGCCTTGTCCTTTAATCATAAAAATGACTTCTTTAAACCCGCCAATTCCATTTTCATTAAGAGACATAAGCTCTGTTTTCCAATGATTGCGCTCTGCATACATTGTATACATACGGTATAAGTCCGATGCAAAAAGTGCGGCTTCGTCACCTCCTGCCCCCCCTCTAATCTCTACGATAACATTTTTTTCATCGTTAGGATCTTTAGGCAAAAGAAGCACTTTAATTTCATTTTCAAGCGGTTCTATCTTCTTCTTATTGTCTGCGAGTTCTTCTTTTACAAGCTCTTTAAAATCTTCATCTAAATTTTCGTTTAACATTATAAGTGCTTCATCTATTGCAGCTAAAGTTTCTTTATATTCCTGATACTTTTCAACAATATCTTTTAAGTCACTGTGTTCTTTCATTAATCTTTTCCATTTGTCTTGCTCTGCTATAATCTCTGGCTGACTAATCTGCTCACTTATTGTATTAAACTTTTCTACTAAATCATCTAACTGTGCAAACATGGGTCACCTCATTATTTTACAAATTTAAATCCTATTTTCTCTTCAAGTACTGCTATTACCTTTTAACTTTTGAGGCTGCTATTTTATTTCAGCCTAACGCCTTGCTGTTACAACCCTGTCTTTTTGAGCCAAGTCTGCAATCACCTTTATATCTGAAAATCCTTCATCTGCTAATATATTCCCTACCGCTTCAGATTGATTATATCCTACCTCATAGGCTATTATGCCTGAAGGTCTTAAAAAAGCCTTAGCATCTTTTGATATCTTTCTATAGAAAGTAAGTCCATCCAGCTCATCTGTAAGTGCAATCTTAGGTTCATAGTCTCTTATTTCTTTCATAAGCGTATGATATTCGTATTTTGAAATATAGGGAGGGTTTGATACCACTAGGTCTACACTTTCAGAGTCCGCATCAAATGCATTTAGTAAATCACTTTTTTTGCAGGTTACCTGACTGCTTACATTATGCATGACTGCATTTTTCAATGTAACTTCCAGCGCATCTTGAGAAATATCAATCGCTGTAATCTTTACATCCGGAATAAAATGAGCCAGCGCTATACTAATACAGCCTGAACCACAGCCTACTTCAACAATGTTATTAATCGTTTCTTTTTTGGACATATCAATAATTGTTTCAACTAATGTTTCAGTATCCTGTCTTGGAATAAGGACTCTTTCATCTACATAGAAATCGAGGCCCATAAACTCCTGACTTTTTGTAATATACTGAAGCGGAATCCCCTTTGACCTTTTGGCAATCAAATACATATAGGATTCCTGGAGCTGTCTGGATATGATTTCATCCCTATTAAGCACCAAAGAAATACTTTTACAATTTAATAAATAACACATGAGCAGCTTTGCATCAATAGCTGCATCCAGCTTTTGATAAGCTTTAAGTATTTCTTCTCCCCGTCTTAAAACTTCATGTAATGTAAGATCTTCATTACTGGTTGGTACACGGTTCATGATCAAGCACCCCTTTTACTGCCTCAATAGCAACTTGGATTTGCATATCATCTGGCTCAATCGTTGTAAATTCTCTTTGAAGCCACATACCTGGCCTGCTTAAAAAATCTGCCAGCTTGTTATTTGGCGATTTTCTTGCCCATCTGATGAATTCATAAGACAGTCCGGCAATAATAGGAACCATAAAAATACGAATGAGCGTTCTCTGCCATAAAACATCTGTTTTAAATAAAGTAAACACTAAAATACTTGTGATCATAACAATAAATAAAAAACTTGTGCCGCAGCTTTTATGAAGTCTGCTGCAAGCCTTAACATTTTCTACCGTCAACGTTTTGTCCGTCTCCAGACAGTTAATAGTTTTGTGCTCTGCCCCATGGTACTGAAAAGTACGCTCAATATCTTTCATCTTTGTAATAAGCTTCATATAAATAAGAAAAATAGCAATACGTATGACCCCTTCGATCAGATTACGTAGAAAGGTGTTCTGAACTTGTTTTTTAAACAGTTCACTTAAAAGCATGGGAAATACCATAAATAACCCTATGGCAAATATAAAGGACAAACACATCGTAATGCCCATTATAACTTTTTCTGCTTTATCACCAAATTTATTTTGCAGCCATATTTCAAATTTGCCCGGCTGTTCCTCACTATCTTCCTCACCATATAATTCTGCAGAAAAACTAAGCGTTTTGACTCCGAGCACAAGGGATTCTACAAACGTTGCCATCCCCCTTAAAACGGGCCATTTAAGCCATTTCATGCGCTCCATAATGCTTACAGCGTGCTTAACATCTGTCGCAATCGTACCATCTGATTTTCTCACTGCAACAGCATAAACATGCCGTCCCTTCATCATTACTCCTTCAATAACGGCTTGTCCGCCTATGTTTACTTGCGCCATCTGCTCGCCTCCTACTGCTACTAAAAAAAGGTTGAGACCATCCTCTCAACCCTTTTCGAAAACTATTACATTTCATATTTCTTATTAAATTTATCAATTCTTCCTTTTGCTGCTGCTGCTCTTTGTTTGCCTGTGTAAAAAGGATGACATTTTGAGCATACTTCTACATTGATTGATGACTTTGTTGAAGATGTTTCAATAGTATTTCCACATCCATTACAAGTCACTGATACTGCTTCATATTTTGGTTGGATTTCTTTATTCATTTATTTCACCTCTTTCATGACACTATTCTATATGAATTTTCAATCTAACGATTTCGTGACAACGTTAGTATTATAGCATGGCTTTCTATAGATTGCAAGTATTTACGGGTCCATTTAGCCCAAAATTTACAAACTTTTTTTCATGCGTTCTACAAATTCTTTGTTGTTTCCACACCCGAGCATCATATTAATTAAATTCTCGGTAACTTCTGATGTATTACTTCTGCTTAACTCTTTTCTGATGCTATAGGCTACGCTTGCCTCTTCAGGCAGAAGCAGCAAATCATCTCTCCTTGTTCCCGACTTATAAATGTCAATAGCAGGGAAAATTCTTCTTTCAGACAAGGACCTGTCTAATACAAGTTCCATATTGCCGGTTCCTTTAAACTCTTCGAAAATAACCTCATCCATTTTGCTCCCTGTATCTACCAAAGCTGTCCCTAATATAGTAAGGCTGCCTCCATTTTCAATTTTCCTTGCAGCTCCAAAAAATTTCTTGGGCATATGCAGTGCAGCCGGATCAAGCCCGCCAGATAAAGTTCTGCCGCTTGGAGGTATTGTAAGGTTATAGGCTCTGGCCATACGTGTAATGCTGTCTAAGAGAATCACCAGGTCTTTCCCTTGCTCTACCATACGTTTAGCCCGTTCAAGAACCATTTCGACAACCTGCTTATGATGTTCAGGGGGCTCATCAAATGTAGATGCAATAACTTGTACATCTTTTCCTTGTATCGAACGCCTGATATCTGTCACTTCTTCTGGTCTTTCATCAATAAGAAGAACGATGAGCGATACTTCACTATGATTATAGGTAATGGCATTGGCAATATGCTTAAGAAGCACAGTTTTTCCTGCTTTAGGCGGTGCTACAATAAGGCCTCTCTGTCCTTTACCTATTGGCGCTATAATATCTATAATTCGAGTAGATAAAATATCTCTCTCATATTCAAGATGAAGCTTTTCATTTGGGAATACTGGTGTCAGTGTTTCAAAATTCGGCCTATATTTTGCTTTTTCCGGTCTGTCTCCATTTACTTTGTGTACATATAAAAGAGCCCCGGCCTTTTCACCCTCTTTAGGCCTTCGCATGTCCCCTTCGATCCAGTCACCGGTTTTAAGATTAAACCTTCTGATCTGAGAAATGGAAAGATAAATATCATTTTCGCCCCGCATAAAGTTTTGTGACCTCAAAAACCCATAGCCATCTGCCATAATTTCCAGAATACCGGCTCCTGTCATACGGTCACTTTTAATTTCTGATTCCTGAAGTACATTTTCTTCTAAAATCAATCCTTCTTCTTCGTTTTCCAAGCTAGATTCTGCTGCAAAACCAACAGGATCATCTGACGGAGTATCCTCGGTACTATTTTCTTCTGCTAATGAGGAGTTACGGCTTGCTTCAATATGAGCAATCAGCTCACTTTTCCGCATCTTATTCAGATTTTTTATGCCTAAATCCTTAGCTTGTTGCTTTAGCTGAACTAAAGTTAATTCTTCTAAATCACTCATTAACCTATAACTCCTTTAGTTTCTTAAATTTATAAATTAGTTTAACATAGATTGATTATTTATTTCAAGCTAAGATTAATATCTCAATGAATCGTCTCCATTAAAGACGGTCTTTAAAATATTTTTTTTCGATTTCTTCAGCACTGATAGGTTTATCCCAAAAATACCCTTGCCCCATTTCACAGCCTAATGTACTCATCACCATTAATTGTTCTTTACTTTCAATGCCTTCAGCTATTGTCTTTAGATTAAGGGTTTTGGCAATAGCAATAATGGCTTCCACAATAGCTTGGTCTTGCGTATTCTTAACAATTTCTTTAACAAAAGAAATATCAATTTTCAGATGATCAAACATGAATTTCTTAAGATAACCAATTGAAGCATAACCTGTTCCAAAATCATCGATGGATATGGTAAAGCCATAACTTTTCAGTTCTTCTATAACAAGCTGGGCAATTCCCACATCTTCCATAACAGTAGATTCTGTAATTTCAAGCACTACATATTTGGGGACAATGTCATATCTTTCTAAAATCTCTTTAATATCTTTAGCTAGGGACGGATTTTTAAATTGAAGTGCCGACAAATTAACTGAAATCGGAACAACCTTATAGCCGTAATCCATCCACCTCCTAAGCTGCATACAGACTTTTTCTATGACCATTATGCCTACTTTTTCTATAAGATTCATTTGTTCTAGCAGTCCAATAAAACTCCCTGGAAGTATGATTTCTCCATTATGTTTAATACGTCTGATCAGTGCTTCCATACCAACAATTTCGTCGTTATTTAGATCTACAAAAGGCTGATAATAAACTAAAAACTCGTCATTTTCTACGGCAATTCTCATTTCTGATTCTAAAAGAATTGTATTTTGAACTTCTTCTTGAATGCCCTTTGTATAAAACATATAGGAAATAAATTTATTCTCCTTTTTAGCTTTTGCAAGAGCCATCTGAGCCATTTTAATCGTTTCACTCGGAATAAGTGAATCATCTGGATAAAGGGCTATTCCTGCCTTAAATTCTACATAGATATATCTGTTATGTACTTTAATAGGTTCCTTCATCACTTCTGCCAAGGATTCTAAAAACGTTTTAGTTCCTTCACTGCCATGAATATTTTGATGAATGACCGCAAATATATTGCCATTGTATTTGAATATCTCCTGATCCTCATTTAGCAGGCTTTTGATCCTGCCTCCGACTTGTTTGATAATTTGGTCGCCTATGCTAATTCCATAATTATTATTAATTTCACCAATTCTTTTTATATCTATAAAAATAACTGCAAACTTATTATTATTTTTTTGTGCCCGTTTGATCTGCTTATATAAACTCTCTAAAAAAATCTTCTGATTAGGAAAATTAGTTAAATAATCAATATAGCTTACACGATAAATTTCTTCTTTTAGTTTCTGTGTCCTCGTGATATCTTTTGAAATACATACATAATATTCAAGTTTTTTTTCATTCCATACAGCAGTGAATGAATTGGTAAGATAAATCCTTTTATTATTTTTTATGAATCTGTTTGTAACAAATTCGAACTTCTCTCCCTCTAAAACAAATCTTCTGATTTTCTCAATCACGATATCATCAGCCAAATCTACTCCAACAAACATACACATGTCTTGCCCCAGCAGTTCCTTTTTAGTACATCCACAGGAAGTATAAACATTTTCATTAGCATACACAATTTTACCGTCTTCATCTCCGATAATGAGCCAGTCTTGCATCTCATCTATTATTTTTTCCAGTACTCCTAGTAGTCTAGGTTTACTCATTTCTTGTGTTATCAGCATGTTTTACCCCCTTAGCAAAGTACTTTTACTATTTTTTCTAACCGCTGTTTAACTTCTACATATGTTTGTTTCCCGCCTGAAGCGCAATAACACCTGTCCTAGCGCTCTCAATAATTTGATAAATTCGCACCTTATCTATAAATTCATCGATTTTTTCCTTTGTATTACACAGTTCAAAAACGATAACCTCTGTATCCATATCAACAACTCTGACACTAAACGCCTCTGTAAGTCCCTTAATGTGCGGCAGAAGCTCCTGATGTGCCTTAACCTTAATAAGTGCAAGTTCTCGTATAATATCATTTTGTGTATCCAGAAGCTCAACCTTTTTTACATCTACAAGTTTCTCAAGCTGCTTTTGAATTTGATCTATCGAATCTGCGTTTTCCGTTACTGATAGTGTTATTCTTGAGATACTTGGATCATGAGTCTCTTCACCGGCAAAACTATTTATATTGAATCCTCTTCTTGTAAACAACCCGGCCACCCTGGCTATTACCCCATAGTTGTTCTGAGCAAGTACTGATAATATCCTGTTTTTCATTTTTTCCCCACCTTTAGTAATGTCAGCTTGTTAATATCTGGTATATGATATAATATATCATATACTTAAATTGCTATTATAGTCAAATAATTCCTGTAATAGAGCAAAAAAATCTCCAACTTGCAAGTATTATACAAAATATTATAGCATAAATAATACTATATCTATACAGAAATCTTTCTGCTTTTTATAAGCTGGTACAGACTATAGTCTGTACCAGCTTACATACAGCATCAGGTTTTGTCATAAAGTGTCTGCTCTTTGAATAACTTAAACAAAGAGAAAGACCTGCTGATAATTGGCCTTTCTCCTTTTGGTATATTTATAACAGTCGATGATGCGGCTCATTAAATTTTTCTAACTTTTTCTGTACGCGTTTTGCAACTTCTTTATACGGAAATCCTGTAATAATTTCTATGCCTTCTTCTATTGTTGTAACTGCATAAATGTGAAATAAATTCATCTTAACTGCACTTATGATCTCATCTTCAAGCATCAGTTCTTTCTTGTTTTGAATAGGAATAATGACCCCTTCATTTCCTTTAAGTCCCCTTTTTTTGCAGATCTTAAAAAACCCTTCTATTTTTTCATTAACACCACCAATAGGCTGTATTTGACCATACTGATTAACTGATCCTGTGGCTGCGATATACTGTTTGATAGGCATATGAGATAGACTAGATAATATGGCATAAAGTTCTGCACTTGAAGCACTGTCACCGTCTATGCCTGAATAGCTTTGTTCAAAGCAGATGTTGCAGTTTAGTGAAAGCGGCATTTCTTGAGCAAATTGATGTCCTAGGAAGCCAGTGATAATACGAACTCCTTTTGTATGAATATCGCCTCCAAGCCCTGATTCCTTTTCGATATCAATAATACCAAGTTTCCCCTTATAGGTAGTCACCGTAATCTTTACAGGTCTCCCAAACATATATTCATCTATTGTATAAACAGCCAGCCCGTTAACCTGCCCAACTTTTTCTCCCTCTGTATCTATGAGATAAACATCATTAGCTATCTTCTCGTCTATTCTTTCTTCAAACTTTGACTTAAAGTTCTGCCTCTCTTTAATTGCCTTCTCTATATCTTCTTCGTCAATAATACCCTTTCCAAAGGCCCCTGCTTCTCTTACTAAGTCAAGTAACGTACCAATATTAGCTGGAAGCTTTTTAGGGTCTTGAGTCATTCTATTGCCATATTCAACAATACGGATAATCCCCTTCAAAGTAACATGCGGCAAATGTTCTTCTTCACATAAAGAGTGAATTAAATGTGCGAGCTTACTGACATGCTCTTTCTTATTATCGATTTCATCCTCAAAATTAATCCTTAACTTAAACAGCTTTTGAAAATCATCATCGCAGCTGCAAAGAGCCTGGTAAAACGTATAATCTCCTAATAATATAATTTTAATATCTGCCTTTAAAGCTTCAGGTTTTATAGAAGACGCTGTGGCTATATTAATATCTTCAGAATTTTCCACATGAATGCAGCCTGTTTTGAGCATTCTCTTAAGACTCTGCCACTTGCCACCACTTTCTAAAATACTTTGAACTCTTAATATAAGATATCCACCATTTGCCTTATGAAACAAACCTGGTCTAATATTCGTAAAATCGCTATGCAAAACATTAAGGTCACTGTCTAAGAGAATTTTTCCATTTAAACTGCAGCTTTCAAGGTCAACATCTGTAACAATAGGTGCCCCTTGTGTTTGCGTATGATCTACTACTAGATTCACACGATACTTTTTAGTCAGTTTCTGCAGTTCATTGGTGCCAAGCCACGGAAAGAGCTCTTTGATTTCTTTATTACTCTCTGTATCTCCAGCTTCAAACACTTTTAGATTCTCTAGTAAATCTTCATAAACTTCATCTAAATAACTCACTATTTTAGAATAGCTTCCGTATTTTTCTTTAAGCCGCTTAAACATCCATCCTACTTCATCTAAGAAAACTTCTTTATCAACGTCGTCTAGAAGCTGTTCAGCTAATTTTTCTTTTACTGAAGTTCTTTCTACAATATCATCTGCCAGAGTATAAAGTTTACTCAAGTTATCTTCTAATAACTGCTTCTGTTTCTTAGATAAATTATTGTATTCTTCTTTTGTTATAATCTCTCCATTTGCGCCCAGCGGAGCAAATCCAATCCCCTCTTTAGTAGATTTAACAAGTATGCCAACTTCTTCAGCTTTTTCGTTAAGCTCCATCAGAAGCGTTTCTTTTTCATTTTCTAATTGATCTAAAATACCTTGTCTTTTTTTGTTAGCTTCAGCGCTTTGCATCCGCTCTGGCAATTCGACTTGAATAAATTGAATAAATTCATCCATATCCTGCTTAAACTTTTTCCCATCCCCTGGGTGCAGCAGAATAAGCCTAGGCGTTTCTGAATTCATGAAATTATAGACATAAGTTATATCTTGGGGCGTTTTCATATTTTGTGCCTGTTTTTTTAATAGGTTGATAATTGAACTTAATTTACCGACACCACTTTCTCCGCATAGATATATATTATAACCTTTTGCATTCATTCTCAGCGCTGACTCTAATGCTTTTAGTGCACTTTCCTGCCCAATTATTCCATTACTACCTAGAAGTTCTTTTGTTGTAGCAAAGGCAAAATCAGAAGGTTGATATGAAAGCTTAAGTTCATCCCATTTGAGCTCTATATTATTATTCATATGGTTCCCCCCCTACTACTACTATATTCAGATGCACTTGAATACTTTCACAATTTTTCTACATTTTATTTCCAATAACCCCTAATTCCGATATTTTTTTTAAAAGCAGGAAAGTTTGGCCTACAAAAACAAATTAAAAGTTCCTATTACAATAAAAGCAGCCTAGCTCTTATGCCAGGCTGCTTTTGACTACCAATCTTTTTTTGGAATAAAACCTATAAGTACAGGCGCTGATGATCCGTTTGGCAGCATGTATTCAAATTCTTTTGTTTCGCCAGCTTTTATCGTTCCTAATACTACTGCTTTGGTAGTATCGCCTCCAAAAAAGCCTTTGGCTGGAATCATATAAGTATTCTCACCCTCCCATTTTACAGCACCTCTAAAAATATTGCCCCTTGGATTGAGAATAATCCCCATGTCCTGTTTGGCAGTAACTTGAATATGATATGAAATACCGAAGTTTCCTCTATTTTGAACCAGTTCTCCTGTTATTGCATCATAGCCGTTAATCCACTCAGAACTTCCTTTTCCTATAATTAACTTCTCTGCTTCGCCATCGCCTAAACTTACCTTATAATAAATATCTGTTGCTTCAAATGTGCCTCTTGGGTGAATATCTTTATCTAAGAACATCATATTAGCTATACTGTCAATAGTTGATTGCTCTTCCACTGCTGCAACAGTAAATACTGTTTCGCCGTCCGTTATAACATCCATAAGCCCGGATATGCATTGCCCTTTAAGCCATCTTCTGCCCACAGAATCATAAATGTATTTTTTTTCACCTGGCTTTAATAGGTATTCTTCATATCCGCCGCCTTTAAAATAATCAAATAAAAGCAGCTGCCCAATATACAAAGTGTCTTCTGAAGGTCCTTTTATTGTTTTATTTTCTACAAGTATACGTACAGGCTTATCAGTGGTATTTTCGGCAACCAGTACGAGTCTTTTATTGTTAGGCTCACTGCCTTCAAAATCATTAATGTGATGCATTAATATCTTCCCTAATCCATTAACCTTTTCCTTATATAAAATGCCCGCCCTTTTTACAACTTCAGGTGAATCACTCATTATAAGTTTTCCCTGAACTGTACTGGTTGCATAAGGAAATACCTCTTGATAATTTTGATAGTTGAATCTTCTAAAATTATCAATGATATCTCCTATAGCCCCGTCTTTAAACCGATAATCAAGTTCTGTCCTCTTAACTTCATTGGTAACTTGAATGATCTTTTCTTTTCTGTCACTGATGTTTCCATAGGCATCTTCCAGCTGCAGCGTAATGATATAATCCCCTTCTGCAAATAACGCTTTAGGCTTGTCAATAACAGCTCTGCTGATTGGTTCATCAATGCGTCTATACGTCCATCTCTCAGATTTTATGTTTTCCCACTCTTCATTTTGATAATTGTATGTAAACCGCATGGTTTCTCCTTGTGCATAACGGTCCTTATCAGCCATTAAATCTGTAACTTCAGGCTTTTGATTGGGTTCAATAAGCAGCATGCTGTCTGTCCAAGCACTCCAGACCCCTTTACTAGTTCTTACACGAAGTGAAATTTTATACAATCCTTCTCTTGGCGTTTTGAAAATATTTTCAAGCCTTGGGGCTGTAAGTTTAGAATCTCCATTAATCATCCAGCTTCTTTCTGTAATCTGCCCACCGAATGAATCATAGCTTGTATCAATAGCAGTGACTATCTGCCCTGCTATGTAAGATGCTCTATCAAAACCAAACTGCGCAACTGGTCTGATGTCTGTAATCCCTCCGCCACTTTGAGAATTGGCAGTGAGCGTAATAGTACGATTAGTTTCATTATAGCTGGTAATAATTCCAAACGTTTCACTCATAAATCGTACCGGAAGCAGTGTAACCCCATTGCTAATGACAGGCGGGCTGTCGATTTGAACCTTTTCTCCATTAACATTTGCCCACTTATCACCGATCTTAACAATCACAACATTGCCGCCTTTTGAAACTGTGACTTCTCTTGTAGCATTGTTCCAGTTAATATCTGCTCCTAGAACATAATCTGCTACAAAACGAAGCGGAAGAAAAGTTCTTCCTGCAATCACTTTTGGCGGACTTACAAGTACCTGTTCCTGTCCATTTACCTTAGCTGATTTAGAGTCTAGTACAAGAATAATTTCATTTGTGCTAAGTGTAAGCTGAGGTTCATTAGGCTTACCTGTCTCTGTAGTATCAAAATTAATTTGCAGTTCTTCATTAAATGGATTATTTATATCTTGAGCAGAAGGGGCGGTCACTTCTGCTGCATATAAACTATAACTTCCGATTAGAAGAGAAAATCCTAATATGCTGCTTAATATTTTTCTTTTCATGATTCCTCCTTTATTTAAGGACCTAAATATCCTTTTTTCAACTTATTATACCATAATTATACATTTACCAATGAGTTTTTACTATTTTGTGGGTAAAAAGTAATGTATCTGTAATATAAGTCACACAAAATATATATTCGCTTAAATTTAACGCAAAAAAATAAGCTAGAATACTTATACTCTAGCATCTAACTTATCCATGTTAATTATACTGTTATTTTCTGACTACTATATGATTTACAAAGAACATGCCATGAGGACAGCATCCTCTGCAGGCTTTTGATAATAATTCTTTCTTAGCCCTATCTGCTGAAATCCACAAGATACGTAAAGCGCCATAGCCGCCTCATTACTTTTTCGAACTTCTAGAAAAATATTACGAAGTTTGCTTTTTTTAGCTTCATCTAAAAGATGCTGCAGAAGCCTTCTGCCAATTCCATTTCCTCTATAATGTTGTGCTACTGCAATATTGGTAACTTCTCCTTCTTCCATAACCATCCGAACGCCAGCATAGGCAGCTATGCACGCTTCAAGTTCTGCAACATAACACCTGGCACTGGGCTCGCTAAGCTCTTGAGTCAAAGCTTCTTTGGACCAAGGTATACTGAAACTTTGACATTCAATTTCATACACAGCATCAATATCATTTATCAGCATAGGTCTAATAATCATGATTCATTCTAGCCTCTCGTTCTCTCTCTGCCTGGGATTTTCTTAAATACATCGGAACGAATTCAGAAGCATCGATTCCGTTTCCTTTTTCATATTCTATGGCAGCAAGCGCTGTAAGTGTTCCTGCTCTTTGCAGCATTAAATAACTTGGGGCAAATGAAGCTCTCTCCCTAAGTTTTTGCCTTATCTTATCTTCATACTGCCATACCCCGTCTCCCAAAAAAGTAACCCTTTCAAATTGATCTGAAAGCTGCTGCAGATACTCCTCCAAATCTATTGCTAAATACTCAGTAAGCCGAACCAACTCGTTATTTTTCCATTGATAAGAAGCCGTATAAACCTGCCCTCGTCTGGCATCCATAATAGGACATATCGCATCCTCATTATGGGTAATATTATGAGCAAGCACATCCAGCGTAGGAATGCCTATAACTGGAATATCTAAAGCAAGAGCCAGCGCTTTAGCCGTTGTCACACCAATCCGAAGTCCCGTAAAAGACCCAGGCCCGCTGGTTACGGCCACCGCATCAAGCTGATTAAGTTCTATGCCTATCAGTTCTTTCATATGCTCCATCATAGGCATAATAGTTTCGGAATGAGTAAGTTTGTTGCATATATAATATTCCCCCATTAACCTGTTATCTTTCATATAAGCTATACTTCCTGCTATTCCCGAAGCATCTATTCCTAGAATATTCATCTGAATGCCTCCTTAACTGTTATCTTTCTATAGTCAAACCCTTGGGTTAAATCCTTCTCTATAAAAACCCATTTAGCTTCATGCGGGATCGCTTCTTCTACGTTATTAGCCCATTCAACAAGACATATGCCTTGTCCAAAAAAGTAGTCTTCATAACCAATCATTTCAAGTTCATCAAAGTCTTCTATCCGATACATATCAAAATGATAAAGCGGAACTTTTCCTTCATACTCTTGTACAATAGTAAAAGTCGGACTTGTAATAGCCTCTTCGATTCCAATTCCTTTTGCAAATCCTTTAGAAAAAATAGTTTTTCCTACGCCTAAATCTCCAATCAAACAATAAATATCCCCAACCTTTGCACTGCTTCCTATATGATACCCTATATCAAGGGTCTCTTTTTCTGATAAACTTTCATAGCAAATCATTTATTTGTCCTCTCACTTCACTTTTACCTATTAACTCATTGTAATACTAGCTCTAGAAACTTTCAACCTGTTTGTTTAGTTCCTTTTAAAATATTACCATATATTAATAGCTTATGCATAATATCTTTTTCAAAAGCAAATACTCCTTTATAACTAGTAGAAGGAGGCTTATGATGAGCAGATTACAAGGAAGCAAAACACTATCAAATCTTATGGCTGCATTTGCAGGGGAATCCCAGGCAAGAACTAGATACAATTTATACGCTGAAATCGCTTACAACGAAGGCCATCAGTATATACACACTATTTTTGAAGAAACTGCCCAAAACGAAATAGCCCACGCTAAAATTTTTTTTGACTACTTAACCGAAGACCTAAAAAACGGGACCTATAATATTAATACCGAATATCCTGTCGGCATGTATCATACCCTGGAAAATCTTCTTTATGCCGCTGCCGGTGAACAAGATGAAGCAACCAATGTATATCCATCCTTTGCCAAAACCGCAGAAGAAGAAGGCTTCAAGGATATTGCCAGGTCTTTCAGCATGATTTCAGAAATCGAAGCCCATCACCAGCAGCGTTTCATGCAGTTTGCTGATGACATAAAAAATGGCATGCTTTATAAAAAAGATCAAAAAGTTTATTGGAAATGTCTGAACTGCGGACATGTTCACGAAGGGCCTAATGCTCCTGGCGTATGCGCTGTATGCAAACATCCTCAAGGTTTCTTCTATGTTGCCCAAAATCCTGTTATGGATTAAACCTTCTTATTTGCAATTTGTTTTTTCACAAAGAAGCGGCTGTACGTGCAAAGGATATCCCTTTCACTTACAGCCGCTTTCTTGCCTATTTGATTATCGATGTGCCAAATATCTAATAACCGGCTGCAGTGCTTTTATCAAAATCACACTTGTTATCGCTACAATCGTCCCCTTTAATATATTAAACGGAGTAATCGCATAAAGTACCAGCGTAAATTTATCGGTTATAGCAGGATTAACTGCACTTCCCATACCAATAATGGCTTCCAAAGGCATAAACAGTTTAGCATACATAGGAATCGTTACAAAGTAGTTAATAAACGCACCTGTAAGCGTAATGCCGAATACCCCCAGTATAATACCTATTGTCATTGTTTTAAGATCTCTCTTTTTTCTGATCATAAACGTAAGAGGAATAATATAGCCTAATGATACAGTAAGATTAGCAAGTTCTCCTACGTATACACTGGACGTGCCAAATACTATTGCTTTTAAAACATTTTTAACAGTTACAATAACAATCCCTGCTAGTGGATGAATGGTAATAATCCCTATTATTGCAGGGACTTCACTAAAATCGATTTCCAAAAAGCTTGGAAAAAGAGTAGGAAGCTTGATGGCTCCGAAATTCATTAAAATAACAGCTATTACACTTAGCATAGCCATTTTGATAAGATTTTGAGTACTAAATAATTTTTTTTCGCTTTGCATTATTACAATCTCCTTTTTAATATACAATAAAAAGCAACCCAATTATTCTTTGGGTTGCTCACATAGTCTTAGTTACATGCATTCTAAATAGTTATGCAAAACGCAACTCTTCTACCATCCAGACTTTACTGTCGGTTTTGGAATTTCACCAAATCAGTGCAGCATGCTGCACTCGCGGACTTTACCGCCGGTCGGGAATTTCACCCTGCCCCGAAGAATTAGATTAACTTTTTATTTTGAATTTGAATTCATTATAATATATCTGTTTATTTTTTTCAATACAAAAAAAATAATAGACAAAAAAGTAATAGACTTCATACAAGATCCTATCATTATTAAATACTAAACGAAAAACTTAAATTCGGTAGTTCAGGCTTGTTTTTAAAATGTAGGCTGTAGTACAATAATAAGGTCTAGTAAATAACTCGAGTCAAAAATTAGGAGGTATTTATAATATGTATAGTGTAATAGAGATTTCTCCAAAAGTGTTTTGGGTTGGCGGAAATGACAGACGGCTTGAACGATTTGAAAATATGTTTCCTCTCCCTAATGGAGTCTCATATAATTCATATCTTATCGGCGATGAAAAAACTGCGCTCATTGATACAGTAGATGCATCAATTAGTGCTTTATACCTTGAGAACGTTACGCATGTACTAGGGGACCGTAAGCTTGACTATTTAGTTATTAATCATATGGAACCTGATCATTGTGCTAATATTGAAGAAATCGTTCGCCGCTATCCGGATGTAAAAGTAGTCGGTAACAAAAAAACTTTTCAGTTTTTTGAGCAGTATTACAGTCTCGATCTATCATCAAATTATATGGAAATCCAAGAAGGTGATGAACTTAAGCTCGGAGACCATACTTTGCGTTTTTACTTTGCACCTATGGTACACTGGCCAGAGGTTATGTTTACCTATGAAGTATCAAAAGGTATTTTGTTCTCAGCAGATGCATTTGGCTCTTTTGGAGCACTTTCCGGTAACATATTTGCAGATGAAACGGATTTTGAAAATGCCTTTTTAGATGAATCCAGACGTTATTATGCAAATATCGTAGGGCGTTATGGCATGCAGGTACAAGCTGCACTAAAAAAAGTTTCTACTCTCGAAATTAATATGATTTGTTCTGTCCATGGCCCTATCTGGCGCAAAAATCTTGCCTATCTTTTAGACAAGTATGATAAGTGGAGCCGCTATATACCCGAGCAAAAGGGTATTGTGCTGTTTTATGCATCTATGTATGGGAATACAGAAAATGTTATGAACGTTCTGGCTAACAAACTCGCTATGCGCGGCATTCAGGATATCCGTATGTATGATGTCTCTAAAACGCATCCATCCTATATTATCTCAGATGTATGGAAATATAGTCATATGGTTATTGCTTCTCCTACGTATAATATGCATCTCTACTTTGTGATGGACGCTCTTTTAAGAGAGATGTCTGCTCTTGGACTCAAAAACCGAAAAGTATCTCTTATCGGAAATCATACTTGGTCAAGTGCTGCACTTAAAGTTATGCAGGTAATCATTTCAACGATGAAAAATGTTGAACTTGTCGGCACGCCGCTTGATATTCGTTCTTCGCTTAAGCCCGAACAAGACGCAGACGTTGATGCTTTGGCTGATGCTATCTATGCCTCACTTTCTGAGCAGTAAGTATTAAAGTGTTAAAGGAGAAATAAAAAGTCTTATGTGTTAACAGACTTTATTATTTCTCCTTTATTTATAAGCTTTGACCAAACAGCCCTTTCCACTTTTCACTTGGCCCAGCATGTGCGCCTTTTAACTATTAAGTTAGCTTATCTGTTAAGCTTTCATGCTAAGTGCAATTTTATTTTTCACAGGATCCACTGTAAGAATCGTTACGTCAACGATATCACCGACTTTAACCACTTCAAGAGGATGTTTTATAAACTTGCTGCTCATCTGAGAAATGTGTACCAGCCCATCCTGATGTACTCCAATGTCAACAAATGCCCCAAAGTCAACAATATTTCTGACTGTCCCCTTAAGTTTCATGCCTTCCTTTAAATCTTTAATATCTAATACATCACTGTGTAAAATAGGCTGCGGCATATCTTCACGCGGGTCCCTTCCCGGCTTTTCAAGTTCTTTGATAATATCTTTAAGCGTAGGAACCCCTGAGTCAAGCTTGACAGCCAATGCTTCAATATCCGTAATCCTGCTATGGATATCTTTGAAATTTCTATGCTTCAAATCCTCTTTAGTATATCCAAGTTCATCTAGCAGCTTTTCCGCAATTTCATAGGATTCGGGATGTACCCCTGTAGCATCTAAGAAATTTGTACCCTCAATAATTCTTAGAAACCCTGCACACTGTTCAAATACTTTAGGCCCCAATCCTTTTACCTTTTTGATTTGCGCCCTTGTCATAAATTTACCGTTTTCTTCGCGAAAAAGAATAATGTTTTGTGAAACTGTTTTTTTGATGCCTGCTACATATTGAAGCAGAGAAGCTGAAGCTGTGTTAATATCTACGCCTACCTCATTAACGGCTCCTTCTACAACTCCGCCTAACGCTGTCTCCAAGCGTTTTTGATTCATATCATGCTGATATTGTCCTACGCCAATAGCTTTAGGATCAATTTTAACAAGCTCAGCGAGGGGGTCTTGCAGCCTTCGTGCTATAGATACTGCACTTCTAACCCCTACATCATCATTGGGAAATTCTTCACTGGCCAATTTAGAAGCCGAATATACCGAGGCCCCCGCTTCATTTACAATAACATAGTGTATAGGTTTTCCTATTTCTTTAATAAGATCGGCTGCAAATTTTTCTGTTTCTCTCGAAGCTGTTCCATTGCCAATCGACAGCAAATCAATTTTATAAGATTCTATAAGTTGTTTAAGTTCTTTTTTAGCTTCTTCAACTTTATTTTGCGGTGGTGTTGGGTAAATAACTGTTTTAGCCAGCTTTTTTCCAGTAGCATCGACAACTGCAATTTTACAACCTGTTCGGTAGGCTGGGTCAATTCCCATTACGTGATGCCCTTTAATGGGTGCCTGCATAAGCAACTGGTAAAGATTTTTCTTAAAGACCTCTAAGGCACCATCCTCTGCCCGTTCTGAAAGTTCATTGCGAATATCTCTTTCTATTGCTGGTGCAATGAGTCTTTTATAACTGTCAGCAATTGTCTCTTCTAAAATGGTCTGCACCGGACTGTTCTTTAAAATAATCTTTTTCTCCAAATATTGCAGAATTTCTTCCGTTGGCGCTTCTATTTTAACACTTAGAACTTTTTCGCTTTCTCCTCTGTTAATTGCAAGTATCCTATGGCCTGGTATAGAGTTTACTGCCTCACTATAATCATAGTACATATCGTAAACCGTTTGCTCTTCCTTATCTTTTCCCTTGGAAATAAGCATACCTTTTTTAAAAGTCGCACTTCGTATATAGCCTCTATAAGCTGCATTGTCTGCTATTTCTTCCGCCAAAATATCTTTTGCGCCTTCTATAGCTGTCTTCACATCTTCAACGCCCTTATCCGCATCAATAAAGCGTACTGCTGCGCCTTCAATATCCTTTTCTTGCTGCTCTTTAATCAGTACAGCGAGTGGCTCCAGCCCTTTTTCTTTAGCGATAGTTGCTCTTGTCCTTTTTTTAGGTCTGTACGGCAGATACAAATCTTCAACTTCTGTCATAGTCCCTGCATTTTCAATAGCAAGTCTTAACTCTTGAGTAAGCTTATCTTGCTCTTCTATACTTTTTATAACTTGTTCCTTACGTGCTTCTAAATTTAAAAGGTACGCATAACGTTCCCCAAAATTACGCAGAATTTCATCGTTGAGCCCTCCTGTAAGCTCTTTCCGGTATCTTGCAATAAAAGGTATTGTATTTCCCTCTTCAATAAGTTTGATCGTATTTTCAACTTGGTGCTTTTTGATCCCCAGTTCATCTTGCAGAATTTTAATAATATCCATGCTCTTCTCCTTCGTACTATAATATATCCAGCAGAATTAGACCTCTTGATTCTCTTAATCCGCCTTATTCTGCATATTCCTTTAGTTATTATACTCTTATTTACTAAAATATTCAAATTAGACAGCCTTCTTCAGGCTAGTTAATATCACATCTTACTAGCCATTTATAGAAACCTGCTCGTAACGTACCGCACATATGCCTATTTTTTTATAGATTTTATTACTAATCCATTCATTTTGTCTTCCATTTTTTCAGCCATTTCTCTTCGCCTAATACCTTAAGCTGCTGCTGATTTAAAATGAGGTCTTGTCCAAGCTTCATCCAGCTTGTTGCAAATTTTTTAAATCTGCTGCACGGAAAGATTTTGCACTGAAAACAGTAATCATGCCCCCTTTTATCCTTGCAGCACCTATAAATTCCTTTACATCTTTTTACTTTACAATGTTTTTCTGCCCCTAAACAAGCATTTTTATCCCTCAAATAATTTGGGCATCCCCCACAGTAAATACCACAAGGTGGTATAAATCCATCATATTCCCTCACTACATCATCCCCTTATCCTACTCTTATTGATACTTTATCTTATCGGCTACTTTTAAGAAACGCGTATCCTATCCCTATATAAAGTAAAGATATTTCCGCAGTAAAATAAACTCTTCAATTTGCATAATGAGCCTTAACATGAACCTACTTAATATCTTTTACCATTATAACATTTTTGAAAACGATATTTAAATGCTCAAGTTTTTGTTTATACCAGTAGGTGTTATTATTCAAAGGTTAATCTAGCTTCTAATTATTAAAGTAAAAAAGTCACCTAAGAAGGGTTAAAACACCTTCCTAGGTGAACTACATAATCAATATTTTAATTCTTCATTAATCCAAACTTTTGCCCCTTCATTATCTGCCTGAAGCATCTGTACCTGCCAGACATCTGAAAGCGTATTTAAATAAGCAGCCATTTCTTTTCTAAAGGCTACAACATTTTTTACCACTGCTATAAGACTTGGTCCTGCCCCACTTAAAAAGGCCCCTTTAGCCCCATAAACCTTTGCCCGTTCTATAATGCTTTCCATATTAGGAATAAGCCCAGCGCGATAAATCTGATGAAGCCGGTCTTCCATCGCAAGACTTAGGTTATCAATATCTGAGGTAATCATAGAAGCCGCAAGCAGCGCTGCTCTTGATGCATTAAACACAGCATCTTTAAGGGGAACTTCTTTTGGGAGAACGCTTCTTGCCAGTTCAGTAGATAACGTGAAATCCGGAATCATCACTGCAAAGTGAATATTTTCTGCAACATTTACTTTTACATATTTCATATCTTTATCATTCATTGCACCAATCGTCATCCCTCCAAGAAGTGCAGGCGTAGTATTATCGGGATGCCCTTCTATTTGAGCTGCCATTTGTACTAACTCTTCTTTTGAAAAAAAACTCTTACTTAGGGCATTGCCAATATGAAGACCTGCGACAATACAAGCAGCACTGCTTCCTAGTCCTCTAGTATGAGGAATGCTATCTTGCTGTATAAGCCTGATTCCCGGCAGCGGCTTACCAATATTTTTATAAAAATAAGCTACTGTTTTATAGATAAGATTATCTTCGTCTGTAGGAATCTGCGTGTTGCCATCTTGAATAACGATATCAAATCCTTCTTTGATTTCTTCAGCATACACAATATTATACATACTAAGAGCCATTCCAATACTGTCAAAACCAGGCCCCATATTAGCTGTTGTAGCAGGAACTTTCACTTTTATCATAGATTATCACCCATTCCTTTCTTAATAAAAATTATGAGAGAAGTATAAAAGGTGAGAGTTTATGCCTCCCACCTTATCACTATCTATTAGTCTGCTAAGTTAAATGCTTCATGTATTGCATTCATTGCTTTATGCATTTCTTTTTTATCTATTAATATAGAAATCTTAATCTCAGAAGTAGAAATCATATGAATATTGATATCTGAGTCATACATCGCTTCAAACATTTTAGAAGCTACGCCTGTATTAGCTACCATACCTGCACCAACAATAGACACTTTGGCTAAGTTTTCGTTGTAGTCAACACTTTTTGTTCCCCATCGTTCCATATTTTGTTCAATAACTTCTTTAGCATCTGCAAGAGATGTATCAGGGATAGTGAATGAAATATCTTTTGTATTATCACGTCCGATTGACTGAAGAATAATATCTACATTTACATTTTTCTTTGCAAGTGTGGAGAAGATATCAAATGCTTTTCCTGGTGTATCTTTTAATCCAATTAATGATACACGTGCAATTTCATCGTCTCCCGCAACTCCGCTAATTAACATTCTTTCCATTTTACATGCCTCCTTGACTACTGTTCCTTCTGCATTTGTTAAACTTGATCTTACGACTAATTCTACATTATATTTTTTAGCTAACTCAACGGATCTATTGTGAAGTACCTTCGCTCCAAGTGAAGCAAGCTCTAGCATTTCACTGTACGTAATCTCATTAAGTTTTCTTGCATTTTTAACAACTCGTGGGTCAGCTGTATACACACCATCAACATCTGTATAGATTTCACACTGATCGGCATTGAGTGCTGCTGCTATTGCAACTGCAGTAGTATCTGAACCGCCCCTGCCTAATGTTGTAATATCATCAAAACGATTCATCCCCTGAAATCCTGTGACTAATACTATATTCTTTCTGTCAAGTTCTCTTCTTATTCTATCTGGTTTGATCTTTTTAAGCCTTGCATTGCTATATGCTGACGTAGTGATCATGCCAACTTGATATGCATTTAAAGAGACACAAGGATATCCAAGTTCTGACAAAGCCATAGCCATTAAAGCAACGGACTGCTGCTCTCCTGTTGCAAGCAGCATATCCATTTCACGTTTAGGCGGATTTTTGCTGATTTCTTTTGCTTTTGTGATAAGGTCATCTGTTGTATCCCCTTGAGCCGAAAGAACCACAATGACATCATTTCCTTTTTTATAAGTTTCAGCAACTCTTTTAGCTACATTATATACCCTTTCTGCATTTGCAACAGAGCTTCCTCCAAATTTTTGTACGATTAACACATTTTTTCCTCCTCTAACCTATTCATAGTTGTTCTCAATAATATAATAATAGTAATGCTATACATCAAAGCGTTTAACTTAACTGACTATTTACTCAGAAATACATCCATTAGTGTATGTCCCTCTTCAATATAATAATCTGTACTTCCTGCAAAATTTTCGGTATAGCGATTATCCTTATTAACTAGTTTGCTGCCACTTTCATAAATCATAAACGGAACAGGATCTCCTGTATGCGTTCTGAGCCTAAGCGGTGTTGGATGATCTGGTACTACCAGCATCTTATACGGTATAGATCTATTTTCAAGCGCATCAATAATTGGCTTTATGATTTTTTGATCTATGTATTCAATAGCTTTGATTTTATTATCCAGTTCATTTCTATGTCCGCATTCATCCGGCCCTTCAAGATGAACATAGACAAAATCCTTGTCCTCATCAATCAGCCACTTAATAGCAGCATCTGCTTTGCCTTTATAGTTGGTGTGTACATTGCCAGTGGCCCCTTCCACATCAATAGAAGTCATTCCCGCTCCAATACCAATGCCTTTGATAAGATCAACCGCTGATATAACAGCACCTTTGACATCATATTTCTCTTCGAATAAAGGCAGCATAGGCTTTGTCCCTTCACCCCAGATCCATATACTATTGGCAGGCTTAAGCCCTTTTTTTCTTCTCGCTTCATTAATTGGATGGTTATTGAGTACGTTATAGCTTTTTTTCATCATTTCCCAAATCAGATCACTGCCTGCCCCCTGAGGTTTATAGGCTGCAATACGCTGATCAAGAATATCATGTGGCGGGATAAGATTAACTTCTGTACTTCCCTTATCCCATACCAAAAGATGCCTGTAGCTTACCCCTGGGTAAAACGTCCTGACTTTATCTCCTAATTCCTTCTGAACAGCCTCTATCAGTTCTCTTGCTTCTTCTGTTGAAATCTCATCTGCACTATGGTCTAGTATGATTTTGTTTTCATACGCTTCTTCTTCACTCAATGTTACAACATTGGTTCTAAAAGTTACGTCTGTCTCTTTTAAGCTCACTCCCATACTAAGCGCTTCTAAAGGACTTCTTCCGAAATAAAACTCTTTTGGATTATATCCTAATACCGAAAGGTTAGCTGTATCACTGCCTTTAGCACACCCTTCAGGAATTGTTTTTACCCTCCCGATCTGGCTGTAAGGAGCAAGCATGTCAATATTAGGCGTATGTGCATATTCCAGCGGTGTCATATTGCCAAGTTTCAGGATCGGCTCATCTGCTGCTCCATCCATCAGTACAACTATATGTTTCATCCTATCATCCTTTACTTTTCGATACGTATTTTATTCATAATCGTAAATCCAGCTAAGCGGCTTACCTTTTCTGCAAATTGTTCTTCTGTTTCTATATTTGTAATAAATGCATATTCATTATAAGGTGATTGTACTTCTTCTGTATCGCCGAAAATTTCTTTTACGACATTTTCAATGCAAGCTTCATCCTTTTGAAGTCTCACAAAATATCTTACTTTAACTTGGTCTTTATCTTTAAGTTCAATCTTTTCTCTGTTCCAAAGTGATATAATATTTGTCCCCTTATGCTTAGCAGCATCTACAATATCCGCAACAACTGCACTGGCTGTCGGAAGTTTACCTGCGCCTCTTCCGTAGAACATCACTTCTCCTATTACATTGCCTTTAACAAAGATACCATTAAACACGTCATTCACCATTGCAAGCGGATGACTTTTGGATATAAGCACAGGTGCCACTCTTGCAAAAATAGTACCATCTTGTTTTTGACAAGTTGCAAGTAGTTTAATAACGCACCCTATTTGTTCTGCATAGGCCATATCTTCTTTTGTAATCTTTGTAATTCCTTCAGTTGGAATATCTTGATAGCTCACGTGTTCACCAAATGCAAGGGAAGAAAGTATGGCAACTTTACGACAGGCATCATAACCTTCTACATCGGCTTCAGGATTTTTTTCAGCATACCCCAGCGCCTGCGCTTCTTTTAACACGTCCTCAAAGTTTCTGCCTTCTTCTTTCATTTTAGTTAAAATAAAATTAGTTGTTCCATTAAGAATGCCGGTAATTTCGTAGATCTCGTCAGCTGTCAGTGATTGGTTAAGCGGCCTGATGATTGGAATCCCTCCTCCTACACTAGCTTCAAAAAGAAAATTAACCTCATTATTTTTAGCCAGTTCTAAAAGTTCTGCTCCATACAGTGCTACAAGTTCTTTGTTAGATGTAACAAAACTCTTGCCTTTTGAAAGAGATGCTTTAGCATATGTATAAGCTGGTTCTACTCCTCCCATCGCCTCTGCAACAATTTCTATTTCTTCATCATTTAAAATGATATTAAAATCTTTGACAATCAGCCTGCCTACCTCTTCATCTTCAAAATCTCTGATATCCAAAATATATTTAACTTCTATAGGCTGCCCTGCTCTTTTCGCAATGCTGTCTTTGTTCTCATTAATAACCTCTACAACCCCTCGCCCTACTGTACCTAGTCCTAGTAATGCAATTTTCATATTCTGACCTCCATTTACCTCATCTTTAAGCTCGCCCAATTCTATCTAAGAGAATATTGATGCCTAAAAACGGCTTATTCTCTAGCTAATATCTTTATTTGCTGTACACCTCTTAATTGTTCCAGTTCATTAATAAATTCTTCTATATCCATCACCATAGCTGCTGTCTGCATACATAAATTAATAATGGCAATACCATTCATTGGGACCATCTGATTAATCGTAAGAACATTTCCTCCAGCAGCTGCAATATTATTAAGTACATCTGATAAAATCCCAGGTTCATCTTGTAAATGAATGAGCATCGTGATTGCCTGCCCATTTCCTTTATCATAAAAAGGAAAAATAGAGTCTTTATACTTATAGAAAGAACTTCTGCTTATTCCTATTCGTTCTGTAGCTTCCTGCACGGTTAACATTTTGTCTTTTTCCAATAATTTTTTTACATCAACTACTTTTATAAAAACCTCTGGCAGTACATCTTTTTTAATCACATAAAACTGCTGTTTCTCTTTCATAATATTCTCCTTGTTCGCTACTCGTGAACATTTGTTTACCGCAAACATACTATATCACACTATTATAAGCTTTTCAAGTTTATAGCTTACTCTTCTTATTTTTTCATAATTTTATATAATTTTTTTAGACTTTTGCTAATAGATACAGGCAATATTAACATTAAAAATAAGCTTTAAAATGCATATTACTCCCCCATGTAGGATAATTATTCAAAAAAGCATGTACTTAAAAACAAAAAAAGATGTCTTAAAAGACATCTTTTTTTGTTTTTAACGCATGATCTATTTTACTATTTTATACAATCTCTAACTAAATCCTATAATCCACTACAGCTTATAACACATACTACTTTTCACCTTACTTTAAACTTTCATAAGTTTCAAAGTAAGTTAAAACAGAATCATAAATAATCTGAGCTAAACGCGGCGAAAAGTCTGGCGATGTAAGCTTTGCCCTGTCCCCATCATTGGATACAAATCCTACTTCAACTAAAACTGCCGGCACTTTTGTATTCTTTAGAACATAGTAGCCATTATTAGGCTTGGCACTTCTGTCTGTCATTCCGAGTCCTTGTACAATGCCGCTTTGAATAAGTTTTGCAAAATACTGCCCATTCGTATCTGGTGCATTTCCAAAATAAAAAGTCTCTGTTCCATTAACTTGTTTTCTATCGATATAGTTGTTATGGATACTGATAAAAAGACTTGCTCCCGTTTCGTTGGCTAAATCAACCCGATCCTGAAGACTTGGTTTAACATCTGTTTCACGGGTCATATAAATCTTTATATCTGGTACGGTACTAAGAAGATTAAAAGCATCTGTTGCAAAACGTATATTCAAGTCTTTTTCTCTGACTCCTGCTACAGTTGTTCCACTATCACTTCCGCCATGTCCTGCGTCTAAAACTAATATTTTAGCATATTTTTCACTAGGTTTTACAAACTGTATATGTATTTTATTATCTAGTTCATAGAGATTCACCGCACTTACAGTAGAAGTATTTACAATAAGCTGTGTACCAACACTATGATCAATAGTTACATCTTTAATGCGTCCTTGCCGGCTGACTAAGCTTCCGCCAGTAAAAATGGCCGAATAATCTCCGCCTAAATGAATAATAAGCTTTCTTTCTCGGTATAAGTCAGTAACTGAAATATTTCTTACTGAAAGAAGAGGCGCTTTTTCTAAAATCAATGTATTTTGTGCATAGTCAAACTGAATATTTGAAAGTGTGCTGCTCCAATCGGCTTCCGGAATAGGAATACTTGGTACTGTATTTTCTTCCGGCAGCGGCGTGGGTGGATTTGGCTGTACTTCTGGAAGGTTTGGCAATGCTTCGGGCAGCGCTGAAAGAGGTTTCTCAATAGCAACGGTCCTTGAGCTGCCTTCCCATATAACACTAAATCCTAACTGCTCGCTTATAAATCGAATAGGTATCATTAATTTATTATTAACAATTTTAGGGGGCATATCAAGCGGCTTCATCTGACCGTTTACAAATGCTTCTTCTCCATCAACTTTCAACACAATTAATGAATTTTTATCATACACATAGACTTCCCTCTCACTGTCTTTCCATTCGACAGTTGCACCCATCGGCTCAAAAACTTCTCTGGCAGGAACAACTACCCTCTCTCCCAGCTGGATCGGAGGCATAATAGTTGTCTCAATGGGTTTACTATTTATATAAAGGCTGATAGGCGATAAATCATATTGATATGTTTTTCCATCGTATGTAAGTTTCATAGGCTCGGCATGAACAGTCGTATAAGCAGCGCAAAGCATCAAAACTGCCATAAGAGCTTTTTTAAATTGATGTCTCATTCATATCCTCCTTGTAACATTCTATTAACAATTATATCTGTATTATATCAGAAAAAGGTACTTATTACAAAGCAAATTCCCATTTTCTTGTATAAAATACGTTTTTTTTCAGTATTCCTAAATTAAAAAAGCAGCTTAATAGACATTAAGCTGCTTTCATTTATCTATATGTTGGCATAAACCTCATGAATATTACCATCCGGATCCCCAAACAGCGCTGCTATTTGGTGCGAGTTAATCACAAGCGGCGGCTGAATCCCCATTCCGCCTTTTTCGATAGCTGTATGGTATATGTACTCAATCTGCTCTTCATTATCACACATAAAACTCATTTGAAATCTTTGTCCCCTATGTTCTAGTACATAATCCTTACTGTAGTCCATCATTAACTCTCTTTCACAAATGGCTAAACGGATCCCCTCATCTTCAAACTCTACATATTTTTCTAAATCTTGTTTAACACGAATACCTAAAACCTCCGAATAAAAGATTTTCATTTTTTGAACATTATTTGTCCAAATCGTCGTTAAATGACACTGTACCCTTCCCATATTATTCATCCCCTTACGTCATAATACTTATTTTGTAAAATAATACCTATTTTACGTAATCCTATTATATCACTAATCAAAGAAATTGTTTTTGAGAAACTAAAAGTTTAAATCTTAAGTTTAAGTTAACCATTATGAATATTCGAAACTATTTTGGTAGCAAATAACATTTTTATGTCACTTGATAGCTTTTTTTGAAATATCATGCTGATTATTTTCTTTACCTAACTAACATTTTTGAAATTAATATTAAATCAAAATATTTATGGATTGAAATTAGTCCAAAAATTTAATATGATAGATAAGTAGTATGTAAATGTATCAAATAACATAAAATACTACAAACAAAAATTTAAATGGTGGTGAAACTAAATGAAAAAGAAATATTTCGCTATGCTTCTTGCTGGTATTATGACAACTAGCTTATTTGCAGGATGCGCACAGAAAAAACAAACAGCTGACAGCAGATTCAATCCTATTAAAACTGATCTCAAAGTCGGGATGGTAACTGATGCTGGAACAATTGATGACAAATCCTTTAATCAAGGAACATGGGAAGGTATCGTCGGTTCTGGTGCAAATTCTAAATACTTAAAACCAACTGGAACAACTGAAGCTGATTACTTAAAAGAAATTGCAAATCTCTATGACGCTGGTTATAGATTCATCGTTACTCCTGGCTTCAAATTTGAAACTGCTATTTTCCAAGCTCAGGATAAACATGCTGATGCAAAATTTGTCCTTATTGATGGTAATCCTCACAGTGGTGATTATAACCCAGTTGTGAAAGAAAATACGGTTGCTATTTTCTTCGCAGAACATGAATCTGGATTTTTAGCAGGACTTGCTGCTTCACTTCAGCTTAAAGAAGGTGATTTTGGATTTATAGGAGGTATGGAAATACCAGCTGTCCAAAAATTCAATTGGGGCTTCCAGCAAGGCGTTAACTATGCGAATGCAAACCTAGGAACAAAAATTTCTTTGAAAGAAGAAAATATTGTATATCAAGGCTCATTTGACAATGTCGCTGCTGGTCAGCAGCTTGCAGCTCAAATGTACGATCGTGGTGTTAAAGCCATCTTCACAGCTGCTGGCGGTGTTGGGGTTGGTGCAATTACAGAAGCTAAAGAAAGAGCTGCCGGCGGTCAGGAAGTCTGGATTATCGGTGTAGACGTAGATCAATACTCTGAAGGCCTTGATGAAGCAACTGGCAAATCTATTATCCTTACATCAGCTATGAAGTATATTGATCAAGCTGCTTATGATATGATCAAAGCTGAAACTGAAGGGAACTTCCCTGGTGGTCAAACACTTATGTTTGATGCAAAAAATAATGGTATCGGTATTCCTGCTGAAAATCCTAACTTAAGTGCAGAAACAGTTGCTACGACAAATGAAATCTTTGGTAAAATTAAGTCTGGTGAGATTGTTGTTGCTAGCGAAAATGATGGAACGCTTGTTAAATAAGCTGTTCATTTTTTAAGATTATGATTAGCAGACAAAAAAAGACGGAATTTCCGTCTTTTTTGTTTATCTTGCCTTATAAATAAATTAGAGTGTTATATACTATGGAAAAGGAGGCAGAAAAATGGATTTTGTAGTAGAAATGTTAAATATAAGAAAAGAATTTCCCGGCATTGTTGCTAATGACAATATTACGCTTCAGCTGAAACAGGGAGAAGTTCATGCACTTCTCGGAGAAAATGGTGCTGGTAAGTCTACACTGATGGGAATGCTCTTTGGTATGTATCGTCCTGATCAAGGTGTCATTAAAATGAATGGCTCTGAAGTTAAAATTACAAGCCCAAATGTTGCTAACGATCTTGGGATAGGGATGGTTCACCAGCATTTTAAACTTGTTCACAACTTTACCACAACTGAAAATATTATTCTTGGCATTGAACCTAAAAGGGGGCTGTCCGTAGATATTAAATCAGCTGCTGGCCGTGTTGCTGAACTTTCAAAACGCTATGGCTTAAATATAGATCCTTTTGCAAAAATAGAAGATATTTCTGTAGGTATGCAGCAGCGTGTTGAAATTATGAAAATGCTGTACCGCAATGCTAACATCCTTATTTTTGATGAGCCTACAGCCGTACTTACTCCTCAAGAAATAAGTGATCTAATTGAAATTATGAGAAATCTCATTAAAGAAGGTAAATCTATTATCCTCATTACCCATAAGCTTAAAGAAATAAAAGCCGTCGCAGACAGATGTACAGTTATCCGACGTGGTAAATATATAGGTACTGTAGACGTTAAAAATACCAGTGAAGCTGAAATGGCTAAAATGATGGTTGGACGCCCTGTCTCCTTTAAAGTAGCAAAAGTGCCAAGTAATCCTGGCGAAACTATTTTAAAAATTGACAACCTTAATGTTCAAAGCAATAAAAAGGTATTAGGACTTAAAAACTTTTCTCTTGAAGTAAAAGCTGGTGAAATTTTAGGCATAGCAGGTGTCGAAGGTAATGGACAAAGTGAACTTGTTGAAGCTATTACAGGTCTTAGAAAGGTTGAGAGTGGTACAATTTCAGTGAAAGGCACGGATATCACTGCATTGTCAGTTAGAAAACGTATAGACACAGGTATTGCTCATATCCCTGAAGACCGCCACAAACGCGGCTTAATATTAGATTATACAGTAGAAGACAATATGATATTGGAAGTCTATAAAAACCCTCCTTTTTCAAAGCTGGGACTTTTAAATAGACAAGCTATTCATGAATATGCTAACAAATTGATTAATGAGTTTGATGTACGCTCTGGAGAAGGCGGAGCATCTATTGCCCGTTCACTGTCAGGCGGAAATCAGCAGAAAGCTATTATAGGTCGTGAGATTGAATTAGATCCTGAACTCCTTATTGCCGTACAACCTACTCGCGGCCTTGACGTCGGATCAATTGAATATATCCATAAGCGTCTCATTGAGCAGCGGGATAAAGGAAAAGCTGTACTTCTTGTTTCCCTTGAACTTGATGAGGTCATGAATGTTTCTGACCGCATAGCTGTTGTAAACAATGGCGAGCTTATAGGTATGGTAAGCGCAGATCAAACAAATGAAAATGAAATCGGCCTTATGATGGCAGGTGTAAAAGGAGGAACGCATCATGAATAGAAAAGGACTAGTTTCTCTTATTGCTGTATTTCTTGGCTTAATTGCCGGAGCTGTTTTTATGCTGCTGACAGGACATAATCCTTTTATTGGTTTTATGTTTCTGTTCCAAGGCGGTACGTTAACACTTGAACGTCTAGGTAATACGCTGGCTACTTCTACCCCTCTTATTTTAACAGGGCTTTCCGTTGCTTTTGCCTTTAGAACTGGCCTCTTTAACATTGGTACGCCTGGACAAATGCTATTTGGAGGATTTTGTGCAACAGTAGTCGGACTTAGTTCTGATTTGCCAAGCGCTGTTCTAGTACCACTTATGGTTATTACAGGATTCTTAGGCGGCGCGTTATTTGCTGCTGTTCCTGGCATTCTAAAAGCCGTCTTTAATGTACACGAAGTCGTTTCATCTATTATGATGAACTGGATAGGCTATTGGATTGTATACTATACCGTTAAAGCTTACTTCACAGGCAATATGGAAACAGAGTCAAGGCTTCTGCCTAATAGTGCTACACTAAGATCTCCTTGGCTGTCTAATCTATTTGGCGGCTCCTACATTAACTTAGGTCTTTTGGTTGCCATTTTGGCTGTTCTTATTATTGCTTTTATTCTTAATCAAACTACTTTTGGGTATGAACTTAAATCTGTTGGCTATAATAGGCACGCTGCCGAATACGGTGGTATCTCTGTAAATAAAAATATCATTTTTTCTATGATGATTGCAGGTGGCCTTGCTGGTCTTGCCGGCGTTGTTCAGTATGCAGGAAATGCCAATAATATTCAGATAGGTGTCATGCCTACTCAGGGTTTTGATGGTATTGCAGTATCACTCCTTGGAGCAAATACCCCTATTGGTTCTCTGCTTGCTGCCCTATTCTTCGGACTGCTTTATTCAGGGCGTGGATTTATGAATGCCATGACAGAAATACCTCCAGAAATAGCAGATACTATTATTGCTACTATCATTTACTTTGCGGCAACCAGTGTTCTTGTTGAAAGACTTCTTGATAAAATTCTGAAATCGCGCCAAGCGACTAAGAAGCCTCTTATCGACAGTGCTGTTCAAAATACTGATAATAATAATACAAATTACGGCTTTATGCCCCCTACCGAAGAAGAAAAAGAAAATGTTCCGAAAGGAGATGAATAACCATGTGGCAGATTACTCAGCAAATATTCCCTTATGCAGTTGCCTTTACCATTCCGCTTTTAATTACCGCATTAGGTGCGCTGTACTGTGAACGGAGCGGTATTGTTAACATTGGACTTGATGGACTTATGATCGTTGGATCTTTTTCAGGCGGCTTATCCATTCTTCTGCTTCAGCGTGCTTTTGGCAGCAGCCCTTGGACAATAGCTGTTGGTCTTATCGTTGCTATGCTCATTGGGGGACTCTTTTCACTCCTTCATGCTTTTGCAAGTATTAATCTCCAAGCTAATCAGGTTATAAGCGGAACAGCTATTAACATGATGGCCGGAGCACTTACTATCTTCTTAGCACGAAATATTACAGGAAGCGGTAATATTCGATTGCCAGCAAGTTTAAGCAAGCAAAATATTTCTATATTAAAAGATATCCCGCTTGTAGGTCCTTTGCTTTTTAGAAATACTTATGCTACAACTTGGCTTGTTCTCTTGATTCTAGCTATTTTTACTTTTATTCTCTACAAGACTTCTTTTGGACTCCAGCTTAGAGCATGCGGCGAGCATCCCCATGCGGCAGCAGCTGCCGGAATAGATGTTGGGCGTATGCGTTATATTGGCGTTATTATTTCAGGGGCATTTGCAGGCCTTGGCGGATGCATTTATCTTGTTACTTTCTCCGGTGAATTTAACGGCAGCGTAGCTGGTTTTGGCTTTTTAGCCCTTGCAGCGCTTATATTTGGACAGTGGAAACCTCTTGGCATATTGGCTACAACACTGTTTTTCGGCTTTGCAAGTACAGTTTCAAACGTGTCACAAGTTATCCCTGAATTCGCAAATATTCCATTAGTATTTCTTAAGGTATTCCCTTACGTTGTGACACTTATTGCCCTGGTAATTTTTTCAAAATCATCTCAAGCTCCGAAGGCCGCCGGCGAACCTTTTGACCATGCAAAGCGCTAGTTACGAGCCTATAAGGGTAACTGCTCAATAATAATCACCAGGTAAATTGTAAAAAGCTTATTTGTTCATAGGATAAATAGACTCTGTTAGATCATAAAAAGGTCATCAGCCCTCATCTAATTAGGTGAGGGCTGATGACCTTCTATCTTTTAACGTAAACTTTAGATTGGAATATCAGGCATCTTTTGCACAATATGAATTGTATAATCTTCTTGCAAATTAATAGTATACTGATGCTTTTTATTAGTTGGCATATTATAAACTACTCTTACTTGAGGTCTTGTCACATCCTGCACAAAGTTTTTTTCTACAATACCGACGTCACCGTTGCTAAGCAGTACAACACTTCCAATTGGATAAAAAGCCAAAACACTTTCGATTGTTTCTCTGACAGGAGCATTAATCTTCTCTTTTTGAGCAATGCTTGTCACTTCCTGCACCGATAAAGCCTGTCTATAAGGCCTATTTGATAGCAAAGCATGAAACACATCGCATGCGCCTACAATCTTAGCCCCAATATGCAGTTCTTCTCCTTTTCCTAAAGGATAGCCTGATCCATCTTCTCTTTCATGATGACAAAGCACTGTGAGCTTAGTTATTGGACTTAGTCCCCCATTTTTTTCAATAATTTTATAGCCTAACTCAGCATGCCCTTTTATGATTTCATATTCTTCTCTTGTAAGCTTAGCCGGCTTATTTAAAATATCTTTAGGAATGATGATCTTCCCAATGTCGTGCATCAGTGCTCCCATTACAATCTTGTGCGTATGGTCCTCACGCATCCTTAGCTTTCTGCATACAATGGTAGATAAAATTCCCACACCGATGCAGTGCTGATAAGTATAGTCATCATTTATTTTAAGATCCATTACATCACAAACAACATGTTCTTTTGAAAGTTCATCTACTAAAATCTTAGTGATATTTGAAATACTAGATACGTTAATATCTAAGTTGTCTTTAAGTTTATCAAATTCATTTTTTATATCCATATCAATTTGGAGTCTTATTCTCGGATCAATAGCTTCTTGTGGATATATTCCTTCTGAGTATTTATCTTCTATATATACTTCATATATGTTACGTTCGATAAGCTTCTCTCTGAATACCTCTTTAAACTTACTTGAACTTTTAAGAAGTATGCCTCCCTCGTAACTTACAATATCTCTGGCAATAATGTCCCCTTCTTTAATTGCATCTACATGAATCAGCCGCATAGCATAAATTACCTCTTTTCATACCTTGTATTCTTAAAATACTGTTGACTTACTATCTTTTATTGTCTAAATTTTATTCATTAAAATGACATCATTTTATAATATATTTCCTTTTTCTTATACTATACCACATTATTATATATAAACATAAACTTTTTTAGGCCTATTTCTTTTTATGCTTTCTTTGAACAGCACTTTTTTGACTCTTACCCTTTGCACTAAACTTTTTCTCAGATATTTTATACTTTTCCTGTTTAGAATTATTACTCTTACGCTTCTCTAACGTTCTTTGCGCTTTAGGCCTAATAAGGCATTTTTCCCCATAACCTATTAAATCTTCTCTTCCCGCTGTGTGCAGCGCTTCATAGATAAGGTCATATTTTTTAGGATCTCGGTATTGAAGCAGTGCCCTTTGCATTGCTTTTTCACTTCTGCTCTTTGGAACATAAACTGATTTCATTGTTAAAGGATCAAGTCCAGTATAGTACATCGTCGTTGATAAGGTCCCTGGAGTTGGATAAAAATCTTGAACCTGTTCCGGCTGGTAATGGATATCTCTTAAATATTCTGCAAGCCTTATTGCCGATTGAATCGTACTTCCTGGATGGCTGGACATAAGATACGGGATAATATACTGTTTTTTCCCTAACCTTTCATTAATCCTATCAAATTTCTCACAGAATTTATCAAAAGTCTTGCCAGCAGGTTTCCCCATGTGCCGTAATACTTCATGGTCAACATGCTCTGGCGCAACTTTAAGCTGCCCGCTTACATGATGCTCTAACAGTTCTTTAAGAAATCTATCATCTTTGTCTGCCATAATATAATCATACCTCAGCCCTGATCTGACAAACACCTTCTTAACCTTTGGAATTTCTCTTAGCTTCCTAAGTATTCCTAGGTATTCAAGATGATCAATATCCATCTCTTTACAAGGCTGTGGAGACAAGCATTGTTTAGTTTTGCAGGCTCCATGCTTTAGTTGTTTTTTGCAGGCTGGATTTCTAAAATTAGCGGTAGGTCCACCAAGATCATGAATGTATCCTTTAAAGTCCGGCAAAGCAGTTATTTCTTCAGCTTCTTGAATAATAGCCCCCTCACTCCTACTCTGTACAATTCTGCCTTGGTGAAAAGTAAGCGCGCAAAAAGAACAGCTTCCAAAACAGCCCCTGGCGCTGACTAAGCTGAATTTAACTTCTTCGATTGCTGGTATCCCCCCATCTTTTTCATAAACAGGATGATAGTTTTTCATATAAGGCAGTTGATAAACCTTATCAAGTTCTTCTCTATTTAACGGCATTTCTGGTTTGTTCTGCACAAGATATTTGCCATTATGCTCTTGCAGAATAGTTTTCCCCCTGATAGGATCCTGCTCCTCATACTGAATTTTAAAGGCTTCTGCATACTTTATCTTATCTTCACTAACTTGTTTATAAGAAGGTATTGGAATGTAGTCATAGACTTCCTCCTTACTGTCTGCCACATAACATGTTCCATTAATATATCGGATATACTTTGCCTGAAGCCCATTATTTAATGCTTCAGCAATCTCTACTATTTGTTTTTCACTCATCCCGTATACTAAAAGATCTGCTCCGCTGTCAATCAGTATAGATTTTCTAACTCTGTCACTCCAATAATCATAATGGGCGAATCTTCTAAGGCTAGCTTCTATCCCGCCAATAATGATATCTATATTTTTATAAGCTTCTCGCAATCGGTTGCAATACACAATCGTTGCCCTGTCTGGGCGGTGCCCCATTTTGCCTCCTGGGGAATAAAAATCTCTTTCCCTCAGCTTTTTGCTGACAGTATAATGATTCACCATAGAATCCATATTTCCGCCATTTACTAAAAAAGCAAGCCTTGGTTTTCCGAGTTTCATAAAATCATCGGTATTTTTCCAATTAGGCTGTGCGATAATTCCAACTTTAAAACCGGCTGCTTCTAATACTCTTGAAATGATGGCTGTTCCAAAACTGGGATGGTCTACATAAGCATCTGCTGTAACAATAACAAAATCAAGTTCATGCCATCCTCTTTTTTTCATATCTTCCTGACTAATTGGAAGGAAATCTTTCTGCATTATTTATTCACCTGCTCATCTTATATGGTATGATGTCTGTGTTTTTTAAGTTGCTTTTCATTATATCATTTTTGGACCCTAAACGATAGTAAATCTTATATATTTACATTAATTCGTATAAATTTTTATCAATAAATATTTCGATTTATTCTCTTACTTTATACTATCCTTATTGCATTAGTGGTATACTAATGCAATAAGAAAAAACAATCAATCCAAATCATTCTAAAAGGGGATGCTCTTCCATGTCTGCACCTTATAAAGAAATGCTTATCCAAGGCTTTAACGCTAAAGCTATCCATACTTATATCTGGGATAATGTTCAGGACCCAAAAGGAGTCGTCCAAATCTTCCATGGCATGGCAGAACATGCCCGAAGATACACGGATTTTGCTTGTTATCTTAATAACGGTGGATTTATTGTCTATGCAGATGATCACCGCGGGCATGGCAAAACAGCTGGTACCCTAAGTCACTTAGGATATATCGGCAAAGATGGTTTCAACGCCATTGTAGAAGATGAATATTGCCTTACAAAGCTAATCAAAAATACTTACCCCCACCTGCCGCTTTTTATCTTTGCCCATAGCTTTGGCTCGTTTATAGCTCAGGAATACCTTACCCGTTTCTCTCTACACATACAAGGCATCATTTTATCAGGCAGCGCCCTTCAGAAAGGTCCGCACATCAAACTTGGAGCATTTATTACATCCGTTCAGCATTATTGTATATCGGATAGAAGCCCCAATTATTTAATGGAAAAACTATGTTTTTCATCTTATACTAACAGGTTCTTTGATTCAAATTCTCGATTCCGCTGGCTTTCTTCCGATAATTGTGAGGTTAAAAAATATGAAAGTGACCCTTTCTGCGGGACAGTATTTCCTGTTAATTATTATTACTATCTTTTCCAAGGATTTAAAACACTTTACAAAAATAATAAACTTCATAAAATAAAAAAAGACATTCCTATCCTCATTATTTCAGGGGCACAAGATCCTGTCGGAAACTATAGTAAGTCAGTAAAAAAACTCTATCAATTATATAAAAACCTTAATATTTCTGATGTGCATTTAAAGCTTTTTCCTAACGGGAGACATGAGATGCTGAACGAAATAAATAAGGACGAGGTTTATGCCTATCTATTAGAATGGATTTCAAATCATCTCTAAATCCATATAATAAAGTAACCTTTTTAGGTCTTATGCATAATATAATACCAAAAAAAGGTGAATGCCCATGCGAAAAAGAAATTTAGTTGTGTCTCTAGCAGGATTAGTACTGCTTTTCATTTTTGTAAGTATTGCGCTGCTATAAAAAATGCATCCTCTATGATTTTGAAGATGCATTTTTATTTAAAATATTATTACTATCAGCAAAACATTGCTGTCAGCTACTTTCTAAGGCCCCTAGACTCTAGCCTAAATATGCTTTTTTAACAGCTTCATTATCAAGCATTTCTTTTGCGTCACCAGATAGTACAATATTTCCTGTTTCTAAAACGTAAGCGCAGTCTGCAATACTAAGTGCCTTGTGAGCATTTTGTTCTACAAGCAGTATCGTTGTCCCGCTTTTATTAATATCTTTGATAATATTGAAAACTTCATCAACCAAAATAGGTGCAAGGCCCATTGAAGGCTCATCCAGCAGCATGAGCTTCGGCTTAGACATAAGCGCTCTTGCTATAGCCAGCATCTGCTGCTCCCCGCCGCTCATTGTTCCTGCCAACTGTTTTCTTCTTTCCTTAAGTCTTGGAAATCTGCTATATACCATATCATAATCAGCTTCAAGCGCTCCCTTATCTTTTCTTGAATAAGCGCCCATCTCTAGATTTTCTTTAACAGTCATTTTTGCAAATACACGTCTGCCTTCCGGCACGTGAGCCATACCCATTTCTACTATAGTATGTGCTCTTGTATTCGTGATATCCACCCCATCAAAAGCAATACTGCCGCTTTGTGGCCGTATAAGACCTGATACCGTATGCATAATAGTGGTCTTACCAGCACCGTTAGCACCAATCAAAGTAACAATTTTTCCTTCTTCAACTTGAAAACTGATGCCTTTAATTGCATGAATAGCACCATAATATACTTGTATGTTATCTACCTTTAACATGCCTTCACCCCCTAATTCCCTAGATATGCGCCAATAACTTTTTTGTTGGCCTTTATTTCATCAGGAAGTCCTTTTGCAATAACCATACCATAATCAATAACAATAATTCTTTCACAGATTCCCATAACTAAATGCATATCATGTTCAATAAGTAAAATAGAAACATCAAAGTTATTTCTAATAAAATGAATATTCTCCATAAGTTCTCTTGTTTCCTGAGGATTCATCCCAGCCGCCGGTTCATCTAGCAATAACAGCTTCGGATCAGCCGCAAGCCCCCTGGCAATTTCAAGCTTTCGCTGCTCTCCATATGGAAGATTTTTGGCCAGCGAATTGCAGCTGCCTTCCATTTTAAAGAGTGCCAAAAGTTCTCTTGCCTTCTCATCAATCTCTTTTTCTTCTTTCCAAAAACGTGTTCCAGGAAAACGAAAAATAGCGTTAGGCACCCCATACTGCATCTTATGATGGAATGCTATTTTAACATTGTCAAGTACTGTCATATCTTTAAAAAGACGGATATTTTGAAATGTTCTTGTGAGACCCTTTTTTACAATTTGATAGGGTTTAAGACCTACAATGCTTTCACCATTAAGTAAGATATCTCCCTCTGTTGGAACATATACCCCCGTAAGCAAATTGAAAATAGTCGTTTTTCCTGCACCATTTGGTCCTATAAGCCCCACTAGTTCATTTTTTTCAATGCTGATTTCAAATTCTCCAACAGCCCTTAAGCCTCCAAATGTAATCCCTAGATTCTTTGTTTCTAATAGAGCCATTATTTCACCTCCAATGATGCTGAATCTTTATCATCGCCTACTGAAGATTTGTTCATCTTTTTCAGAAGCCATTTCACGAGTCCAACGAATGAAAATTCTTTACTGCCCATAAGCCCTTCAGGTCTGAAAATCATCATGATAACGAGCAAAATAGAATAAATTACCAATCTCCACTGATCAATAACATGCAGGAATTCATTAAGAACCCCTAAGATAACTGCCGCTACAACTGTTCCTGTGATACTTCCCATACCACCTAACACAACGATAATGAAAATCTCTACAGAATACATAAAGGTAAACTTCTTAGGATCTATCATTTTTTGATAAAAAGCTAAGGTTCCGCCAGCTATTCCTGCAAAAAATGCAGAGGTGGCAAATCCAAAGATTTTATAGAAAGTTGTAGGAACCCCTACTGCTTCTGCAGCAATTTCATCTTCTTTGATAGATATCATAGCTCTTCCGTGCCTTGAACGAATAAGCAAGAAAAGCACTGTTAAAACAATAGCTACAATAATATACATTTTTGTTAAATTAATCGATCCAAGATACCCTCTATATCCACGGGCTCCGCCTGTGAAGTCAAGATTAAAAATAGCATTTTTGATAATTTCTCCAAAGCCTAATGTAACAATCCCGAGATAGTCTCCTCGTAACCTGAGTGCTGGAATTCCAATAATCACTCCAAAAAACGCAGCCATCAAGCCACCTACAATAAGCGCTGCTACCAATGCTATGTCTACTGGAAGATTAATAACCTTGATCATCTGCATAAACAGTGCTGCAGTATAAGCACCTATCGCCATAAAACCAGCATGTCCAAGTGCCAACTGCCCCAAATAACCAGTTGCCAGGTTAAGACTGGTTGCTGCAATGACATTAATACCAATGAGGACAAGTACCCCTTGATGGTACCCATTCACAAGTCCAACTGCCATAAGCACAATCAGAAAAATATATAATAAAATGATTCCTATAAGTGTAGTTCCATATTCCTGCCATTTCTTCATCTCGCTCACCTACACTTTCTCTCTAACATTTTTGCCTAATATTCCAGCAGGCTTAAATAGAAGCACTAAGATAAGTATTCCAAAAACAATAGCATTAGACCAGCTTTGTGATATGTATCCTATTGAAAGACTTTCAACAAGTCCCATTACAAAACCTCCCAGCATAGCCCCTGGTATAATGCCTATTCCGCCAAGAACAGCTGCTACAAAGGCTTTTAATCCTGGCATCATTCCCATATAGGGCTCAACTTGATAATAAGCCACACTATATAAAACACCACCTAATGCACCAAGTGCAGAACCTAGTGCAAATGTGATAGAAATTGTCTTATTCACATTAACTCCCATAAGTCTTGCAGCTTCTTTATCTTCTGAAACTGAACGCATGGCTTTGCCTATTTTAGTTTTCTTAACAATAAACTGCAATCCAACCATAAAGATAATTGACAAAAGTACCGTTAATACTGTTACATATGAAATTTTGATTACTCCAATTGAAATATGTCCTTGCAGAGATGAAACATTTGGCATCTTTTTAGGCTCTGCTCCAAAAAGTACCCTAAATAAGTTTTCTAAAAACAAACTTACGCCCAAGGCTGTAATAAGTGCTGAAATTCTTGGGGCATTTCTTAAAGGTTTATAAGCAATAATATCTATAAGCATCCCGAAAACTGCGCAAACGAGCATTGCAACAATAATTGCTGCTCCAAATGGCAGATTAAAAATAGTAATACTAAATAGTCCAAAATAAGCCCCCATCATCAGAATATCCCCATGGGCAAAGTTAATAAGTCTTACAATACCATAAACCATTGTATAACCAAGCGCAATTAACGCATAAATGCTCCCTACATGAATACCATTAATTACTTGCTGAACAAACACATTCATTTTCCCACCTCTTCTCTCCTTATATTTATATGATGCTGCCACATTATAAAAGCATACCTAAAGTACCCTTATTATTAAATAGGAAAGGCTAGTTCCATTTGTTAAAATAGACTTGCCAATCCCACAAAAAACGAGAGAGAATAAAAGCCGTTTCTCCCTCGTTCCAATTTGCCATGACTTATATCTATGGCTTAACTACTCGATTTGAAATGTGAAGATATATCTTTTACTGTCCAATTTTCGTTTTAAGTTTTAATGCTCCACCTTCAATTGTAATGATAGCAAGGCTCTTTTTAGGATCGCCATTTTCGTCAAAAGTGATATGACCTGTTACTGCATTAGTATCTGTAGCCTTAAGTGCTGCAAGTATTTTATCCCCTTCAGTACTTCCTGCTTTTTCGATAGCTGACATCATGATTTTAGCTGCATCATAACCTAGTGCACCTAAAGCATTCGGTGTATTGCCATCATATTTATCTTGATAAGCTTTAATAAAGTTTTGAACAATTGGATCTTCATCATCTGTTGCATAGTGATTTGCAAAGAAGTAGCCTTCTACAACATCACCATAATCTTTTTGAACGTCATCCCATCCGTCTCCGCCAAGCATTACTGTATCAAGACCAACTTCTTTTACCTGACCAGCAATTAATCCTACTGTATTGTAGTAATCAGGATTGAATAAAACATCTGGTTGTTTTTCTTTAATCGTTGTAAGTACTGCTTTGAAGTCTTTGTTGTCAGCTGTATAGCCTTCATAATTTGTAATCGTTCCGCCTGCTGCTTCAAAAACTTCTTTGAACGCTGCTGCAAGGCCTGTTGAATAATCATCTCCTGCATTGTATAAAATAGCCGCTGTTTTCGCGCCTAAAGTTTCAGCTGCAAATTTAGCTACTGTTCCTCCTTGATATGGATCAGTATAACAAGCTCTAAATACATATTCATAGTCTGGTGTTACAGCAAGGTTTGTAGCTGTAGGTGAAATCATAGGAATTTTCTTTTCATTGGCAAGTGGTGCAACTGCTAATGAAGTAGATGAAATAACAGGTCCTACTAAAGCAACAATTTTATCGCTGTCTACAAGTCTGTTGAAAAGATTGATACTTTCTGTTGCATCAGCTTTGTTATCATAAGAAATAAGCTGAACTTTTTTACCATTGATTCCTCCTGCTGCATTTACCTCTTCAACAGCAATATTTACAGCGTTTTCAACGGCGATACCATACTGAGCTACCTGACCAGTTTTTGGTGTTAAAAGACCAATTTTAATTGTTCCCCCATCTTTTGCGCCACATCCTGAAGCTCCTAAAACCATCATCGCACCTAAACCAAGTGCCATTACTTTCTTAAATTTCATAATCTTCCTCCTTAATATTATATACTAATTATATACTCTAGAGGTTTACATAAATATGTACAGAAAAGTATGCAATATGTAATACTCTATAGCATATAAATAAGCAACATAGTATCTAACAATAACTCTCTTACAAAAAAAGGGACTTCCTAAGTAGTTGTACTTTAGGAAAGCCCCATCGCTTTCGTTATTAACTTTTAGGGTCATTAAAAAATGATTTTTTTGTAAGGTGATTATGCAAAATTGAGTTAACATATTAATACTATATTATTAGTTGTATTATAATATAAGTACTGAAATAATTCAATACAATTTTATAAGATTAGGGTTTTTAATTTTTTTCCAATTGCAACTTCTATTCTTATAAAAATCTTTTTTCCCTCCATTCATTCAAAATTAATTTTTATGCCTATAATACATAACTATAACCAATTCCTTACAAATCAAACTATTATGTTTTATGTAAACCATTTTTTCTGTTTTTTCATATATTTTTATTCGAGTTGTTTTGCTACTTACAGTTTTTATTCTTTCCTTCTATTTTACATATAACCTTTTACCCCTTACATCATCTTTTAGTTATGTAAACCTATAAATAATAATAAGGCATAGGTAGTACTACCTATGCCTTATTATTATTTATAAATCAGGGGAATTTCTACATTTTATTTTTATCTTCTTGCCTTATTTTTGGTATAAACATCAAATGCAACTGCTAATAATAGAACAAATCCTTTAATTGCCTGCTGCCAATCTATACTAATACCCAATATAGACATCCCATTATTAAGTACTCCCATAATGAGTCCGCCAATAATACACCCAAAAACAGTTCCTATTCCTCCCGAAGCCGAAGCGCCTCCTATATAACATGCCGCAATAGCATCAAGTTCAAAGTTTACACCTGCTTTTGGAGTGGCTGCATTTAATCGTCCAGCAAATACTATGCCTGCCAATGCAGCTAAGACACTCATATTAACATATACCCAAAATAATACTTTATTCGTCTTAACACCAGATAGTTTAGCAGCTTTCTCATTGCCTCCGAAAGCATAAATATGTCTTCCCGGAACAGTTTTATTCGTAATAAAGGTATAAATGGCTATCAAAATAGCTAAAAGCACTAATACTGTAGGTATTCCTTTATAACTTGCCAGCCAGTATGTAAAGACATTAATAATAATAACAATGCAAAGCAATTTTGCTGCAAAGAGCTGCGGCGATAAAACCTCAAATTTATATTTTAGTGTATTTTTTCTTTTATTAAGTTCTGAAATGACATAATAAATAGAAAGTACAGCTCCCACCAGTAAAGTTGTAATGTGAAGGCCAGGTCCTCCAAAGAAATCAGCAATAAACCCAGAACTTATAATTTGATAGGACCCTGGAAATGGTGCTATCGTTTGCCCTTTTAAAATGACTAATGTAAGCCCTCTGAATATAAGCATCCCCGCAAGGGTAACAATAAATGCCGGTATTCTTACATAAGCAATCCAGTACCCCTGCCAAGCTCCGATCAGTCCTCCTATAAGAAGGGATATAACAATCGTCGGAATAACAGGAAGCTTCATTCTAATTGCAAGTATTGCTGATATGGCCCCCACAAAGGCCGCAACCGAGCCTACTGATAGATCTATATTACCTGTTAGAATACACAGAAACATTCCTATTGCAAGGACAAGAATATAACTATTCTGCAAAATAAGATTGGTGACATTAAGTGGTTTAAGAAGAATCCCTTTTGTTAAAATTTGAAAAAGCAGCATAATAGATATAAGTGCTATACCCATTGCATATTGTCTGATATTATTTTTAAAGATGCTCTTTAATTTGTCCATTTTATCCCTCCCTACTGCTTTGCATAATACATTTCATTATGCTCTCTTGAGAAGCAGATTCTTTGTTAAGTTCACCAACTATTTTCCCTTCATTCATTACATATACCCTGTCGCTCATGCCTAATACTTCGGGAAGTTCTGATGAAATAATAATAATTGATTTTCCTTGTATTGCAAGTTCGTTAATAATTGTATAAATCTCATATTTTGCCCCGACATCAATTCCTCTGGTCGGCTCATCAAGTATTAGAATATCAGGATCAGAAAATATCCATCTGCTAAGTACAACCTTTTGTTGATTCCCCCCCGAAAGGTCTCCTGTACGCTGCAGAATACTTGTGGATTTGATATTAAGCATTTTGCGGTAGTCTTCTGCCACCTGTATTTCTTCATTATCATCTATAACGCTATTTTTACTCAGTTTTTTCAGACTTGCGAGCGAAATATTTCTTTTTATATCATCAATCAAGATAAGCCCTGCTGTTTTTCTGTCTTCCGTTACATAAGCCAGACCATGTGCTATAGCATCGCTTACATTATTAATAGTAACTTCTTTTCCTTCTTTTAGCAACTTTCCACTAATTTTTTTCCCATAAACTTTCCCAAAAATACTAGTAGCAAATTCTGTCCTTCCAGCCCCCATGAGGCCAGCAATTCCTACTACTTCACCTTTTTTAACATTTAAATTAATATTTTTGATAACTTTTCTATCTTCATTAAGAGGATCAAAAACCTCCCAATCTCTTACCTCAAACATAATCTCTCCTATTTGAGGATTTCGCTTAGGATAACGATCAACAAGATCCCGCCCTACCATTCCTTTTATGATGCGGTCTTCTGTAATGTCATCCTGTCCTTTAACTAAGGTTTCTATCGTGCTGCCATCTCGTATAACTGTAATCCTATCTGCTACCTTTGTAACTTCATTTAATTTATGAGATATAATTATACATGCAATCCCTTGCTTTTTAAGTTCTAAAAGCAAGTTAAGCAAGTGATCAGAATCTTCATCATTAAGCGCTGCCGTTGGCTCATCCAAAATAAGAAGCTTAACCTCTTTCGAGAGTGCTTTTGCAATCTCAACAAGCTGCTGTTTTCCCACCCCAATATCTTTAATAAGTGCATTAGAGTCATCTTTCAGTCCTACCCTTGCTAGGAGTTCATGGGTTCTTGTATGGGTTTTATTCCAATCTATTATACTATTACTTGCTTGTTCATTTCCAAGAAACACATTTTCAGCTATAGAAAGATAAGGCACAAGCGCTAGTTCCTGATGAATAATAACAATCCCTATCTTTTCACTATCTTTTATATTTTTAAACCTGCATTCTTTCCCTTCAAAGATAATATCTCCAGTATAATTGCCATAGGCATAAATACCGCTTAGTACATTCATAAGCGTAGACTTTCCTGCTCCGTTTTCACCTACCAAAGCTAGTATTTCTCCTCGCTTAGCCTGTAAGTTTACGTTTTTAAGTACTTTTACTCCCGAAAACGCTTTGGAGATATCTTTCATTTCCAGTATATTATCAGTCATTTCATCAACTCCTTTCGCGTTATGTAATGCTAGGTGACAACAAGATAGCTGCCACCTAGCCTTTACCAATAATTATTTAAGTTGATCTTCTGTATAGTAGCCTGAATCAATGAGTACTTGCTTGTAATTGCTGATATCTACAGATACAGGGTCACAAAGGAATGACGGAACAACTTTAACACCATTATCATAAGTTTTTGTGTCATTTACAGTTGCTTCCTTGCCTTGCAATACAGCATCTACCATCTCAACTGTTCTTTCCGCAAGTGTTCTTGTATCTTTAAATACAGTTTGAGCTTGTTCCCCAGCGATAATAGATTTTACCGAAGGTACTTCTGCATCCTGTCCTGTAATAATTGGAATAGGCTGACTTCCACTTCCATATCCCACAGCCTTTACAGAAGATAAGATACCAATAGAAATACCATCATATGGCGAAAGAATAGCATCAACTTTTGCTCCGTCTGAATAGTTTGCTGACAAGATATTATCCATACGTGCTTGTGCAGTAGCCCCATCCCATCTTAACGTTGACACTTTATCCATACCCATTTGTCCAGATTTTACAACAAGCTGACCTTTGTCAATATAAGGCTGAAGCACGCTCATTGCTCCATCATAGAAGAAGTATGCGTTATTATCATCCGGAGAACCACCAAATAGTTCAATATTAAATGGTCCCTTTCCTTCTGCAAGGCCAAGTTTTTCTACAATATAAGATCCTTGCTGAACACCTACCTTGAAATTGTCAAACGTTGCATAATATGTAATATGCTGAGAGCCTCTAATCAATCTATCATAAGCGATAATCTTTATACCTGCATCAGCGGCTTTATCAATAACACCTGTTAAAGCTTCACCATCAATTGAAGCAATAACCAAAACATTTACTCCTTTTGTAACCATGTTTTCAAGCTGAGATACCTGATTTTCCACAACGTCCTCTGCATACTGAAGATCAACTTCATATCCTTTGGCTTCAAGCTGTTTCTTCATATTGTCACCGTCTTGTATCCAGCGCTGCGAAGATTGCGTTGGCATGAGTACTCCAACATATTTGCCTGCGCCTCCTTGATCACCAGTTGCTTCTGTACCCCCAGCATTTTCTGCCGGCTTTTCAGTTTGTGCATTCGATGACTGTGTTGGTTCAGTTGTTCCCGGTACACAAGCTGCAAGTGTAAGAGACATAGCGCCTGCCACTAATAGAGATAATAACTTTTTCATTTTCATAAATTTACCCCTCCATTTTGATATTTCTTTCGTTTTGTTTTGTTTTATTTGTTTTTGTTACGTTTGTGTCTTAATGATAATATACACTTAGTAAAAAGTCAATATATTTCTTTACGATTTTATGATTTTTTAGTTATTTTAACTTATGATTTTTTACTTTCATTAACTATTAGTAAGTTTTCGTAAATATATTGTACATTCTCCCCCTTTTAGTTTATACTTAAAAGAAACAATACTAAATGAATTTGGTGATGCTATTTGTTCGCAATCGAAAGAATAAAAATAATTAAGAACTACTTAACGCAAAATGAAAAAGTAGAAGTTTCTAAACTGAGTGATATGCTCAATGTATCAGAAGTTACGATCCGAAAAGATCTTGAAAAATTAGAAGAAGAAGGTTTTTTGCGAAGGATACATGGTGGAGCTGTTCTTAGTCCTCCCGATGTCCTGGCAACTACCGAAACTTTGCCTGCACCATCGGAAGATTCTACTGGAGCTTTTGGTTCTGATTTTCATGAAATAGCTCTTATAGCAGTAGATATGATACAAGATAATGATTCTATCATGTTAACTAACGGTCCTATTTGTTTGGAAATTGCCCGTCATCTTAAACATAAACAAAATCTTACCGTTCTCACCAATGACTTAGCTATTGCGCTTGAATTAAGTCACTTTCCTCACATAAAAGCTATTTCTTTAGGCGGCGATATAGACTTTCATTCGAAAGCTACCTTCGGAAGATTGACTCTTGCAAATATGTCTCATTTTTACATTAGCAAGATTTTCATAGAATTAGACGGCTTTAGTGAAAATGTAGGTTTTTCTGTTTCTAATATTGATAAAGCTACGCTCATTCAGGAAGCTATCTTAAATGCTACCTCAAAGATCATTCTCTGTCCTGAAATTTATTTCAATAAAACGGCTTTTTTTAAAGTAGGCCCCCTAAAAATTGCTGATAAGATTATTACCAATTATAATCTTAGTGATTATTATAAGAAACTTATTTGTAATCATGATATCGAATTGTTTACTTCTATTAACTTAGTGGAAGGAAGTGACTAAGTGTGTCAAAGTATTTACTAGAAGTTCAAAAACTTTCTAAAACAATTGGAACTGCTTTTCAACTGAAAAATATTTACTTTAATTTAAAACAACAGGAAGTTCATATACTCATGGGCGCAAACGGTGCTGGAAAGTCAACCCTCGTCAAAATCCTCAGCGGTGTTATTACAGGCTATACCGGCACCATTATGCTGAATGATGAAATACTTACAATTAATTCTATAGAAGATGCAAAAGCTTTAGGTATCTTTTATGTGCCACAAGATATCCAGCTTTTTGATCAAATGTCTGTTGCAGAAAATCTATTTTTCGAAAGTCTTTCTACAAAACATAGGTTTTCTCCAATTAATATGAGTGAAATTTTTTCCAGGACTAAAGAGGTTTTAGAGTCCTTTCAGATTAATATGGATCCTTTTGAAATGCTTGAAAACTATGGGCTTGCTCAAAAGCATATTATCCAAATTTTAAAAGCATATGTTTCTCACGCAAAAGTTATCATATTAGACGAACCTTCTGCTGCTTTTACAGACTATGAAAATGATATTCTTCATGCAATTATCACTAAACTTAAACAAAAAAATGTAGGGGTACTATTAATCTCCCATAAGCTGGACGATATATGTAAATTAGGAAATAGAGTTTCTATCATTAAACAAGGTGCTCTTTTAGCAACCCTAGATGTGGATGACTCTATAGAAGAAGAAATTATCCTTCTTTTAGCAGGTATTCCACTAACAAATAAATATCCAAAGCTTCACTTTAAGAAAGGCGCTGAGCTTTTAAGAGTCAACAATTTAAAATCTTCTGGTATACTGACAGATATCTCTTTTTCACTACATAAACATGAAGTCTTAGGAATTACCGGCCTTGCAGGCTCTGGTCGTACGCTACTCGCCAATTGTTTGTTTGGAAGTGCGAATTATGAGTGTTCACAATTTGAAATTAATGGTAAGCCTGTATCTGTCAAACACCCTTTCCAAGCTATACTAAATACTATTGCACTTCTTCCCGAAGATCGGGAAAAAGATGGTATTATTTCTTCTTTGGACGTTCCGGATAATATTGCTTTTACTGCCCTTCAGAGATTTTCTCATAAAGGGCATATCAATTACAACATTTTATTATCTACCGTTAAAGAGTACCTGAAAAGATTTAATATTACATCAAATACTTCAAATGATCTAGACCACTATACTTTAGGACAGTGGCAAAAAATGTTTTTTATTAAATGGATTATGAATCATTCAAAAATTTTTATTGCCGATGAACCAACACGTGGTGTAGATATTGTATCCAAAGTTGATATTTATAATTGCCTCAACAATATTACAAAAAATGGGGGGGGCGTTATACTCATCTCTTCTGATTTTGATGAAATTATAGGCATGTGTGATCGTATATTAGTACTTTCTCAAGGTAAATTAGTATGTGAACTCAGTCAAAAAGAGGCTACAAAAGAAAAGATTCTGTACTATGCTACTAAAAATATTCCCCGTCTAAATACGACATAAATCAAAAGAACATATTCACTGCTCCTGCCCACAGTTAATGTAGACTAAAGCTCCTGAATATGTTCTTTTGATGTGTGCTTTGTATCTTGAATATACGAATTAGACCTAATAACCCTTGTATCTTATTACAAATATATAAACTTACTTACATGCTACGAACAATAAGGCTTATGATAAGGATCTCCTGCTCCGCCTTTTTTTAATGAACTTTTAACAATATAGTTAAGAAAAAAGGCTAATGGATAGTTTAAGATTTTTGGGATATCTATCGTTATTTTATTCTGCAAAGCACTTGGTATATGTCCAAAATCCAGCAGGCGATCTACCATCCTATCCATATTTTTAACAAGTCGTCTGCCAATAAATCCACAGTTTTCTAGTGGCGCTCCATCAATAAGCGGTGCCATACCAATAATAAGCCCTCCCGCCCATTTCATCTCTGTTTCTTCAGCAAAATGTTCCGAAACATGGAGAATCGACTGATGCACTTTAAGATCTGGCATCCCTCCTTGAGCGACTGCAAACAACATTTTCCCTTGCCACTCTTTTTGATAACCGCAAATAAGCTGCTCTAAGCACCATATGTCTGCATAAGGAAAAGTATTAACATAGCACGGTGCAATAATTCCTATTATATCACTTTTATTTAATATCGTTTTAAGCTCACTTATCATATGTTTACCATCAAAATACTCTACTAGGCGGGTTATTTCTGCAGTCTGTCCTTTATTTTCTACCTGCCTTTTAATCGTCTTTGCTAAGCTAGAAGACGTTCCATTTTTTCGCATGCCCCCATCTAATAAGAGCACTTTTGTTTGACTCATATGTACTGCTCCTCTCTTAGCAAACTTAAGATAACATCCTTCACTTGCAGCATATCGTTATCTTCTACAATCACCGCTTGATAAGGCACGCGCATAATAGCGGCATTTTGTTTCGCCAACTGCCGGAAACTCTGCTTCTGCTTTTCAGAGTGGCTCCTTGATATACCAATAATCAGGCTAGTAAACATTGTTTCGCCGTAACGGCCTGGATGGTAAAGGCTTCCTTTATCTACTTTAAAAAAGGGCAGTCCTAATAGCGCACACTTATCCAAAGCTTTCTTTAAAATAGAGTTAAATCCCCCAAAACGGATGGGAGTCGCCATAATAACCAGATTAGATTTCACGAGACTTTTCATTACCTCAGGAGTATCATCTTTAAAAAGACATTCCCCTGGCGTTTTTGTAGAGCACCCTCCACAGTTTCTACAAGGCTGTATATCCATCTTTTCAAGCTTTAAATAAGTATAACTTATACCATACTGTTCCCCAGTTAATTTTAATAAATCCTCCAATTGACTTATTCCCTCTATTCCATCTAATACTGTGATATGCACGTTATTCCCCCTCTTCAACTATGTAATAGTGTGATTCACATAGACTAATATCCTCTCATCGCCTCAGCTATAGCATTAATGTTTTCTATGTTGAGCATAGATACACTTTCCTTTGTATTAACAGGCTTTGTATTTGGATCATTTTTAGCTTGGGCCTTAGACACCATTTTAATAATCATTTTTTCCATTACGTTCATCTGCTTAAAATCAAAAGCTCCCCCACAAGACTTTTTAATGATGGCTGTTTTTAAAAGCTCAGGTGGAAAGACCTTCTCCAACTGCTTATCTGCATCATTTTCACTCATACAGCATATAAATAATCCTAACTTTTTCTGCCCTAGTATTTCAAGATTTTGAGTGCAGAATGCTGTAACTTCTTTTTGAATCATCCCAGCATAAATAGAGCCGCCCACAATAACCTGATCATATTGCTTCAAATTACAGTCTTTTGTTTGTTTTAGATCCACTATTTCGACTTCTCCAGCTATTTTTTGTTTTAGCATCTGTGCACACTTTTTCGCAGCCCCATGCTTGCTTCCATAAGCAATCAATGTTTTCATATTCTTTTTCCTCCTTTAGACTGTTTATCCATTTCAAATACGTTTTCGCCTAGCTTATACATGTTCTTATATAGTGCATCCAACTCTGCTTCTTCAAATCCCTTATAGAGCTCATCTAGAAAAGCCTGCTCTCTGTGTCTCCTGTTTGAAAAAAACTGGTTGCATTCTTCTGTTAAAACAAGTCTAAGTGCTCTATTATCCTTTTCATCTTTTTCAATACGCATAAACTTTCGTTTTTCTAGCTTTAGCGCTAACTGTTTGACGTTTTGTCTTGAACTTCCCATAAATTCTGCTACTTCAGTAAGCGTAGGAGGTTTTTCTTCAAACTGGGCTACCATCACAATTAAAAACCATTGTTTCATCGTAATATCCGGGTCCCATCTGTCTCCCATTACTTGAAGCCTGTTGGCAAATAAAAATAAACTCCCAAATACAAATTCTCGCTTACTCATTTCACCCATATTAACCGCTTCCTTTCTTAACATTTCCCCCATATACGCAACATGTTACTTATATATGTAATATATTACTTATATATTTTTTTGTCAATAGCAGAGCTCTAATAAACGAAAAAATTTACCCGTAGCAAAACAGTTTATTCTAAAGAATATCTGCTTTGTCTACGGGTAAAAATAAGATTTTTTCCTTAATAGGAGTTGAAGTTATCTTATAGCTTGCATTTTTCAATTAATCTATTGTGCGCAAGATGTGGTTAGCCTGATAAGATGCTAAAGTCATCCACTGCCACCTATTGGGATTAAGTGCATAATGCTCGAGAAGCGATTTAGCCTCTACGGCAATATATGGATCCTGATCTTGTGTTAATCTGCTTACCTCTCCCGCCGCCGATGAAGATAACTGATAAAGTGCCTTGATATCTATTCCTTTTTCTTGGCTTACTTGATAAAGATTAACATTATACCTAGCAATAAGCCTGTCAACATTTACAAAATTAAGCCCTAAAAACATAACTAAGAAACTTATAAATAAGCCCTTCATCAAATCTATCTGCTTCATAAACTCTTTTATTAAAACGATGATGTAAAAAATAAGCATAAGTACTAAAAACCATGATGTATAAACCCTCCAAAGCGTAAGGCCATAACTTGCAATATACATCATCATTTTAGAAAGTGCAGAAATGATTAAGAACACAGTAAATAAGCTAATAAAAGCAATGTATGCCTTTTTAATCCTAATCCCAAATCCGCTGTTTGTGCTTTTCGTTAGATGTTTAAGCCCTAGTATTACTCCAAAGTTAATAAGTGATAAGGGAACAAGTTCAAAAAATCCTCTTCTTGCATATTCAGCGAAAGTGAATCCTTCTGGCAAAAGCATCTTAAAAGCAGATATAAAATAAGCAAACTGCGACAAACAATAAGTAAGATATACACTAATAAGTAATGTTATAAATGTAAACGAAATAACTGGATCTATAACTTCTGCTGAATAACTATCTTCTCTAGATACAAAGTACTTTTTCTTGTTCTTCACTCCATAAAAAAGACCATAAATAGGAAAAAAGAAAAGAACCGTAAGTATTCCTTTAGTAATCCACTCTTTACTATTATAAGAAAAGTTATCGACAGCTAGACGTATAACTGCTTCGAAAGCTGCATCTGAACTTGTAAGCAGTGCTATAACCACGAGTAAAAAAGGAACGGCGATTACACATCCAAGTATTACCTTAAAGAGTACTTTCATTTTTCCTTGTGCTTCCCCCGAGAACTGATGTTTAACAACTTCTCCTGCTCCCGTTAAATTGGCAAGCGGAACGACTACTCCTGTATGAAATATATCTACAAAAAAAAGGCTGCTAAGAGGTTTATAAACTTCTGTCTCAAACATATAGCTGGTTTGGAGCATCACCAGTCCATACAGCAGTAATATATTAAAAAATCTTAGTACTGTATTGTTGTATATCCCAAAGCATATTGTGACAAGTGCAATCGGAATAAGCAGCCCAGTTTTTAACTTATTCATTTTAATCCCCTGCATTTTTGCATAGACTATTGCAATGCTGTAATATGCTGGAACAAATATACATACTGAGATGCCCCATCCCCCTAATACAATTAACTCTATAAAGAGAAAACTTAAGACTAAAACGGCCATTAAAATCTTTGTTTCATGTTTCTGCATTTAAACCCTCCTTACAATAATTCCTTATGGATTCTGACCTTATTTTTTTTGTTTCACACCCCTATTATATATTGGACCAAAACAAAAAACAATACTTTTTTATCGTTTATCGATAAATTAATATTGTATAAAGTATAATCTTCATTTTATTCGGTGGGGTGACATTTATTAATTCACATACAGGTTTTTTAGACAAATCCAGTTTGAAACTTTATGTATTTTGTCAAAATGCAAAACGAGATTCCTATCGATCACATAAGAATCTCGTTTATAAATAATACTCCATATGGATTAGTAAAAATCATTCTCTTTCAACTATTCAAATAAAGCTACCCCTAATTTTGCAAATCCTTGTAATGCCATCAGAGCCTTCACATCTATCCTGCTATTCGTCCCCAGAAGCCTTTCGGCTTCTTGCTGTGAAACCAAAAAGGCTTCTATCATCTCATCTTCCTCAAGAAATTCATCTGAAAGGCTGCCTTCGCAAGTACAAAAAATCAGCGCAGCTGATTCCTCTGTCATTCCAGCCGAAAGATAGGTCTTGGTGCTTCCAAGTTTTTCATTTACAGCCTTAAGCATAAGCCCTGTTTCTTCTTTCAGTTCACGACGCACTGCTTCTTTGATATCTTCACCTTTATCTATTAGGCCTGCTGGAAGTTCATATACATAATCATTAATTGGAATTCTAAACTGTCGAATCAGAACCAGGGACTCCGTAGGTTCATGCAAGGCTGCTACTACGACTGCATCCACAGCGTCTTCTTGTTCCTCAAAATACTGTTTTTTTAATGTTTCATGATCTTTACGTGAGGCAATAATCCAGTTTTTTGTGTGTCCTGCTTTGTTTTCATACGCTGCATCATAAAGACTTAAATACTTTGTTTCTGCCAAACACTTAAGAGATCTTATTTTGTTTTGCTGCATCTATTATCCCCTCTGCCTTTATAGTTTCAAACATTTGTATTAAATGTTGTAAAGTTTATTATATTTGGTTTCATAGTACTTTAAAATAGGCTTTACATCAATATCACTTTTGCATACATCTTTAATAAGTTCAGCTGCATTTTTCATTTTCCCAAAATGGTGGATATTATTTTTAAGCCAGTCCTTAATAATATCCATCCTTTTTTCTTTTAAAAGATAATCAAGCTCTCCCACTTCCTTTTGCATTTGCACTATAAATTGTCCCCCATAAATGTTACCTAGTGCATAGGACGGGAAATAACCAAAGGATCCATCTGCCCAATGGCAATCCTGAAGTACGCCTTCTGCATCTGTTTGAGGCATGATATTTAAATACTTTTTCATTCTTTGCCGCCAAGCTTCCGGTAGATCTTTGACCTCCAGTTCTCCTTTAAATAATGCCTTTTCTAGTTCAAATCTAAGTATGATATGCAGATTGTAAGTAAGTTCATCTGCATCAACCCGAATAAGAGAAGGTTCAACAATATTAATTGACCTATGGAAGGTTACTAAGTCAATGTCTTTAAAATGCGTGAAAATCTCTGCTACTTTACTATAAATAGGTTCCCAAAAACATATGTTCTTTCCGATTAGATTTTCATATAATCTTGACTGACTTTCATGAATCCCCATACAAGTGCCTACAGCAAGAGGCGTTTTAATAAGAGATGGCGATATGTTTTGCTCATAAATACCATGTCCTCCCTCATGGATGACACTAAAAAGACAGCTTCTGATATCTTTTTGATCATAGCGGGTAGTCACTCTGATATCATAAGGTGCAGTCCCTGTGGTAAAAGGATGCTCGCTTTTATCCAGCCTGCCACAGTCAAAGTCATATCCAATATATTGAAGAATATATTCGGATAACTCTTTCTGTTTATATTCCTTGAAGTTTCCATACAGCTTCGAATCATCTGGTCTTTCTTTTTGACTGATAGCTTCTACAAGGGGCATGATACCTCCTTTTAGTTCATCAAACAGCTTACTGATTTGATCACTAGATAATCCTGTTTCAAAATTGTCCAGCATGACATCGTAGGCATCTTTATCCGAATCAATATAAGCCGCCATTTCTTTATTATACCCTACTGTTTTTTCAAGGTAAGGCCTAAAGCTTTCAAAATCATTTTTACGCTTAGCTTCTTCCCAGACCATTTCAGACTTAGCCGTATGAGAAGTATACTCATTATAAAGCTTTTCAGGAATGTTTTTAGAACGTTCATAAGTCCTTTTTAGATCCTTTAGACTCTTCTTCATAATGTCGTCAAGCTTTTCATCCTGCTCAAAAATTTCAATATAGCTTTTCATTTCATCAGAGATGCTCATTTTAAAACTTTCAGTAGATAAAGCAGCAATAGATGCTACATGAGTATCTGTAGCCCTCTTAGGTGCTTGAGTTTTAAGATCCCACTGCATAAGCTGCAGCGCATGATTAATATCACATATTTTTCCCATATATTCTCTTAATGCTTCAACATTCATTGACCTGCTCCTTTACTCTATAAATGGATTGATGCTTCTACAATTTCTAGCGCACTTTATTTTTTGCCGGTAAGATAATAAACTGCAATCTGGGTTCTATGGGTTAGTGAAGCTTTATCTAATATAGCACTGATATGGTTTTTAACTGTTCCTTCACTTATATAGAGCCTGCCTGCAATCTCCTTGTTAGAAAGTCCTTCTGAAATGAGGGAAATAACTTCTCTTTCTCTGTGAGTAAAGAGACTTTCATCAAAGCCTGCATTTTTAAGTCCCACTCCAGTTATTTTGTCAAATATGCATTCATCTAATACGTGAATCCCATTATAAAGTGCCATGACCATCTGTTTGATTTTTTCAGGCGTATGATTTTTTATCAAGTATCCTTTTGCCCCATTTGAGATTGCTTTCTGTATACGTTCATCATCATCAAAAGTTGTTAAAACTAAAACTTTTGCAAGTTCACGATCTGTTATGAACTTCGTTGCAGCAATACCATCCATAATGGGCATTTCAAGATCCATAAGAATAACATCTGCTTTTTGATTTTCAGCAAGTATAATAGCTTCTTCCCCATTAGATGCTGTTCCAACCACATCAAATGCTTCATCAAGATCAAAAATAATTTTAAGCCCATCTCTTACAAAGTCACTATCATCAGTAATAATCAGTTTAATTTTATCCACATTCTTCCCCCTCCCCCAGCGGCATAAGCATATTAATTTCAAAACCCGGTTCTGATGTAAAATCTATTGTTCCTCCAATCATCCGAATACGCTCTTTCATCCCAGAAAGACCCATACCTTCTTTGATAACTCTACATCCTTTTCCATTATCTTTAATGCTGCATCTGACAAGCCGATTATAAACAAAAATATGTATAGAAATTTCATCACAAGCTGCATATTTAAGTGCATTCGAAAAGGCCTCTAGTGTGTTATCCAGCAAAAGACCCCAAACAATATCTGGAATACTGTTTGGGTCGCCTTCACATTTAAAACTAACTGTAATATTATATTTCATCTTAAAATCTGTACACAACTTTTTAAGCTGTACAAATTTCATCTCTCCGGGCTTTGGTTTTTCTTTTCTAAGAATAGCTCTGATTTCATCCATGCTTCCTCTAAGATTTTCTATAACATGCTGCAGCTTTTCTTTAGTCTGTTCAGGTCTATGGTCTATAAGAAGCTTACAGGCCTCCAGCTGAAATATCGAACCATTAATACTATGACCTATTTTATCATGAAGGGCTTGGGAAAGCCGCCCTTTTTCTTCTAATCTTTCATTCTCATGAACTAATAAGAACTTTTCAATTGCACCTTTATGCCTTAAATCCTGCTTATCAATCGTTGCCAGCAAAGTTTCTTCTTTGTGCTGAAGGCTCTCTGTATAGTCAATATACTTTTTAATTACCACATAGTGTTGATAATAAAGCGCTATAAAAAACAAGGTTCCCAGACTATAAATCAGTCTATTGTCACATCCCCAAATACCCGCAAAAGCGCAGAAGTAAAAAGCAAAAGGTAAGTGCATCAGCGTAATACCATCTAATATAATAATTGGCAAAAGTAAGCAATAGGCACTCCCAAAAAAATAAATAAGAATACCTGAAACGCTTGCAGCAATGCCCAAAAAAACAAATCTAAACTTGAAAACCAATTCATAAATAATAAGGGCACTTGCAGCTATAAGGAGTAAAGGAATTTCTATAAGTTGTCTTCCATAGATTCTGTCTTCTTTAATAATGACTAAGTAAATCATTGCTAAGACAAAAAAAGCTATTTTAATCATTCCAAAATAAAATTTATAGCCTTTAGAATTCATTTGTTATTCCCCACTTTTCTTAGAACTACTATTTGCTTTATTGTAACAATTTTATCTTATTCAAACAATAGCTTTGTTATGCACCTGGTCATTTCCTTACTTTTTATAAGAGGTTCTGCCAAAAACCCCTACTCATATATCGGCTTAAAAAGTTTATTCAAACTTTTTAGCTGTAACTTTTATTCATCTTAAAACCAAATAATGCAATCGCTAAAAAGAAAATCATCATTGCTCCCACTACAATGCCATATTGGTAAAATGCATGTTTATTGCCTAGCACAACCTCTGATGCTGTAAATACAAACCATCTTTGGGGCAGAAACATTGCTGCATTCTGCATCCATGCCGGCGCCGTTTCTAAAGGAAAATAAAGACCTGCTAACATATTGGTTATAGCAATAAGCCCTACGCCTAAATAGTTGGCTGTACTGATGCTGTCTATAAAAACTGCACTGCAAGTGCTAACAGCGATCATAACAAGCCCAAGACCAAATATTAAGATCCCTATTGTGCTTATCCCAATCCCTAAGTCTGCATTAACCATTAATTGGATACTAAGCATGATAAGGACTGTTTGAATACTCAAAGAGATAACAGCCAAAATAATCTTAGCAGACGTATAGTTAAGTATACTGGCTCTCGTAAGCTGTATTCTCCTTAAAACTTGGTTATGCTTTTCTTTGAAGAACAACCCAATAATAATATTATTGCCAAATATCATAACAACTGTAAGTGCTGCAACAAACATTTTCATAGAAAAAGAATAGGCTGCCTGATTGTGAGAAATAACATCCCCTTCCTTATCTATAATAACGTTTGTATATTGAATCTTACTTTCCTTATCCTTATTTATTAAATCATAAAATACTTCCTTATTTCCTTGTGCCACTCGGCCGAACATTAAATACTTTACCAAAAATGTGTTAAGGTGTACTTCTAGCAGCTTCGCCCGTTCATCTGCCTCAGTATCATAAAATAAAATTAAATCTTGAGCATCCCCATTTATAACCTTATTTTCAAAATCCTTCGGAATATATATAAAGCTGCTTTTCATTGACCTATTAGCTTTTTTTATAAAAAATGATTCTACTGATTCTTCATGAGATATCCTTGAGTCTGTTCGTTCTATAATCATCGACGGATCATTTTCCAATGTCTCAATGAGTCTGTTTGAAAGTTCTGATCCTGATTCGTTTAATATATATACTCCCATTTTAAACTCGTGAGCCGGATCCTTTTCTTCATCTCTAGTCGTAAGATTAAGTATCAGCGTACATAAAACAGGAATAAAAAGGATTAGAAAAAAGCTTTGTTTATTTCTTAGAATTAATTTAACATTGACTTTCAGCATCATCCAAAAAGTTTCCATTATTCTTCCCTCCTTATATACATCAGACTAAGCCCTATACTAACTGATACAATGATTATTATAAGCAGCATAATAAATGTAGTCATCAAGTAAGCACTTTCCCCTTTGGTTGATAATTCTACTAACGTACGATTCATATAATAAAGAGGCGATAGGCGTACTATCCGCTCATCTATAAAGTTATACATATACGTTTGAAAGCTTCCACCGATAAATCCAAAGGTAAATGCCCCCATATACATGAACAGTGTTATAATGGTACTGTTTTTGATCATTACTGTAAGCATTGTTCCAAAAGCACTTACCGCCATTACTTGCATAAGCAGTAGCCCAAATGATAGGGCAGGGTATTCTCCCCAGTTAACCTTCAGCAGGAGAGTAGATACAATTATGGCTATCCCTACTTGTATAGAAGTTGAAATACTATTTGGAATAAACTTCCCCAAAAAAAGTGTTATTGGCCTGACATTTGTAAGACTTATTCTAGCTAAAATCTTATTTTTGCGTTCTATAGTAGAAAGTGTAACTGCAGATGAGACGCCAAACCATATAATAAATATAATTTGAACAATGCCATAATAATCTTTTGCTTTAGGAACAGGATCTGCAGCAAGTTTTTCTCTTTTAATGAGTGATAACCTTGAACGCTTTGACAGCTCATCCCATTGAAAAGACCTTTGTACGTCTAGATTCATTTGTCTTTCTGCTGTATAGTTTCTCACTATTTTAAATCCATCAAGCGGTGCCATTCCTGCCTGCAGGCTGCTTTCAAAGATCATAGCTTTAATATCTATTCCTTCTTTATTATAAATCGTACACAGCTCATCACCTAATACGATATAACTCACTATCTTATCACTTGCTAAAGCCTTTATACCTTCTTCCTTGTCCATCAGAGTAAGGAACATCCCTTGCCCTTCAAACTCTTTTTTTAATACGTCAAAATAGTCCTTTGTATAGCTTTTTGAAGTTATACTGTAACCTACGGAAAAGCTTTCAATTTCAACTTTTTCTCCCATATAGCCCGAAAATGCACTGGTCAAAATAAAAATTAATGCTATTGGAAGGAGACACATAAATATAAAGCCTACTTTACTTCTTATTAAAAGCTTAGTATTATTTTTTACTAATGTAAAAAGCATCTATATTGCCTCCTCACCATAATCTCTCAATTTTTTGCCAGTAAGCTTCAGAAAAACTTCTTCTAAAGACATAGAAGTATCTTTAGGGGCTACGAGACTTATAAGTTCCTCCTTAGTGCCTATAGCTATGATCTTGCCTTTATCCATAATAGCAATCCTGTCACACAACGCTTCAACTTCTTCCATGTAGTGACTGGTATAAATAACGGTTGTACCATCTGTATTCATCTGTTTAATCTTCTCTAGAATAAAGTTTCTAGACTGCGGGTCAATTGCTACAGTTGGCTCATCAAAAATCATAAGTTCTGGTCTGTGTGCAATAGCACAGGCAATATTGAGTCTTCTTTTCATCCCTCCCGAAAAGGTTCTGGCATAGCCATTTCTGCTTTCAGCAAGTCCTACAAAGCCTAGTGCTTCATCAACTGCCTTTTTAAGTTCTTTACCCTTTAATCCATATAATCCTGCAAAAAATTCAATGTTTTCCCAAGCTTTTAAATCCCCATGAATGGCAAGATCTTGAGGAACGAGCCCAAGTCTGGGTTTAATTTTAGACATTTCCTTTTTTCCATTTAAACCAAATATATTAATCTCCCCTGCTGTTGGTTTGGTCATTGAACATATCATGTTAATGGTAGTACTTTTACCCGCTCCGTTCGGTCCCAGAAGACCAAAAATTTCCCCTTGCTTCACAACTATTGAAATATGATCAACAACTGTCTTTTGATCGTACTTTTTACTGATTCCTTCTAATTTTAATAATGTTTGTTTCACTTTAAATCCACCTCCATACTGTTATGATACGCCAAGTTTTACCCGTCAGTAAGTGCTAAAAGATAGATTTGACCCATGACAAAAGTCATGCCCTATTTTTAGAACATGACTTTTATCTCTTTTTATTCTTTTACCCCGCCTAGAGTTAATCCATTAATAAGGAATTTAGATAGTGACATAAAGACAATCATAACCGGTATAGCCGTCATAATAGCTCCTGCACTGTATATACCCCAGTCTGTCCTAAATGAACCTGTAAGTCCAACAAGTCCAACTGGCAAAGTTTTCATCAGGTCATCTGTAAGAACGATTCTTGCAATAACATATTCGTTCCATGCAGCCATGAAAGCATTTAAGAAGGTTACCCCAATTGCCGGAAGCGTTAACGGGATAACAATTTTTGTGATAATTTGAAATGTATTGGCCCCATCTATAATTGCACTTTCTTCCATAGATGCAGAAATAGTATCAAAATAGCCTTTAAGTACCCATACACTGAAAGGTACAGAAGTTGCAATATAAGTAATAAAAATCCCTACATAGCTGTCAATAAGATTAAACTTTTGAAACATAATATAGGTTGGAAGCAAAAGCATTGGAGCAGGGAAAATTTGTGTTAGTAAGAACGCTGTAAGCGTCATTTTCTTCCCTTTAAACTTATATCTTGAATAAGCATAAGCCGCTGTTACAGCTACCGTTACCCCTGCAACTGCTGATATCGTTGCAACAATAATACTGTTGATCATCCATTTTGCAAAAGCTCTCTCAGTTAAAATCGTAATATAGTTTTTAAACGTAAGATTTTTTGGAATGATAGATAAGTCTGTTGAAAATAATGAAGAATAGGGTCTTAATGATATTTTCAAAATATCAAGAATCGGGTAGATATTGATAATAAGTGCAATGGTCAAAATCACATAAATAGCTATAATCTTAGCCGCTGAATCTTTCTTTTCAAAATGATCTCTGAACTTAGGTTTATAGGCTTTTTTATTATTAATGACTGTCTGCTTGTTTACTATAACCTTGCTATCCATTATTCAAAAGCCTCCTTTTCTTTCATCATCATCTTAATAAATCCTACAGAAAAGACAGCTAAAATTAAAAAGATAATAACTGACCATGCGGCAGCTCTGCCGTATGCAAAGAAGTTAAACGCATCCTTATAGACTCTGGATACTAAGATTTGTGTTTGTTCTTGACCAGAGTTGTCGGTAAAAATGAAAATAACATTAACCATATTAAAGGTCCAAATACCTCCAATGATAGTTGCCGGAATAACCGTTGATTTCAAAAGAGGCAGTGTAATATGTCTAAATGCCTGAAAGCCCGAAGCCCCATCAATATCTGCTGCTTCATAAAGTTCACCCGGAATACTTTGAAGCCCCCCTAAGATAACCATCATCATAAATGGAATACCAAGCCAGATATTCGTAATCATACAAGCAATAAATGTATAAGCAGGATTAATAAGCCACTCGATATTAACGCCAAGCTGGCTTTGCAAAATAGAGATTGTCCCGTAAGTACCTCTAAACATATTCTTCCATGTAATAACTGCTATATACTGTGGTACCGCCCAAGGTACCATAAGCATAACACGGTAAAAGTTCTTAAAAGGAAACTTACGGTTAAGCAGCATAGCAAGACATAATCCGCCGAGAACGTGGCAGAATACGTTTACAACGGTCCATATGACTGTTCTTAAAAGTGTTGAATAGAAAATAGGATCAGCAAATATTTTAATATAATTGTCTAATCCAATAAGTTTAGGATCTCTAAAACTATAAACGTTCATATTTGTAAATGATAAGTAAATGCCATATACCAGTGGAAAGCCAACTACTACTATCAAAACCAGTATTGCCGGGCTTGTAAGGATATAAGGTTCTGTTTTACTTTTGCTCCACATCGTGGTCCCCCCTTGCGCTATTTGCATAATACCCACTTAAATAAACATTAAGTGGGTATTGTTATTTAATCATTTCATTTTATTCTTATTGTTGAGACATTGTTGCTTCAATTTGTTTTTTACACTCAGCTTCCCAAATAGCAGGTGCATCGGCTGGTGCCACTTCTCCTGATAATACGCGGGCTTGAACTGTTCTCCATGTATCCCATACTTGACGCATTTCTGGTCTAGCTGGCTGTGGAACGCCTGATGCAACTGCAGCTGCAACCCCTTTAAGTTCTTCATCTTCAGTTACATATGGATCATTTTTAGCTTCTAAGTTTGTTGGTATTTCAGTTGACACTTTAGCAAGTTTTAACTGATTTTCTGTATTATTGATAAATGCTAAAAATTTATTGATTGCTGCAAGTCTTGCTTCATCTTTAATATTTGGATTTACCATTAATATTTTTGCATCAGCAAATGGCATAGCATTTGGAAGTGCTGCAATACCGTAGTTAATGTTAGCATCTTTTGCTTGATTGAAGAACCAAGGTCCATTGATAATCATCGCTGCTTTTCCTTCTAAGAATAAAGCATTAGCTACATCTGAATTACCTTCAGCTGGTGTAATCTTATCTGTAAATTTCCAGTCATAGATAAGCTGGAATGCTTTTTTAGCTGCATCACTATTTACGAGTAAGCCACCGTTATCATCAAATATTTGACCGCCGCTTCCTAAGAAGAAAGGTGATGCAAAATAAGGCTCAACCATATCATATACTAAGCCATATTGATTTGGCGCGTTTGTTAATTCTTTTGCTTTTTGCACTAATTCATCAAGTGTTGTTGGAGGTTCAGCAATTAAATCTTTGTTATAAACTAATACTAAACAGTTTCCAACTTTATATGGAATACCATACACTTTTCCTTTGTATTTATAGTTTTCAATTGCTTTACTATCAAGCATTGCGAATGTACTCTCATCAATAACGCCAGTAAGTTCCATCGCTGTCTGTGCTTCAGCAAAAAGTGGGATATTATCTGGTGGAGATGAAATAATATCAGGGCCTTTCCCAGCTAGTACTGAGTTATTCCAGTCTGTTCTTTGTCCTTCTGTTTCTTTATGTTCTGACTTCACTTTAATTCCTGGGTTTTCAGCTTCAAATGCGGCAATAATTTCTGCCCATGTTGGGTCAGCTGATTGTGGATCATCTTGTTCTGAAAAAACAAGTTCAATCACATCACCTTTTTTTGTTGAAGCCCCTGCCCCTTGGCTGCTTGCCCCTGCTGCTCCGCCTCCATTACATCCAACTGCACCTAATGCCATAGTTACAGCTAATGAAGATATTGCTAATACTGATAACCAATTTTTTCTTTTCATTTAATAGCCTCCTTGATTTTACTTTTAACAATCAATCTGCAAAGCAGATGGATTTTCCCTTAAATTGTATGATGCAAACAGCTATTTCACTTTTTCTCAGCCTATCTTATCCTGACTCATAAGTTGTTAAGATTACCTTAAATCTTTTAGCCCTGTCTGCTCATTTCCTCTCTTTAAAAACTATGTACGCATCCTCTTGGTATCGTTACCAAGCTATGGTTTTTTATATGATTAGTTATTAATAGAAATCTTCCGTCTTACATCTTATCAAATAGTATTCCTTAATCTTCCACAAAACCGTTACCGGTATCGTTACCAATTTTCTGTACACTTTTTTGCTAAAATAGGATTTCAGCTCTTCCTAAAAATAATGAACTGCTTGCCGGCTCGAACAACCTATCTACACTGAAATAGCTTTATTTCTCCGCTGCTTATTCAGTAATCTCTTCTATAAGGATCGTTTCTTCCTAGTTAGCTTTACTGCTTATTTCTTTTGCTGCATTCCTTAATCCCTCGTATGTACTCCTCTTCTTATGCTAAATATTCTGGCCTATATAAATGTCACAGCATTTACTAAAAAAGCATATTAGTATTTATGGAATCGTTACCAGGATGCTTTTTTTATATAATAACGCACAATTATTATTCTGTCAAGCAATTATGCTTAAATATTTTATTTAAATATATTCTATATTGAGCAAATTGCTTAGTTTCTTATTTCTTATTTGACACTGTATAGTAAAAACTCCAGTAAATTCTCAATACTCCTATTATGTACTATTATAAGATCGAGACTGCTCCTTGGTGCGCCTCTCAAAATTATCCGTTTTTAAACATCTTTATTGATTCTTTTTCATTTTTAATAATACTTTCATATACATGGTAAATGAAAATAGCAGACATGCTAATATAATACTTAACAAACTATAAATCATCCAAATACTAAGATTTGGATATGCAACAAGAATAACTGTAAGTACATAAAAAACTGCCATGCAGGCCTTACCAAACCATAATGCCCCATCAAGCTTTTTTCCCTCCCTGAAGAGCTGAAAAGAAATAACTCCCATTGACATTTCTTTAATAATAAAAATAAGCATTATAACAGCCATAAAAGGAATACGCAACATCAAAACCAGTACAACTGCTCCCTGCGTTAGTTTGTCAGCCAAAGGATCCAGGACTTTTCCAAAGTCAGTTATCATATTAAATTTGCGTGCTATAAAACCATCTCCGCAATCAGTCAACCCCGATATAATGAGGATTGTGGCCGGCAGATAGTAACCCTCCGGTAGTCTGGCATTGACATAAGCTAAAACAAAAAAAGGAATGAGTAATATTCTAAATAATGATAATAAATTAGGAATACTAAATATTTCTTTACCCTTCATTATTTAATCTCCCTTCGATTTTATGGAACTTTTTGCTGTACCGTTTATTACTTTTTATAGTCCTACTATTATGTAGTATTCCTACGCCGTTCTTATTATGCTTCCAACTAACAGGTATAGAACATATAACTATGTATAGTCAAAAAAACTTAGTACCAACCCAGCGGCAGATAAATTACGCATATAAAACAAAAGCAACTTGCCAAAAATCAAACTCTGTATTTATTATACCATTAAGACTAAAAATTTCAAAATTTTAAATTGCTTGTCATTTTTTTATTCTAACAAGGTATCTTCAAGAATATTAATGAACTATGCTTATTTATAGGTTTAAAATAAAAAGATTTTATGTTATATTGATTTTATAACCTATGTAGATTTTACCAAATTAGTAAAGGAGAGTGTCTAATGAAAAAAAATAGGCCCTTCATATTAGTCTTTGTACTATGCTTTATTCTGATAAATGTAACACATTATTCTATCGTTCAGGCTGCTCCAAACATAACGATCTACGTGGATAATGAGAAGCTCGCCGCTTCTTCTCCCCCATTTGCCGAAAAAGGTGTAACATTAGTTCCTATGCGTTTAATTTTTGAAGCATTAGGTGCAGAAGTTGCATGGTCAGATGAAACACAGACGATTATCGCCAAAAAAGGAACAACAAGTATTACACTTACCATTAATAAAAAAACAGCCTTTGTCAATACAGATATGAAAACATTAGTTTTGCCTCCAAAACTAAAAAGTGGAACAACCTATGTCCCGCTTCGCTTTATTAGTGAGAGCTTAGGTGCTAAAGTTGAATGGAATGAAAACCTTCAGCGCGTCTCCATCTACCGGCCTAGTGAACTAGGATCAACTGCCCCTATACTTAATCCATCAAAAAAAGTGCTGTCTGTTCAAGAAATTGGAAAATTTGAAAATACGATTGCCTTTATCTATAATAATCAAATAGATGGGGGTGAATCTTTTGGAAGCGGGTTTGTTATTTCCGCTGATGGGAAACTTGTGACAAATTATCACGTTATTGCAAATGCTAAAAAACTCACCATATCTTTTGATAATAATAAAGAATATACGGACATTTCTATCTTAGGTTATAATGCTGCCAAAGATATTGCAGTCCTCAAAATCAATACTGCTGATAAATTCTCATTTTGCAAACTAGGTGACTCAAATCAAGTGGTATTAGGAGATGATATTGTAGTTATAGGTAATCCTATGGGGCTTAGAAATACGCTCTCTACCGGTATTATCAGTTCTTTAAAGCAGCAAGGCTATATTCAAATTACTGCTCCAATAAGTCCTGGAAGCAGCGGAGGAGCCTTATTTAATAGGTATGGAGAGGTAATCGGGATGGCTACAGCAGCTATTTTAGAGGGGCAAAACTTAGGTTTTTGCATTCCTATTAATGAATTAAAAAATATTTCTTTAGATAAACCTGTTACTTTAGCAGAGCTCAACAAAATCGAAAGCAGGGTATCAGCTCCTCAGAATGTTAAAGCTTTTCCACTGTCTTCAAACGAAATAGCCCTTCAATGGGATTATGACGCATCTGTTGATTACTACTATGTTTATTTCTCTGATTCTGCTAACGGTAAGTTTATTCCTTTTCTAGATGACAACGATAAGAAAAAGAAATTTTCCTGGTATGATACATACAGCATGACTAACTATGATTTAGCCCCTGGCGAAACAGTTTATTACCGAGTAACAGCTGTAAAAAACGGTGTTGAATCAACTTTTAGCAAAACAATAAGTGCTACAACCTCTATGGAAGCTTCTGACCAATTTATTAAAGTTGTCAAAGATGGCCGCTTTGAAAAATATCCTAAACAAAAAGTAGGCACAACATTTGATGCCTTTTTCGGTAATCCTGAATGGTATTATTTTAGATCCGATCGCAATGAAGATATTGTAGAGTTTACTGGAACATGTATGTACGGTGATGAAGAAGTTACAATTCTACTGCAATTTGCTGTCAGCCTATCTTCCAATACCTTTAAAACAGTTTATATGGAAAGGGACGGTATGCCCATTTCCCGCAAGGAATTCGAAGGACTGCTTTTAGTTATTTTTGAATGATACTTGTTTCCTATTTTTCCCCTAACTAAGTCGAACTTGCGATAAAAGTGAGTCAAGAACCGCGCTGGAACGCATAAGTGCGAACATATGTTAAATAGAAAAGTTCGTTTTGTCCTATACTAACAAAACGAACTTTTCTATTTCTTTTAAAAGACTCTGCTTCATGACACATGAAATGTGTTGTGCAGCAGAATCTTTTCATCATCCCTTTTCAACTTGTTGATTCAGTCTAATTTACACGTTCTCCATTTCAAGTATTTCTTTACTTAATGAATCCTTTTTTATTCTGCCCTGGTCATTTATATAAACTCCTGCAAGAATCAGGCCCCCTCCAGCTAATATTGCCCCATTAAGATTTTCTTTGAGGAAAAGAACAGATGCACACATCGTAATGAGCGGTACAAAATAAATATAAGCAGTTGTTCTTACTGAACCTAATATTTTTATTGACTGATTCCACATTAAAAAACATGCCAAGGAAGCAAAAATAACCAAAAACAGCATATTTCCAATAACACTGGCACTCAACCTATTTGTTAGGTTTCTAGAGGCTCCGGATATAATAAAAATTGGAAATATAACAAGAATGCCATAAAAAAAAGTTTTAGTTACAATAAGCAGCTGAGAATGCTTAGCCTGTACCTTCTGAATTAAAATAGAGTAAATAGAAAATACTACTGCTGCAATAACAGCAAAAAAATCTCCTATTGGATTTAGTTGAACTGCACTCCCCTGATAAACAATGACCCCAATGCCCACTAAAGCTGTTAAGCTGCCAGCAAGCAGCCTAATGGAAAACCTTTTTTCTTTACGAACAAACTGAAAGATTAATGCTGTAAATAATGGGATAGCTGATACAATCAGTCCAACGTTAGATGCTGAAGTATACTTTAGCGCCAGGTTTTCCATCCAGTAATACAGTGCAACCCCTGTTGTCCCTAGGGCTAAAAATAAGAGCTCATCTTTATAAGATAGTATTCTAATATTCTTTGGAGCCATGCAGACTAAAATAATAAAAGCACTAAAAAATCTATACCAAAGAATTTCCTCAGGAGTAAAGGCCTTTAATAATACTTTGGTAGAGATAAATGTAGTGCCCCAAATGGTAATAGTCAACAAGGCCGCTATATGACCTAAAAGCTTATGATCCTTCATCTGTTATACCCTCTTTCTATAATAAGAGAAACAGCTTTATATCTTAACTTTTTCATCTGATTAGAGTTGTTTCTCCGAATGATTTCACAGTAAGGAGCATTGTATGTAAGTTAAACTTTAAACTGTAAAATCTATATAATGAGTATAATAAGACTTAGAGGCTATATCTTGTAAAAAATTGCAGTATCATTCTACAGCTTTTCTATATTGCATGGGCGTAAGCCCTACATACTGCTTAAAGCACTTTGTGAAATGACTTTGATCATAGAACCCGGTCTGAAGGGCAACCTCTATAATCTCATTTTGCTCTCCTAAAAGCTTTTTGGCCTCATTTATACGCAGATTAACCAGATACTGATAGGGAGACAGACCATAGTGCTGCTGAAACTGCCTGATAATATAATACTTACTAAGGTGCACCCTATCACTAATATCCTCCAGCATAACAGGTCTTAAGTAATGTTCATCCAAATAAGCTTTAACCCCTCTCATATAAGGTGCAGAATGTCTGTTTTCATGAACCCTGTGAAAACTCTTATCGCCAAGATCCAGCAGATTAGAAATGCTTTCAATTAAAATAGACTCGTATCCCATGTCCTTTGCCGCAATAAACGCTGGATCAAATATACATTCAAACACGCTGTAAAAAGTCTTATCAATTGGCTTATATAAAAATGAAATATCTTTGCTTTCTTTGTTAAATGCAGATTCAAACCACGCTTCACTAATGTAAAGCATTTTAAAGCCCCAGTTCTTATAATTCACTGGATTACATTTGTGAACCGCATTTGGTGGGATAATAAGCATAGTACTTTCTGAAATAGGATAGGCCTTGTCGTATACTTCAAGTACACAGCTGCCTTTTTCTACAAACCCGATAGAAATCTGCGGATGAAAATGCGCTTTTGAAGCATGCAAAAAATCCTCACATTCCTTTATTTCCAGATTATAAGCTGCTTGATCAAAAAAGTATCTTATTCCGGCCATATATTCCCATCCTTTCATTATCTATGCTACTTTATTCTATAGAGCCTTGCTTCGTAGGGCCTAAGGGTAAAATGATTTATTTTTTCTTCGCCGCATCTTGAATAAGTATTTAAAAGAATTTCCCTATCCTCGAGTTCAATATTATGAGTGAAAGCTGCATGCTGATCAGACAGATTACAGATAATAAGATATTCCTTTTCCACATCTTTTCTTATATAGGCATAAATCTGCGGGTCATCTTCCATTATAAGCTGATAGGCTCCATAAATAAGGGTTGGATCAGATTTTTTAAGCATTATCATTTTTTTATAAAAGTGTAGAACAGACTCTTCATCCCTAAGCTGATTTTCAACATTTATCAGCTTATAATTATCATTTACCTGTATCCATGGGATCCCTGTTGTAAATCCAGCATTTGGACTACTATCCCACTGCATAGGCGTTCTTGAGTTATCCCTAGATGTCTGCCATGCATGTTCTAATATTTCCTGATCATTATACCCTTCTTGCAGTTTTTCATCGTATCTGTTAAGTGTCGCTACATCCCTAAAGTCATCTATCGTTTCGAACTTCACATTTGTCATACCAATTTCCTGTCCTTGGTAAATAAACGGAGTCCCCTGCTGCATAAAGTACATAAGTCCCAATGCTTTCGCACTTTCTACCCGGTAAAGGCTTTCATTTCCAAGTTTTGATACCGCTCTTGTAAGATCATGATTTTCAATATACAGAGCATTCCAGCCCTTTTGATGAAGGGCCGTCTGCCATTTAGAAAGGGCCTGTTTTATTCTAACAAATCTTGACGCTTCCGCATCCTCATCATGCCATAAATGGAGATGTTCAAACTGAAAAATCATTGTAAATTTTCCTTCATCGTCTCCCACCCATAAAGGGCCTTCCTCTGCACTTACGCCGTTGGCTTCTCCTACAGTTATGATATCATATTTATCAAACGTATTTTCTTTAAGTTCTTTTAAAAAGGTATGTATGCCTTCTCTATTCATATGCTTTGTATAGCAAGGAACATAATTTAATCCCTCTGCATTAGGCATATCCTCGTAATCCTGCTTTTTAATGTGTGTAATGGCATCAATGCGGAATCCATCTATACCTTTTTCAAGCCATCGGTTAATCATTCCATAAAGTGCAGTGCGTACCTCTTTGTTTTCCCAATTAAGATCTGGCATTTTTTTGCTAAAGATGTGTAGGAAATAGGCCTCTGTTGTTTCATCGTATTCCCAGGCTGACCCACCAAAAAAACTTTCCCAGTTATTTGGCTCTTTGCCATCCTTTCCATCTTTCCAAATATACCAGTCTCTTTTAGGATTATCTCTTGAACTTCTTGATTCCAAAAACCAAGGATGTTCATCTGAGGTATGATTCATCACAAGATCCATAATCAGCTTCATCCCCCTGTTATGGACTTCTCTTAAAAGCTGATCAAAATCCTCCATTGTACCAAATTCAGTCATAATGCTTTCATAATTGCTGATATCATAGCCATTATCGTCATTTGGAGACTCATACATCGGACAAATCCATATAACATCTATACCTAAATCTTTTAAATAATCCAGTTTTTCAATAATCCCCTGTAAATCACCGATTCCGTCTCCATTCGAATCCTTAAAGCTTCTGGGGTAAATCTGATAAGCTACTGCTTCTTTTTGCCACTTCATAGCTGCCTCCTATATTGCATAAATTCTTGCTTCATATGGTTTTAATACGAATTGGTTTAAACTCACATCTTGGCTTACTTCATAGTTTGAAAGAATAAGCTCTTCTTTATTAATCTGTACATCCTCTGGCTTTTCAAAAAGAGCTTCCTGATCACTGAAATTAAGAATAACCAGCCATCTGTCCTTATCCAGTGTTTTAGTATAAGCATAAATAGCCTCATGGTCTTCTAGTATAAGCTTATATCTGCCATAGGCCATAATCGGATGCTCTTTACGCATCGCAATAAGCCTCTTATAGTAATAAAAAACCGAATCTTGATCCTTTAAGGCCTCTTCAACATTAATAGTCGTATAGTTTGGGTTAACTTCAATCCAAGGTTTCCCTGCAGTAAATCCCGCATGGCGGCTTGCATCCCACTGCATAGGCGTTCTGGCATTGTCTCTGCCGTTAATATGAACTCCCTTTAAAAGCTCTTCTTCTGTCAGTGTTCCGGTCCGCTGAATTTCCTCCCACTTGTTCAGAATCTCCAAGTCTTTATATTGGCTTAAGTCTTTAAAGTAGACATTTGTCATTCCTATTTCTTCGCCCTGATAAACATATGGGGTGCCTTCAAGTGTATGCAGGTAAGTCGCCAGCATTTTTGCCGATTCTTTGCGATAAACGCTGTCATTCCCGAACTTAGATACCTGCCTTGGCTGATCATGGTTATTAAAATACAAGCTGTTCCATCCTCTGCCATGAAGCTGTGTCTGCCACTTATCCATAATCTTCTTAAGTTCAGTGAGTTTAAACGGCTCCGGCGTCCATTTGCCTTCTCTTCCTTGCCCGAGGCTTACATGCTCAAATTGAAAAATCATATTCAGCTCATTTCTATTTTTGCCAGTAAATAATACCCCATCTTCCGGTGTTACCCCGCCTGTTTCTCCTACTGTCATAATATCATACTTTGAAAGTACTTTTGTATTCATCTCCTGCAAAAATTCATGAACTCTTGGGCCATTAGTAAAATACTCTCCTCCCCACGCATAGCCATCAGCTTCTACCTGATCTTCACTCATGCTTGGAAGCCCATCAACTTTAGAAATAAAGTTGATAACGTCCATTCTAAATCCATCAATGCCTTTTTCAAACCACCAATGCATCATGTCATAAACTTCTTGTCTCACTTTTTCATTTTCCCAATTTAAGTCAGGCTGCTTCTTTGAAAAAAGATGCAGATAATAGTCTCCTGTTTTTTCATCAAGCTCCCACACACTTCCGCTGAAGAATGAACGCCAATTATTAGGTACGTTTCCCTTTTCACTTGGTGCTCTCCACACATAATAGTCCCTATAAGGTGATTCTTTGCTGCTTCTTGATTCTACGAACCAAGGATGTTCATCAGATGAGTGATTAACAACCAAATCCATAATCAGCTTGATTCCCTCCTGGTGCAGTTTACGAAGAAGCTCATCAAAATCCTTCATTGTTCCAAATTCATTTAAAATAGCACGATAATCACTGATGTCATAGCCGTTATCATCATTTGGAGAAGCATAAATTGGATTCAGCCAGATAATATCTACTCCTAATTCCTTAAGGTAAGGAATCTTCTTAATAATCCCTCTTAAATCCCCAATACCATCGCCATTTGTATCATAAAAGCTTCTTGGGTAAATCTGATAAACAACGCCTTCTTTCCACCATTTACGTTCCATTTTTATTCCTCCCATTATATTTTAGTGTGTTACTTACATCTTTTAATTCTTTAAGCAGCTTTAGCTGTTTCATTAACAATATTCTTAATCCAAGACTTACGTTTGATACATAAAAGTCCTATGACTATTCTTACAACCTCCTCCAGACTAATTAAAATATATACCGTGTAGACAGGCAGCCTAAGGACAAATGCTGCAATGATCCCTATAGGAATACCTATCCCCCAAGTCCCCAGGAGATCTATAAATAAAGTCAGCTTTGTCTGTCCTCCGCTTCTTAAGATCCCTCCTGCAACCATATTTCCTACTTTAACACACAGCACCATGCCAAATACGGTTGTTAACAACACTGCATAATGGGAAACAGTTTTTGAAACATTATAAGCTGAAACATAAAAACTGCTTAACCCTATGACTGCCCCACCTGTAATAACAGCTCCTATTACTCCGAGCAGCATAAATCTTTTTGCATAGTCATAAGCCGCCTCATAATCAGTTTCTCCTAGTTTGTTACCAAGCATTACTCCCGCAGCACTGGATATCCCAACAAAAATAGAAATAAAAAGGCCTTGAAGCGGATAAGTGATAATCATGCCTGTCGCCTCTTCAGTTCCCATCCTGCCGAATATCCCTGCGTAAATAGATTCACCTAAAGACCAAAAAAATTCATTAATGAGCAGCGGAAGTGTCGTCACCATAAATACCTTAAAAAAATTTAATCGCAGTGCAAAAAGTTTATAAACCGGCATACAGCCTGGAAGCTTCTTCGTAACTATTACCCCTAAAATAATTAAGCACTCTATAGTCTTGCTGATGGCTGTTGCCACTGCCGCTCCCGAAATACCAAATGCAGGCACTCCAAAAGCTCCAAAGATAAATACGTAGTTTAAAACAGTATTAACTGCTACGGATATCAATCCCGCATAAAGTGGCAGTTTGACATGATGTGTACTTCTAAGAACAGCCGAATAAGTCATCGTAATAAGAACCGGCAGAAAACTAATAGATACAATTTTCAGATACAATGCCCCCTGAACGATAACCTCTGTATCTTTTGAAAACATGCCGACTACTTGATTCGGGCTAAAAAGTGATAATCCTGCAAATAAAATAACAGCTGCTACGCCTACTGCCAGCGTAGTAGAAATGGCCTGACCTATTGATTCAGTATCCTTTTTTCCCCAATACTGTGAAGCATAAATCGATGTTCCTGATGTAATACCTGCAATGACCATAAAAAATATAAAGGGTATTCTGCTTCCAAGTCCTACTCCTGCTACAGTCTTCTCCCCTAACTGTCCTATCATAATCTGGTCAATGAGCCCCAGTGAAGATTGAATCAGACTTTGCAAAGATATAGGAAGTGCAAGTTTTAACATATTTTTCATAAAGCTTTTGTCTTTTAATAGATTTGCTCTCATGCTTTTATTCCTTTCTCATCATCTTAAATGTTTTGTGAATAATGCATGAAACTTTCTGCAGCAAGTCCCGTAACTTATTCATGAAAATTGTTGTTTTCATTGTAGAATACGCTATACTAATAATAAATGCAGGATTTCTATTTTATTTGTAAAATATCTATTTTTTACGAGGTGCAGTATGGACTTATATGAAATAAATATAGATACAAGGCTCATCATACGCTATATGGGACATGTTACATACAGTAATCCTTGGACTCACTTTTCGAGAATTGCTGATGAATATATTTTGTATGTTATGCAGTCAGGATCGCTTTATCTAAAAGAAGGTGAGCATACGTATACGCTAAAAAAAGGAGATGCTTTTCTGCTGGATCCTTTTGTTGAGCATACAGGATTTAAAGCAAGCACCTCCGATTATTATTTTATACATTTTCGCTTTGAAGGATTTAATAAGCTGCCTTATGGTGCACCCCATGATCTTTTCGATTTACTGAAAAGGAATCGTAAAACAGCTCAGGACAGCAGCCTTTATACTTATGATGTCTATGCGGAGCCTGATACGCAGAAATCATATTTTCCTAAACACTACAATCCCCAGAATCTTTCTACTTTATTTTCACTGCTTGAATCAGCTAACAGCAGCTTTTACGAAAAGCATGAAAACTACAGAAAAATAGCATCTCTTAAAACGAAAGAGATGCTGCTCCATATTGCACATGATTATGCCAATCATGTGATGGGATATGAAAACAAAACCCCTACCAAAGCCCTAAGCCGTGCAATAGAAGTGAAAAGTTACATCGATACGCACTATCCTCAAAAAATCACAAGCCAGATGTTATCTTCTATTTTCGATGTAAATTATAATTATCTTAATCGGACTTTCCATGAGCTTACCGGCCTTACAATTATGGACTATTTAAGCCGCCGCCGCATTGAACATGCCAAGGCCCTTATCGCTTCTTCCAGCCATCTTAGTTTTTCTGATATAGCCTATTTGGTCGGTATTGACAATCCTTATTACTTCAGCAAACTTTTTAAGAAATATGCCGGCATGACCGCAACAGAATATGCTTATGGTATTTCATTTAAAGAATATAAATAGTAGTTACAAATCGTTCTACTTTTCTTTTTTCAAAGGCTCTATGCCGTATTTACGAATACGCTTCAGAGCTTTTTTTGACCCTCTTTTGATGTCTTTTTCGAGTTTTCTTTCTGCAAAACTGGTAAAAAGACTGTCTATGTCATACCCATCTGGGTAAAGATCTTTGGCTTTGATCTCCAGTTTAAGCTGTTTTTCATTCATCTCAACGAATGCATTATTATAAAAAATAACAAGATTATTGTATTTATCTTTTGCTTTATAGACAATGCCGTAGTCATTATATTCATTTAGAAATACGCGATCTCCTTTATCCAAATGCTCTGTGTTCTTTTCATTTTTGCTAAAGACTGTCTGCGGCTTTCTAATCTTCGCTGGATGAACTTTTTCTATTTTATAACTTTTGCTTATCATATAGTCTTTGGCTCTTGTAAGTACCTGCTCAGAAATCCCCATTTTCTTTGAAATCCAAAGGGCATTACTTTCTCCTGACTGGCCTATCACCAGCTGATAAAGTGGCTCTAATGTCTCACTATTAAATCTCATTGCTGCATTTTCAAAGTCTGGATGAGCAGCGGAATAGTTTTTTATTTCTCCATAGTGGGTAGTAGCAAGAGTAATGGCTCCTTTTTGATAAACTTCTTCTAATATAGCTATCGCCAGTGCAGCTCCTTCACTTGGCTCTGTTCCGCTTCCTATTTCATCAAAAAGAAGCAATGTAGATTTACCCGTCTGCCTGATAATTTCAGCCAGGTTTTTAACGTGGGATGAAAAAGTGCTTAGTGCATTTTCCATGTTCTGATCGTCTCCAATATCTACAAATATTTTGTCAAATACTGAGAGTTCCGTTCCTTCGCCAACTGGCAAAAGCAGGCCGGTCTGCATTGCCAAAGTAAGCAGTCCCACCGTTTTGAGTACGACTGTTTTTCCACCTGCGTTAGGCCCCGTTATAATAAGACTTCTAAAATTCTCACCGATCTCAAATTTTAAAGGAATAACATTTCCTTTTAATAATGGATGTCTGCCTGCTTTAATAATGATTTTGCCAACATCGTTTACTTTAGGCATAATACCATCAATAGCTTTGCTGTATTTAGCCCTTGCAAAAATCATATCATACTCACTCATCACTTCAATATTCCGCTTAATACTTTCTAAATTCTCCAGTATAAACCCTGTAAGGTAAGTAAGTACTTTATACTCTTCTATCGCTTCCTCTGACTTAAGAACAATAAGCTGCTGGGTATATTTGCTGACAATGCTGGGTTCAATAAATACCGTTGAACCCTTGGAAGAAGTTTCCACAACTGCCCCTTGTATCTGATTTTTATAAGCCGCTTTAATTGGAATAGTAAGTCTTCCCTGTCTCTTACTAACAAAAAACTCTTGAATATACATTTTGTTTTGGCTGCTTTTAAGAAATTTATCCAGCCTTTCTTCTATTTTTGTTTCAGTAAGCGCAATATGTCTTCTGATTTTTTTAAGTTCACTGCTGGCCTCATCATCTACTCTATTGTTTCGAATGGCATGCTCTATTTCTTCTTCCAGCGTTTTATGCTCCTCTATGCCCAAACTGTAAGCATGCAGAATCGGCGCATCAAAAGTTTTGTCCTTCATGTAGCTTTTGATTCTTCGGCAGCCTCGCAGAAAGGCCGAAGAATTTGCAAGCATCTCAGCATCCAAAATGATGCCTTTTTCTGCCTTATCCATAATAAGTTCAATGTGCATAATACCGTTAAGCGGCACTGCACTAGAACTATCAATAAGTTTTTTACCCTCTTCTGTTTCTTTTAATCTATTGATGACAACTTCTTTATTGCCGCTTGGCATCATATGATCTATTAATTTTTTCCCTAAACTGCTGATACAATAGTCTTTAACACTATTTTTAAGCTCATCATACTGCAGCTTTTCAAAGGTTTGTAAATTCATTTTCCTAAACGCTCCTATTCTTTATATCCTCTAAAAAATACTCTTTTAGCGTACTATAAAGATACCTGCCGCAAAGTAAGCAGACAGCAATTTTTCACATTAAAAAAGCTGCGTATATAAAACACGCAGCATCATTTAAACTTTTCTTATTTATAGAGGCCCTTTTGCCTAACGCAAACAGACTCTGCAATGAGAGGTATAACCCTAAAGTTGTGCGGTTTTGTATCCTTATAGACCTGTAAACTTATTCACACCAATTAAAGAGTCCGAACTCCCTTTTGCAGAATAGTTTACATTATTCATTTCATCTATTTAGATACTACGACGCTCATCAAACACCTCTTCTAATTTTTTACCTGCTTACTTAGATTCATTATATAACAGCTGATTTTATCTGTCAAATAGTATTATAATACTATAAGTCCAAAGGCAGATAAGATAGAACTAATCAGAATAGCGATAATACAAATAGGTGCTATGTACTTAATCATTACTGTAAATACTTTTTCTCTTTTAAATGCTGAAGAAGATTTGATTTCATCCGTTATAACTTTTGTCCCGATAACATAACCTACAAAAATACAGGTAAGCAGTGCTCCTACAGGCATAAATACCGCATTTGTAATAAAGTCCATCAGATCTAAAAAGGCCATATTAAGTACTTTAAAACCACTCCAAATGCCATTTCCTAAAGAAGATGGAATCCCTAAAACAATAGAAGTTATTGCAATAATAACAGCTGATTTTGTACGGGATAACTTAAATTGGTCACAGACAGTAGAAACGGCTGCTTCCATAAGTGAAATGGCTGATGTAAGTGCTGCAAAAAGAACCAGAAGGAAAAATACTCCACCAATAACTGAGCTCATTCCCATTGTATTAAATACCTTAGGAAGCGTTACAAACATCAAACCAGGTCCAGCATTTAAAGCTTCTTCATTACCGCCTGAAAATGCAAATACTGCCGGAATAACCATAAACCCAGCAAGAATTGCAATCCCCGCATCAAAAAACTCTATTTGCTTAACTGACTTTTCAAGGTCATCATTTTTACTCAGGTAAGAACCATAAGTAATCATAACGCCCATTGCAAGGGATAAAGAGTAGAACATCTGTCCAAGAGCTGCTAAAACTGCCTGGATCGAGAAACGAGAAAAATCAGGAATAAGGAAATACTTAACCCCTTCCATTGCTCCTGGTAAACTAAACGAATAAAAGGCAACCCCAAGTGACAGAACGACAAGTACTGGCATCAGTATTTTACTTGCCTTCTCAATACCATCTTTTACGCCCCTAAGGACAACTGCAAAAGTTAATAATACAAAGATGCTCTGCCAGAAAATAGGCTGAATCGGCGCTGAAATGAAGTTAACAAAAAACCCATCCTCAGCAGTGGCTGCTGCTCCCCCTGTCAGGAAAGTCACAAAATACTTGATAACCCATCCCCCAATAACACTATAATAAGGCAGAATCAAATAAGCTACCAACGAGGCTATAATACCTATAAATCCAAACTTTTTATTAAGTGCCCTATAGGCTCCGATAGGACTAAGCTTTGTTTTACGCCCAATAGCTATTTCAACCATCATAACTGTAAAGCCGAAGGTAACGACAAACAAAATATAAATAAGTACAAATAGTCCTCCACCATATTTCGCTGCAAGATAAGGGAATCTCCAAATATTCCCTAGTCCAACGGCTGAACCTGCTGCTGCAAGCACAAATCCAAGCTTACTAGAAAATTCACTTCTGTTATTCATTTTTTGTCTCCTTATGTAATAAATTGTAATCAAACATACAATTGATATTATATCAATATCATAAGGATTTGGCAAACACTTAACATAAATTTTATTTTTTCCATTGAATCTTTCTATACCGTACTAATACCAAATACACATATCCTTTGTCAATCAAAGACATTATTAATGCTTGTTACAAAAAAGACATTAACATAAATCACGTTATTAATGCCTTTCACATTTATTCGGTCAATTTTTTTTTATAATTCTCTCATGGTTGACCCTTTAGCTGTGATACTTTCGAAGTCAGCTGTGAAATCCCAAACTGCCTTATCAGTGAGCGGATGGTACAAAAGCTGTTCTAACAGATCCGGTGCCACCGTAACTGCCCCTGCTCCAGCTTCTGCAAGTTTTAAAATCTGCTCCACGTTTTTAAAACTTGCTGCGAGCAGCTCTGAACTAGCAGGCATCCTAGTCAGCATATTGTGAATGCTAATCGCAACCTGCACCCCATCTGCTCCAATCATATCTAATCTATTCACATAAGGTGCCGTCCACTTTGCACCTGCTTTTGCTGCAATAACAGCCTGCATAGGTGTATAAATAGCAGTAGCTGTAATATTTACACCAAGCGCACTTAGCTTTTTCATAGCCTTTATTCCCTCAGGCGTTACAGGTACCTTAATAAAAATATCTTCACCCAAAACTTCCCGCATATGCTGTGCCTCTATGATCATATCCTCAGCAAGTGATGATATCACCTGAGCATGCAGTTCCTGTCCTTTACACAGCATGCCTCTTATTGCTTTAAGCTGCTCCATAGGATTCGTTTTTTCTCTAGCCAGTAAAGAAGGGTTCGTTGTTACCCCATCTACTGGCAGTATGTTCATCACCTTCTCAATGTCCTTAATATTTGCTGAATCAATATATATTCTCATCTCTCTTCTCCTTTATATTTGATTTATAAGTCAGCCAATCTCTCATAAACGTCTATAAGTGATTCGTAAGCCTGCTCAAAAACAGGATATATTTTTCGGTAAATCGCGTTATGCTCTTTAATAGGCCATGTCTCACTCTCAATTTTAACAAACTGCTTAATGACACTAAAATCACTAAATACACCTGCTCCAATACCTGCCGCTATTGCTGCCCCCATTGATGTAGCTTCTTCAAGGTAATTTGGCTTTAAAACGGGGATGTCATAGACATCCGCCATAATCTGCCGCCAAAGTTCTCCCCTAGCTCCGCCTCCAATTAGGGTTATTTCCTGAATATCTTGATATGTTTTAAAAACATCTAAAATGGTTTTTAAATTAAAAGCAACCCCTTCTAGCACAGCACGGAAAATATCCTCTCTCTTGTTTTCCATTTTCAGTCCTATAAAGGCTCCTCTTGCATTTACATTCCACCTAGGGCTTCTCTCTCCCAAAAGATACGGAAGAAATAAAATACCGTTTGCTCCCGGCGGTGCTTCCATAGCCTTCTGATTGATTAAATCATAAGGGCTAATCCCCATTTTTTTTGCCTCGGCCGCTTCATACAATCCCAGTTCATTTTTCAGCCAGCTGTAGGAAGCCCCTCCTGTCTGCATCGTTCCACATGGCATAATAAGCCCTGGAACCAGATGGGCAAAGTTAAAAGTTCTCATTTCTTTATCATAAACAGGCTTATTGGCCGCGAGGGCAATCCATGCTGAAGAGCCTAGGCAGCTGTATGTATCTCCTGCTTTAATACACCCAGCACCTACTGCCGCACAAGCGCCATCACCGCCGCCAACAACGACCGGCGTCCCCTCCGCAAGGCCCGTTAACCAAGCGACCTCAGCCGTAACACCTCCTGCAATCTGCGTAGAATCCATAATCTCAGGCAGCTTATCTCTATGTATCTTCACAGCTTCAAGAATCTCATCCGACCACTGCAGCGTATTTAAATCCAGCGCATTAGTTCCTGAAGCATCCGAATAATCTGTTACATATCTTCCTGTCAGCTTAAAAAGCATATAATCTTTGCAGAGCAGCATTTTATAAGTCTTATTATAGACATCTGGTTCATTATTCTTAATCCACATCAGCTTTAAAAGGCTGTATGAGGGACTTGGTCTATGTCCTGTAATATGATAGAAACGCTCCATTCCAATTAGACTTGTTAGTTCTTCTGTTTCTTTTTGCGCCCTTTGGTCTGCCCAAATGATAGCAGGTCTTAAAGGAACGCCTGAGCGGTCAACACAAATGCACCCTTGCATCTGGCCGCTGAAAGATACTGCAAGTATGTGTTTAGAATCTATTCCACTAAGTATAGCCTTAGTTGTCTCGGCTACTGCCCGCCACCATATGTCTGGATCCTGTTCAGCCCAATTGCCATTAAAAAAGTGTGTGTCATACTGAAAAACTTGACTTTTTATCAGCTGTCCATCTGTGCTGTAAAGTGTAGCTTTATTTCCTGATGTTCCTAAATCATGCGCTAATAAATATTTTTTCATCTACTATCCCCCTTTATGAAAGTACAAAAATGCACCTATAAGTCAACTTGTGTTTCAACAACGAATAAGTTTTTGTCCCCTCTGTATTGCGCTATAGTATATTCAATAACTTCGCCGCTTTGATTAAAGGCAGTTGTTTTTATCACCTGCAGAGCATCCTCAGCTGCGATATTTAGTAAACTAGCCGCTATCTCTCCTGCAATTACAGCTTCTATCGTTCTTACAGCTTTAGTAATGTGAGTTTGACGATTGCCAAGAAATATTTCATATAAAGATTCATCTTCTAAATTATGATCGAGTATAAAACCGCAGGTCTGATAAGGCATATATGTTTCGGCAATGACGATGGGTTCATTGTCTACACTTCTGACTCTGATAAGATGAATAACTTGTTCCCTTGTCTGAATATTTAAGGCTTTAGAGACCTTTACATCTGCCTTTATTACCTCACAGCATATAACTTTCGTTATAAGCTCTGTCCCCATTTTTTTAGCTTGCTCTTTGTAAGTTTCCACGCGATTAATATATTGCGCTGCTATTTTTGGCTTAGTAACAAATGTGCCTTTTCCTTTTTGTCTTGACAGGTAATTTTCATTAACCAATTCACTCATTGTCTGCCTTACAGTAGCCCTGCTGATCTGGTAACTTTCCATAAATTCATTTTCAGTCGGCAGGTAGTCTCCTGTCATCAGCCTTCCACTGTTAATCTCATCTAAAATAATTGCCTTGAGCTGATAATATAAAGGCATAGGACTCTCCCTTTTAAGTTCTCCCTTTAAAACCCGCATAGCATCCTCCTTATTCTAAATTTTATATATCATAATATTATAATGTCCGTACATTTAGTTTAATACTTAGTATCCTCTTCCGTCAACACCTTTTATAGATTTATACCCAAACAGTCACCGAATACATATCTATGTAAAATAGGAAAGTTTTGCCCAGCTCCTAAGAGCCCTCTCCTATTCCCTAAAAACCAAAAAAGCTTTTAATCTCTATCTGATTTCGGTTTAATATCAACTGACTTTTAGCTGAGTCATCCACTTTTTCCATAACCGCTGGGCTGCTTCAACCACAACAGGATCAAATTGCATGGCTTTATTAAGAACGATTTCTTCCATACAAGCTTCAAAGCTCATAGCCTGCCTGTAAGGTCTGGCTGAAGTCATTGCATCAATACTGTCTGCCACACTTATAATCCTTGATCCTAAAGGGATTTTATCTTGTTTAAGTCCGTAAGGGTAACCCTTCCCATCCCATCTTTCATGATGATGAAGTACCATCTGTGCAATTTTATCTAGTTGCTTTGATTTTATCAAAATATGATAGCCAATTTCTGGATGACGCTGTATGTGTGCCCATTCATGGGGCAGGAGCTTTCCCTTTTTATTAAGTATCTGCTCCGGAATTCCCATCTTTCCAATGTCATGAAGATGTGCAGCTATATGTATATCCTGAGCAGTTAATCCTTTTAGACCCATAGCTTTTGCTAAATCTTGTGACATATCTGCCACCCTTGAAGAATGTCCGCTGGTATAAAGATCTTTAGCCTCCAGCGCTGCAATAAGACACTCAATCACATCGTGTATATGTTGGGCACGGAATATTTTATGCATTTGATTAAACATATTATAGCTTCTCCTATCTGCCTGCCTGCCTCATTTTTGTCAATTTTATGAAGCTGCTGTTATCACCTTGTAAATCATGTCTGTTTTCGCCCTGTCATAGGATGCAAATAAGTGCTCAGCATGCTCAGCATTATGATAAACTTTCCAATACTTGCAGATCAAGAAGTTTTCACCCTTATGCTTTATAAAGCTGCAGACATCTTTAATCGGAATACCTAAAAAAATTCCTATTTCATGTGGGCACATCATCTGAAAACGCTCTCTTAGAAAATTCAGTCTTTTAGCCAGCGTAAGAGCACTGTCATAGCCCATCCGTCTTAAAAAGGCCTGATTCGTCTTGTTTGATGTGACCTCATCCAGCATATCATGATCATAAAAGAGCACTAGAACCCAGTCATCTGTTTTTTTAAGTTCAAAATAACAAAGCCCTAAAGAATTTACGATATCTTCTTTATAATTGTCCCACAGCGTATAAAGATTTCTATTCTTAACTGAAAAAGATACGAGCGTAGAGGGTTTGATTCTACTAAGCGTTGGTGCAGCTTTATAAGCTGTCAAAGATAAAAGGTATTCTTTACCCTCTATATTATTTAATTTTACAATAAATTTTTGTAGTAATACCTTATCCATCGTTCTCCCTCCTCGCTCCTAAAACTTACAGATTTGCAAGCTTAGCCCCTAGTTCATTGCATTTCTTAATTCCTGCTTCATCAGGTGTATTTTGAATGATGAGTCCATCTTCAACAAGATATACCCCAAGCTTCGTCATGCGCTCTTCCCATTCACGCATCCATTGTCCATCGCCCCAGTCATATGATCCAAACAAAACCATAGGCTTACTTTTTAAATCTTCGTTTTCTAAAAACGATACAAAAGGCTCCATCTCTTCCTCCTCCAGCTCTTCAGCCCCCATAGACGGGCATCCTAGAGCCACTGCATCAGCTTTTAGTACATCTTCAACACTTGCATTACCTACTTCAAATAACCTGATCGAAATCCCCTCTCTTTTCGCGCCTTCTGCAATGGCTAACGCCATAGCCTCAGTATTTCCTGTTGCACTCCAATAAATAACCGCTATATTTTTCACTTTTATCTCCTCCTATTTTTTATTAAGCCATTGCAAACTCTTTTTCAAATTGTTCTAATACATTTTCAAGCGAATTGCTGCTGCTGTTATGACATCTTACAATAGGAATGTTCTTTCTCTTTGCCTCTTTTACCGCTATATGAATCATCTTGTGGGATACAGTACTTGTAAATAGTACAATGCCGTCTGGAGTTCCAATCATTTTGTCAAACCTAGCCGGAAGTTGTGTATAAACTTTGACACGGTGCCCCCGCTTCGAACAGATTCCCTTATACATTTCATGCATTCTATCATGACCGCCTACTAATACGATACTCATTACTCACACACTCCTTATCATTGCTATTTTAATAATGATATCCATTGTTATTTTAATAATGATATTCATTCTCAATTTAGCTTTAAAAATTTTATCCTATGCTCCTCGCCTCTTCTTTGACTTTGTAGCTTTAGGATAATCTCTTCTAATTATTTTTGATAAAATTATTTCATGTAACTATTTGTGATCGCAGTGGCATTGTTCTTTAGAAGCTGTACAGCCTCCGCAGCAACCAACTTCACCTTTCTGCATTTTTCTGATTTTGTTAAAAATAATATATACAGTTAAACCAATAATGGCACCACCGATAATCCAGTTAATCATAGTATCTCCTTCTTTCTATAATTGTATACTCACCTAACTTTCTCACTCTATCTATACTACGTCTTCTTCAGCACAAGTTTTACAATAACCATAAAGTTTCACCATATAGTTCTGAGTACTAAAGTGATTATTCATAATAATTTGTTTTTCCTCTATTCCCAATAAATCTGCTTCAACTTCGTATACTGCACCACACTTGACACAGATTAAATGATGATGTTCCTGCTCTTTTGGTGCATAAGGTTCATACCTTACGCACCCATCATCTAAGCAGATTTTACTTAATAATTTCATTTTCTCAAGTAGCGGCAGCGTACGGTAAATAGTTGCAAGTCCAATGCCCGAATAGTTCTCTTTAACCAGCTCAAAAATCTCGCTGCTGCTTAAATGCCTGCCTTTATGCTTTTCAACAACCTCCATAACAATTTGCCTCTGCTTTGTAATACGAAGGCCTTTTTGATTGAACTGCTCTTTGAGTTTCATGCTATCAGCCTCCTCCTAAACAAACAGATTTATGTATTAATTAAAACCTAATAACCTTCCGCCTTGGTAAATAAGAAATGCTACAATCCAAGCTACTCCAGTTTGATAGCCAACAGTAAATAAAGTCCATTTCCAGGAATTCATTTCCCTTTTGATCGTTCCAAAAGCTGCAATACACGGCATATACAGAAGTGTGAATGCCATAAAAGCATAGGCTCTTAAAGGTGTAAAACTTGTTTGCAGTACAGCCGCAAGAGATGCTGTCTCCTCGCCGATTTCTCCAAGTCCATGAAGTATGCCTAAAGTAGTCACTACAACTTCTTTAGCCACAAAGCCTGTAAGGAGTGCCACAGATGACTGCCAGTCTCCAAAACCAAGCGGGCTGAAAATTGGAGCAATCAACTTTCCAAATTGACCCATAATGCTTGTTCCAGGATCATCAACCATAGCTAGTGAAAAGTCAAAAGATTGTAAAAACCAAATAACAACTGCCGCTGCGAAAATGATAGTCCCTGCTTTTTTAACAAAGTCTTTCCCTCGGTCATACATATGAATCATTAACCCTTTAGCCGTCGGAATTCTATAAGGCGGAAGCTCCATAACAAATGGTGCTGTTTCTCCCCTTAATACTGTTTTCTTGAGAAGCACGCCTGAAAAAATTGCTACAATAATTCCTAATATATAAATCGAGAAGACTACCCAAGCCTCTCCTGAAGCAAAAAAAGCTGATGCAAAAAGCCCGTACACCGGCAGCTTCGCCCCACAAGACATAAATAAAGTCAGAATAATCGTCAGCCTTCTATCCTTTTCATTTTCCAGCGTTCTTGCACTCATCATAGCTGGCACGCTGCATCCAAATCCCATCAGCATCGGAATAAATGATTTGCCGCTGAGTCCTAGTTTTCTAAGCAGTCTATCCATAACGAAAGCTGCTCTTGCCATATAGCCGCTGTCTTCCAAAATAGCCAGGAAGAAAAACAAAATCATGATTTGAGGGACAAATACAAGCATGCTTCCCATTCCGCCAATAATCCCACCTACAACAAGATCATGCAGCCACATAGCTGCGCCTCCTGCTTCAAGCCATCCGCTTACGGTTCCAGCAACTGTTTCATTAATAAAAACATCAATCCAGTCAATTGTAAAAGAACCTATGGCTCCAAAAGTAATTTGGAATACACCCAGCATTATAATGAGAAAAAGCGGAATAGCTAAAATCCTATGGGTTACAACCTTATCAATTTTATCTGATACGGTAAGCCTGTTGTTCCCGCCTTGCTTTTTAACTGTCTTACCGATTCCTTTAGTAATATACTGATACCTATTATCTGCAATAATCGTTTCCATGTCATTATCATAAGCTTTTTCAAGTTTTTCCTGATAAGGCTTTATGGCTTCAAGAATATCAGTCCCGACATTTAACATCTCAAGGACCTTCTCATCTCCTTCTAAGAGCTTAATTGCAACCCATCTCGGATTCATTATATCCCCTGTTAGGGAAGAAACAATATCATTTTTGATTTTTTCAATTGACTCTTCAATCTCTGTATCATACATTTTACATTCACCCAAAGCGAAGGCTTGCGCTGCACTCTCAGCAACTTCCAAAGCTTTTTGGATAACCTCCTGAATACCCCTTCCTTTATTAGCGGAAGTACCTATAACAGGAACACCTAAATACCTTTCAAGTGCTTTGATATCAATCTTATCTCCTCTATTTTCTACAGCATCCATCATATTTAATGCTATAATAACTGGAATGCCAAGCTCCATGACCTGGGTGGAAAGATAGAGATTTCTTTCAATGTTAGTCGCATCTACAATATTAATGATAACATCGGGTTTTTCATTTATAATATAATCTCTTGCAATAATCTCTTCCATGGAATACGGGGATAATGAATAAATTCCTGGCAAATCAATGATTTTAATATCTTCTTTAAACTTTCTCGCTTTACCTTCTTTTTTCTCAACAGTAACTCCCGGCCAGTTCCCTACATATTGGGTGCTTCCCGTAATTTCATTAAACATTGTTGTTTTACCGCAATTCGGGTTACCGACTAAGGCAAATTTATAATGCATCATATGACTCCCTTCGTGATACTGATAATTATTATCATCATGTAGTTAAAAAAATAATTCCTGTTATGTATGGCTTAGCATTCTATCTGAATATTGTCTGCTTCTGCTTTTCTAAGGGTGAGTTCATAGCCCCTGATATTAACTTCTATAGGATCTCCTAAAGGAGCTACCTTTCTTACTAACACTTCTGCGCCGCGGGTTACCCCCATATCCATCAGTCTTCTTTTCACGGCTCCCTCGCCGGAAATTTTCTTAATCGTTCCCTTTTCACCGGGTTTTAGCTCTTTTAAAGACTTTTCCAAAGTCATCTACTCCTCTCTCATTTAAAACGACTGGTCGTTTTAAATTAACACATTTCAACCATCAGCTGTCCTGCTACCCCTTTATTAAGGGCAAGTCTTGAACCTTTAACATTTACAATAAGATTCCCATTCATTTCTGATACAACTGATATAAATGTACCTGGAATAATCCCAAGTCCTTCTAAAAACTTTTTGGTGGAATCTTTTGCACGACAGACATTTATAATCGCTTCTTTTCCCGGGGCTAACATTGTTAATGGCATATTCATTCCTCCTCTATCATTCAATACTTATCAGTATTGATAATCACTATCAATATTTTGTCTCTAATAGTATTTTAGCAACACTACCTTCTTCTGTCAATATAAAATTGAGAATAATTACTATTTGGTCGACCTTCTCATCTAAAAATGCTTCGCGATTACTTTTTAATTACTCTGATAACTTATTTGTTTGCCATATAATCTATTAAATATATAAATAAAAAAAGCTGATTTATCTCTTTTATAAGAAATCAGCTTTTTCTATCTTATGCAAATGTATCTTTAGATGCTTTAACCCTGACTAAGATCAAATCTTACTATTAACTTTGATTCGTTTATTCTTATCTTATATATTAGAAAATAGCTACAACTGCTCCTTGATATTTTTCTTCAATGAAAGCTTTTACTTTATCACTTTTTAAAGCTTCAATTAAAGCTTTGATGTCTTCACGCCCTTCATCTCCCTTACGTACTACAAGGATATTAGCAAAAGTAGCAGCTGCAAGAGAATCCTGTTCTTCTTTAGCAAGTGCATCTGTTGCTGCATTAAGCCCTGCCTGAAGTGCATTGTTACCATTGATTACAGCGAAATCTACATCTGGAAGTGCACGAGCAAGCTGCGCAGACTCCAGCTCTTTTATTTTAATATTTCTAGGATTTTCAGTAATATCATTAATCGTTGCTTTTAATCCCGCTTCAGGATTGATTTTAATAAGGCCTATAGCTTCTAAGAGCAAAAGAGCCCTTGCTTCATTCGTTGTATCATTAGGTACTGCAATAGTGGCTCCATCTTGAAGTTCATCCAAAGATTTTGTTTTTCCAGGATAGATGCCAAGTGGTTCATAGTGAACAGCAGCTACTGATACAAGGTTTGTTTTGTTCTGCTCATTAAAGTCCTCTAAATAAGGCTGATGCTGGAAATAATTCGCATCTAGTTCTTTGCCCTCCAGTGTAAGGTTTGGCTGTATATAATCCGTAAACTCTCTAATTTCCAGCTCATATCCTTGTTCTTTAAGAATTTCTTTAGTCTGCTCTAAAATTTCAGCATGCGGCGTAACAGACGCCCCAACTATAATTTTGCTGCTTTTATTTTCTTCATTGCCACTTTGCGCAGCTGGTACGTTTCCTACAATAGTTCCATTATCCTGTTTCGCCCCGCAGCCTGCAAAAAGTGAAAGAGTTAGTGTTGATACAATTAATCCCGCTAATAATTTTTTCATTTTATTTTCCTCCATATCATTTATTGTTTTTTATTGACTACTTTTAATTTGCTACTTCTAATTCATCGCATACTCCGAGCCTATGAAAACTCAATTCTTTTAAATAGAAATAAAAATCACTTTACTCCTCTTCGGATGATAGTATAAAAATGCTACTTCCTTTTATCTTTTTTCCTTGCAATTTGCATTCCTGCTTCTTGTAAAACCTGTACGATAAGTATAAGCAGAATGACTGTTACAATCATAATTCCTTTTTCATATCTATAGTAACCATAGTTAATGGCTATAGTCCCAAGCCCGCCTCCTCCGACGATTCCTGCCATTGCTGAATATCCTAATATGGTAGTTGTAGCAATAGCTGCTCCAACAATAAGTGAAGGTGTCGCCTCCGGAACCATTACCTTATAAATAATTTGAAAAGGACTTGCCCCCATCGAAAGTGCTGCCTCAATAATTCCCTTATCAATTTCCTTAATTGATGACTCAACAAGTCTTGCAATAAAAGGTGCTGCGGCTATAACCAGTGGAACAACTGTTGCCGTTGATCCTATCGTTGTTCCTGTAATAAAGCGTGTAATTGGCAGCACTGCAATAAGCAAAATAAGAAAAGGAACTGATCTTGCAAGGTTTACAATAATATTAAGTATTTTGTTAAGCCCTAGATTCGGAAGTATACTTTCTTTTTCAGTGACTACTAATATAACCCCTAAAGGTAATCCTATTACATAGGCAAGAAGCGTAGACATCAAAGTCATATAAAGCGTTTCAAATATGCCTTTAATAATCATTTAAATAACTGCATTATCCCACATAATTGCTAACCTCCTCTGCCTGCAAATTTTTTGAGTGCAGATAGCCTATTACCTTGTCAGCAGTTTTCTCATCCTCCGGCAGCTGAATGATCAATTCTCCAAATGCCTTACCATCAATGTCCTTCATATCTGCATAAAGTATATTAACAAGAACTTTGCACTCCAAAATCATACTTGCAACAACTGGATCATAGGATGAACTGCCATCAAATACAATACGGCAGCACCTTTTGCCTACTAGGTGGTTAATACGATTGTCATTTGGATAAACAAGCCTCTGGGCTGCCTGAGTCTTCGGATGAGTAAAAATATCATGTACTTTCCCTGCCTCTGCTATCTCACTTTTATCAATGATGGCTACATGAGAACAGATTTTTTCTACAACATTCATTTCATGGGTAATAATGACTATCGTAATCCCAAGCTTTTTGTTAATATCCTTCAGAAGGTTCAAAATAGATTCTGTTGTAGTGGGATCAAGCGCTGAAGTTGCTTCATCACATAAAAGCACTTTAGGATTTGTTGCCAATGCTCTTGCAATAGCAATACGCTGTTTCTGCCCTCCTGAGAGCTGCGCTGGGTAAGCTCCTGCTTTATCTTCAAGTCCTACAAGCTTTAACAGTTCTTGTGCCCGAAGTTTAGCTTCTTTCTTATCTACTCCTGCAATCTCAAGTGGAAAACAAATATTACTTTCAGCAGTTCTTTGCATCCACAAATTGAACTGCTGAAAAATCATACCCATAGACTGTCTGACTTTTCTTAAGTCTTTTTCATTAAGCGATCCGAGTTCTCTGCCATCAAACCATATTTCTCCTTCAGTAGGTTTTTCAAGGTAATTAATACATCTGACTAATGTACTTTTTCCTGCCCCGCTCATACCAATAATGCCAAAAATATCACCTTTATGAATTTTTAAATTGATATTTTTTAGAGCTTTCACTTCTCCGTTTGCAGAAGAAAAGGTTTTTCCTAAAGCTTTAAATTCAATAATTGGTTCTTCTAGCTGCCTGCTCATATTTTACCCCCTCCTCAATAGTGCTAACTTATGTTAACAATCTTGATATTATTTAAGCCCCTTATTATCTCTAAAAGATAAAAAGGGGCACTTTTATACTAAGTATCATCCTGCCCTTATCTTTCAGAAATAAAATTCTGCTGGAATTAGCACCTTACATGAAAATGAGGTTGCTGAGATATCACCGGGCCAAGTCCCTCCATCTCTCTTGATAAGATCATCTATTAAGTTATTAGCTGATTCCAAGTATACTTATATTTTTTTTAAATGTCAATAGTTAATTCCTACTTTTTTAATATATTTACTAAGAAATTTATTTTATGGAAACTTGATAGGATTTTTCATTGCTTTCCTACCTCATGACAAAAGGCTGGATTATCTATAGTAATCCAGCCCTTCAATATTTAATTTATAGATAACATCTTTTCTTTCTACTACAATATTCACCTTTTTTCTAAGCGTATCATCTTCGCTTATTCTCGTAATAAGCTCTTTTGTAGGATTGATCGCAAAAGGATAACCCACCATATTGAGCATCGTAAGATCTCCTGAAGTATCACCATAAGCAAAACACTTTACAAGGTCCAGCTGATAGGCATCAGCTATTTCTAAAATAGCCTTCTTTTTACTTTTTGCATCCCACATGGGTGTAATCTCTCCGCTATAGCTCCCATCCTCATTCTTTTCATAAACAGTGCCTCGATAGTCATCCATCCCATACTTTTTTGATACTTCTCGTACCAGTTCAATCGGGGATCCTGATATAGCAATAACTTTATGTCCTTCTTTTTTATGCCAGTTGATGCGTTCCCTTGAAAAGGTATAAACCCGCTCTCCCTTTTGCTCAATGACTCGTTTAGCTACGTACTCCATATGAAAAGGATTGATTCCTCGTACTGCCTCTGAATAAACATCTACCATTTTAAGCAGATAGGTGTCATAATCTCCTATTCTTTTATCCCAGCTTATAAAAGCAGGGCGCACTTCACTATCCCACTTGCTTGCATCTATTAAATCATATTTAACCATTTTTTTGAAAACTTCTGTTATAAGTCCTTCTCGATAAATTGTCCCATCAATGTCAAAAAACGCCGCAATATTGTTCATATTTTCACCTCCGTGTCATCATGCATCATCTCTCTTTATATAATGACTCGTAAAATGACTATTATACTTTCATAGTATTAAATAAATACCATAAATGTTCTGCTGCCTGCTGCATACCCAAAAAGATAAATCCTGCCTTTTTCTAGGAGGCACCAAGCCGCGCTTTTATTCTATATCTAATATAGAGTGTAAGTATCAAAAACAAAATTCCAGAGCCTACCGAAAGAAGCTGCTGTCCAAATATAGTATATCCCATTATTTGATTATTCATCTCTATAACGAGATGCAGTATATATCCACCTACAAGCGAGCTGATAAATCCGCATACTCCCATAATAGCCGCATTAATACCAAGATAAGCGGTCTTATCTCCATCTGGTGCCAGATCCAGCTGAATAGCAAAAATACCCGGTGCAATTCCAGCCCAGGCAATCCCTGTCAGAACTGAAAACACAGCAAACATAATATGAGCATTAGATGGCACCGTAAATCCGTTGATGACAAAAGCGATACCCATAATCAAAAGCGAAACTTCTAGAACAAGTGCCCATGATTTTTTATCTGCTATTTTCCCACCTATTGGCGTGAGTATAATTCTAATCATGCTGCCTACAAATCCCATAATCATAATATATGTATAGCTTAAACCAAGATCAGAAATTTGATAAATACCGAAATACGGTGTGGAAAAGAAAAAAGCAGACTGCCATAAAACCGTAAGGATAATTGAAGTCCTAAAAGGCTTATTTGAAACAACCTTTTTAAAAGTACTCTTGAAATCTTCCTGACACATACAATCAGCCGGGTGCATCCTTTTTTTCACCAAAGACCCATGCATTTCTTTGTGATCCTTAGAACAGAAAGAATACTTAGGTTCCTTAACAATACTTAGTGCTATGAAGTTAATAATTGCCATTACTAAAATAAGAAGACTTATAAAAAGAAACTTGAGATCCGGAGCATTCCACATTTTAAGTTTGTCAAATGCTTGTCCCGCCCCCAAAGAAATAACAACTGAAACGAAAACCATTATACCGTCTCTATTGGCAAAATATTTTCCTCTTATATCCTCCGGCACCAGACTTGAAATCCAGTTGCCAGCCACCGGTGCTATTAGCTGCCCAAGTACATGACCTAGTAAAAAAATGATAATACATAGAACAACTTTAAAAGCCAACCCTATCGGCAGGAAAGGGATAAAGAAAAGAAAAGCAAATAAAAGCCTATGTATAATAGCAAAAACACATACAAAAAGCTTAATTTTACGCATCCTCTTGGCAAGCTCAAGTCCTAAAAGCTGCATAATACAGGCCAATGACGGAATAGCTGATATGATACCATTTAATGAATCACTAATCCCAAGGGCTCTAAGAAGTGCTGCCAAAAAGGCTCCTCCAATAAGGGCCCCTATCGTAACAGCTGTGGCTCCGTCAACAATAAACCAGATACGGCTGCTTTTATATTCCTCATCATTTTCAGGAAGTTGCATAAAGTATTGGTGTCTAAGTTTACCTAGTAAAAAGTATAAGTAATATTTAATAGAATCCATAGTAGTCCTCACATGAATAAATAGTTTGATGCATAAAATTATTTTTACACCACTCTAATTGATTATACGTCTAATCTGTATAAATTCAACTCTTTTTTATACTATTTATTTCTAATGCGGAAATTTAGTATAGCTCTAAGTATAATCCACATCATCTTATGCGCTTCTGGCATCCTTAAACAGCTGGTTAAATCAGGCCTGAGCCCGCTCCAAATAACTTCTTATTCTACATCTTTTACTTCACATCCACTTTCATCACAGATGTAAGCAATTTCATGTGTAAGCTTCTCTCCTTTTGCAAGCTGATCAATACTTTCCAAAGTCGTTTCAGCTATGTTATGAAGTGCCTCTTTCGTAAGGAATGCCTGGTGAGAAGTTACTAATACATTAGGAAACATAATAAGTCTTGACAGCGTATCGTCATCTATACCTTTTGTTGAAAAGTCTTCATAAAAATAGGCCTCTTCTTCTTCATAAACATCTAGTCCTGCAGAACCTATCTTGCCACTTTTTAGCCCTTCAACGAGAGCAGTGGTATCAATAAGTTTACCCCTGCCTGTATTTAAAAGCATAACCCCATCTTTCATTTTATGAATACTTTTATCATCGATAAGATGATAAGTCTCTTTTGTCAGCGGGCAATGAAGTGAAATAATATCAGACGTTTTGTAAAGCGTATCTAAATCTACGTACTGGTAATCCAGCTCTTTTGCAGCTTCTTCGTCCGGATAAATGTCATAAGCAATAATCTTAGTTCCAAAACCTTTTAAAATCTTAATAAAAATTTTTGCAATTTTCCCTGTTCCAATGATTCCTACAGTTTTGCCGTGTATATCAAAACCTGTTAATCCATTAAGTGCAAAGTTGGCCTCCCGGGTTCTTGTATAGGCTTTATGGATTTTACGATTCAGCGCCATCATAAGTCCAACACAAAATTCCGCTACCGCATAAGGCGAATAGGCAGGCACTCTTACGACTTGGACTTTGTTTTGAGCTGCTTCAAAATTCACATTATTATATCCCGCACATCTTAATGCAATAAGCTTGACACCATTTTCCGCCAACTGATTGACTACTTCGTTATTTACATCGTCTCTTACAAAAATACAAACTACATCATATCCTTTTGTCACAGAAACACTAGATTTTTTCAACCTTGATTCAAAATAATCTATTTCAAAACCGTATTCTTTATTTAAAATATCAAACGATTCCTGATCATAAGGTTTTGTATCAAAAAAAGCTATTTTCATAACCACTTCCTCCTCTCGTTACTTCTTACTATTATGTACTATATCTGGATGAATATGCTGAATGAATGTTTAATCTCGATCCAATCAACAAGATACGAGTTATCAACTAATAATAATTATTACTTGTTATTAGTATATTCTCTTTTATCTAAAAAGTCAACCTACACTATTAAATAAAGAACAGCTCTGATTCATAAACCACCTTATTGCTAAATGATAAAATGTCTACAACAGAAAATAAGTCTCAAAAGAGCTCTCTCCTAAGAGCTGCTTTGAGACTTATTAAAGATTTATTTAGGTTAAACGATATTTATACACTAATTAAGCTTTGAAGAATCCAGCCTACTTTTCCGTTTGAAAGTCTTACTTTGTACCATCCGGATTTGCTTTCAAGAATGGTCACCTTAGTTCCTTTATTTATTTTAGCTATTGAAGCATGGCTCGTTCCAGCGCCGCTGCGCACATTGAGCGCATTTACTTTAGCTGTTCCTGTTATTGTACGAGTTGGTGCTGCATTTGCCTTTGGCGCACTGCTTACTGCTGCATCTATACGAACGAATTGGGCACTAGCCCAGCCAACTTGTCCACTAGCTAATCTTACTTGATGCCAGCCAGACGCTGTATTTAAAATAGTGACTTTTGATCCTTTGGCAGCTTTTGCTACAATCACATGCTGCGTTCCTGCACCGCTTCTTATATTAAGCGGACTCGCTGTAACCGTCCCTGTGCTGCCTGATAGATTCTGTCCAGTTGGAACGCTTGGCTGTGATACCGAAGGATTCGAAGGAACTCCTGCCTGAAGCGGTGATGATTCATTAAAAGCTTTAATCTTTTCTCTGCAGCCTTGTCTGTTTGCGAGCAGATCTTTTGTGCTAAAATAAAAGCTTCCACGGACTTCTGGATACTTTTGGTTAATTAAGAGCTGCGTATCAATCTGCGTTGCCACCACATCACGATAAATACCGTGTCCTATGTACAGTTTTACTTTTGTTCCTCGAACTTCATTTGACCACCAGCTGACTAAAGTCTCATAATCCGCCAACTTATGTCCTGTTTCCCAGTAGATCTGCGGAACAACATAATCAATCCACTCGTTTTTAATCCAAGTTCTTGTATCTCCCGCTACTCCGTAATACGATTCATAGCCTCCTGTACTAGAACCTGTACTGTCAGATGTTCTATTTTTCCATATTCCTACCGGACTGATACCAAATAGCACTTGTTTATTGGTACGTTTAACTGCTGCACCAACTTGTTCTACCATATCATTAACATGAGTCCTTCTGCTGTTTGCAACCACGCCATCCTTACCTTCTCCTTGAGGCAGCGGATAGTTAGAAGGATAAAAGTAGTCATCAAAATGTATCCCATCCACCTTATAATTTTTAACGATTTCTACAACCGTATCCACAATATGCTTTTTAACCTCCGCAGATTCTGGATTATAGTAGAGCGCATTGTTATAGCTAAAAACCATACTTGGATTTTTTCTTGCTGGATGATCTAAAGCTAGTGTATTAACATCTGTTCCTTGAGTTGTCACCCTATACGGATTAAGCCAGGCATGAAATGCCATTCCCCTTTTATGGGCTTCCTCAATCATAAAAGCCATAGGGTCATATCCTGGATCTTGTCCCTGTTTGCCTGTCAAAACATCTGACCAAGGATTGATAGATGATTTATACAGTGCATCTGCTTTAGGTCTTACCTGAACAACTACTGTATTAAGTCCAACAGCCTTTAGTTCATCTATTTTCTTAATGAATTCCTCTTTTTGAGCCGTTATGTTATTTTTAGTACTTGGATAGTCTATATTAAAAACTGTAGTGAGCCATACAGCCCTGATATCCTGCGGCGGCGTGCTTGCAAAAATATGAGCAGGCATCATACTTAGCATAAGACAAATTCCCAGCACAAAAGAAAGTATTTTCTTCACCCGTTTTCCTCCTTTTTTGTCATAAATTGATATTTTTTGCAATGTTTATCATCTTATAATTATAAATGAAAAAGAGATTTTTGTAAATCTTTGTAATGGCATTGTGATAAGAATGAAATATTAAAAGGTATTCAAAAGCCTTTAAGAAGACTTTTAAATACCTTTTAATAGAAAAGTAATACTTATGCACGTACAAATTCATTATAGTAACCCATATAGTCAAACGCTAATACTTCGTCAATGTCTTCAAAATCAGGCAGTCTGCAGAAACTATTATCTTCTAACTCCTCGTAAGTTATAACAAAAATATATGAGTCAATCAAATAGCATACTTCTCCTTCTGGCATCATTTCTTCCTTACTTTGAAAGGGATTCATGTAAACCCATTTATAATAAATGTTAAAGTCCAGTGAATAGGCCGTTCTTTCCTTAAATTTTGAATTCAGATCAGCTATAAACTGTTTTTTCGGATCAATCTTATATTCATCTTTAAGACGGCTGTTTAGATCCATCTGGCAGATAACGGGAGAAATATTTTTAGCAATCGTATCTATGAGCAGAATTTCTTCTTCTTTCAGGCTGTCTTGTGTTTCAAGGACAACTAAAAAGCCCCTAGGCAAAGTTGTTTCGTAGTCATGGGCGTGAACATTACAAATAGGTGCAATGACAATGCAGTTAGAAGTTCCTAAACGCCTGACTATCTCTGTCTTAAAGAAGTAGTACATGGCGTCTTCCTGAAAGTCTAAAACCATTTCTCCTTCACAAGCCTGTTTCCAGCTGTCGTTTAAATCAAAAGTTACATGCTCAACATCTATGCCTAATTTTTGACTAATTGTATAACCATCTTGTCCGCCATAAGCAAAAAAAGCCTTTTTGATGCCAAAGTTGAGAGACATTACTTTGAGAGTAAGTGCCGATAATTCATCTATATCAATGCCTCTGTTAATATTTTGAATAATTTTATTAAGCGTGTTTAATGTATGAAACTTGCGCTCAATGCGCTCGCTTTGTATGAGTAGCTTTTTAAATAAAAGCGCATTGGAAATGGCAATATGCGTAAAAGATGCCAGCGTTTCAACAAGCTCAAAAGTCGCCTCGTCATAAAGCCTCTCATTTACTGCTTCACTTAGGGTAACAACACCTAGTATCTCTTCCTTTACCAGCAGAATAATATATTTCGTATCCAGTAAGCGAAACTCTTCCCAATTTCTAAATACTGCTTGAATAATTTCTCTATCCTTCTCAAAATCAAGAACAACCCGTCCGCTTCTATATACCGCACTTATAAGATGAAGTTCTGTAGAAACAGATGAATAATTTGATACATTACGGTAGCCTAGTACCTTAATACTTTTAGAAATGGCATCGTATATACCAAAAGATGTCACCTTACTGCATGTTATTTCACTGAAGATATCTGTAGCAAGTGTATAGAGCCTTTCTAAATCCACCTCAGAAAGCAGTGACTTTGCACTCTGATTAATGGCAAATAAATTAAATATCTTTTGGTCCAGCTGCTTGTTTTTTAGTGCCAGTTCATCTAGCTGCATGCTGTTTTCCAAGGAGTTCCTAAATAGTTTGGTTAAAGTACTGGCAATAACGAGATCATTCTCATCAAAATCATCAAGGATCTTTCCATTGGATACAATAAACCCATGAAGCAGATTGTTAATAACCAGCGGAATAACGAGTTTAATATGAAAGGTTTCAATAAATTCCTGACTGAAAAAATTTTCTATTTTATGTATAATAATATCGCCATGCAAAACAGGCAGTTCCTGAAGTGCCTGAGTATTGCTGAGACGGTAGCTGTTTACGGGATACAATCTGGCGTTCTTTAGGACAAACTGATCATGCTCCTTAACAAATAAAGCTGATGAATGCAGTGTCAGCATTTCATTGGCAAACTCAAACGCATAAGATCCTATTTGATCTAAGTTAAACTTTTGAGTAAAAAAGTCTATTGCCTGCAGTAAGGCGCCATAGCAATATCCTGTATTAGATGTTTTAGCATTTTGCAAATAAATCTCCCCTTTAGTCAAACATTAATTGATTATCTTGTGCATAAAAAGTTCCTGTAGTCATCTCTTTAATTCGCTTTTGAAGATTCTTAATCTGCAAAAATGTTCTCGGATAAGCTTTTTCATAAATAGTAACCTCTCCTTCACCTCGTGAAGACAAGGTGCGGAGAAGTTCTTGTCTTTGCTCTTCAAGAGCGTATAATTTATCAATTAGGGTTTGGTAAACCCTCTGGTAACTGATATAATCATCATCACTTTTTATGCGTCCAAACTGAAGCAGTGTCGTTTCATATACTTTTAGTTCCCGCTCATTTTTTTCAGCTTTAATAAGCAGTTCCTTATAAGCCACCAAGAGGGCATCTAATTCTTTTTTTATGGCCTTTCTATCAAAGCCCTGAACATTGATATAAGTTTCCTTTTCATAAACATTTCCTACCATACGAAGCGAAACTTTGGACTTGGCTTTAACGCTTCCTCCAATTGTCCTTGCATTTTTGGCCTGTACCAAAATGACATCCGCTTCTAGGTCACTGTCTAAAGCATAATAACCTATATTGATGCTGTCTTTAGCTCTTATTGTGCAGGCATTGGTATACTTGACAAACACGCTTTTGCCAGCTTCTAACACTGATCTGCCTTTCCCCGAAATGCCGCCTTTAATATAGATATTCCCTGCCTTTGAAAAGACCTTTCCTACAGCTCCCATACCCATTTCCCCAAGGATGGAAATATCATCTCTCGCTGTTACGGAAAATCCATCTTCTACAGTTCCCTGAATGGTGATGTAGCCATCAAAGTCAATATTCCCTGTTTCATAGCCCACATTTCCATTAATCATCAAGTGGTTAATGACACATATCTTGCCGCCCTTAATCTGGAGCGCCCCATCAACTTTCGCTATAAGCAGAATTTTATTTTCTTTTTCTACTGTATCAATACTATTTTGGTCAAAACGCAGCGCTTTATCCTTTCCCTCTTTACCTGGGAGCTCCTCCCCCTTAATGTTCATACCGGGGTCCCCAGTTTTAACGAGTATTTTTTCTCCTACCCAGTCTCCTTTATGTACATACCTAAACAAATTCATTTCATAATAGTTAGCGCTGCCATCATCATTAATGGCAGGCTTCATCTCCGGCAGTTCCAAGTAAGTAATACTCGCATCTTTTCCTTGAGCCGGGAGTGTCCCGCGGGCTACAACTATTTCTTTTTGAACTCTCAATTCTTTATTAATAACATCATATAGGATGCCATGAACAATAAGATGATCTTTTAGCAGCTGTAATATTTCTTCTCTTACAGTTTCTTTAGTTTTCTCAAACGTCTCTTTATCCAAGTTGATAATCATTTTAGCTTCCAAATTATCCGGCGCAATACGAAGCTCTAGCTTAGGCTTTTGAATTCCAAACTCTATCGCTTGTCCTACCGCACACTCCAGTGCTTCTCTCAGCACCATGAATTTTGTAATCATAATCCTCGGATATTTTTCCATAATTTCCTGGAAATCTTTAATGGAGTACCCAGGTTTAAAAACTTGAATAAATAGCTTGTCATCTCTCTCTGTAATCATAAAATATTCATTTTGTGCAAGTATCATAGCAACACCCTCTTTACTAATTTCTAACTGAGATTCTCTGTAACATGCTTTAAATTAAATCAGGCATTTACTCCTGCCATTTTTCACACCCTGCATCAACCTAACGTAAAATTATGATAAAATTATATCACATTTCGAGGAATTTTTACACATTTTTCACTATTATAATGATTTATTTATTTTTGTATAATATGATCTTTTTACAAATCTTCATTTATTTATTATGACCAATTTCGTTTTTTTGCACTATACAAAACTGACTATTATCCGACGTATCACTTGATTTTTTTGAATCTCAAACACTTTTCCCTTGACATTATAGTTAGATAAGCATTATATTTATTAGTTGTACCTTATAGATGATTGGAATATGAATGAAGATAAGGACGGTTAAAATGCCAATAGAAAACTTAGATTATACTAATGAAATCCAAAAACGCAGAACCTTTGCACTTATTTCTCACCCCGATGCCGGTAAAACAACACTTACCGAAAAATTCCTTTTATATGGTGGTGCCATTCGTGAAGCTGGTTCTGTCAAATCAAGAAGATCTCAAAAATATGCTGTATCGGACTGGATGGAAATCGAAAAACAAAGAGGAATCTCTGTAACTTCCAGTGTACTTCAATTTAACTATAAAGGTTTTTGCATAAATATCCTGGATACCCCTGGACATCAGGATTTTAGTGAAGATACTTACAGAACACTAGTTGCAACTGACAGTGCTATCATGGTTATTGACAGCTCAAAAGGGGTAGAGGAACAGACCAAAAAGCTGTTTAAAGTCTGTAAAATGCGTGGTATTCCTATTTTTACATTTATAAATAAACTAGATGCCGAGGGAAGGGATCCCTTCGAACTTATGGAAGACATTGAAAATGCCCTTGGTATTCGTTCTTATGCAATGGACTGGCCGATCGGCATGGGTAAAAACTTCAGAGGGGTTTATAACCGCCAGAAAAAACAAGTTGAACTCTTTAATGACGGCAAGCACGGTCAAGCTATCGCCCAATCTATAAAAGGGGATGTTACTGACGAAAAATTCAAGGAACTGCTTGGAGCGGACCTTCATGAAAAACTATTAGAAGATATCGAGCTGCTTGATGTTGCAGGAGACCATTTTGATCTCGAACAAATACTAGATGGCAATTTGACCCCTGTATTTTTTGGAAGTGCTCTCACTAACTTTGGCGTAGAACCTTTCTTAGAAGCTTTCTTAGAAATCAGCAGACCGCCTCAGCCAAGAACAAGTAATTTTGGAGATATCAGCCCTACTGAAGATTATTTTTCTGGCTTCATCTTTAAAATTCAAGCTAATATGAACCCATCTCACCGTGACCGTATTGCCTTTCTTCGCATTTGCTCTGGTAAATTTGAAAAAGGTATGACTGTTAACCATGTGCAAAAAGGTAAAAAAGTTAAGTTGGCGCAGCCCCAGCAGTTTTTAGCACAAGACCGCGCAGCTGTTGAGGTAGCTTATCCCGGAGATATTATCGGAATTCATGATCCAGGTATATTTAATATCGGCGATACCCTGTGCAGCAAAGATTTAGATCTTAAGTACCAAGGAATTCCGCAGTTTGCCCCTGAACACTTTATGCGTATCTCTACTGTCAGTGCCTTAAAAAGAAAGCAATTTGTAAAAGGCGTTACGCAGCTTGCCGAAGAAGGTTCCGTACAAGTTTATAAACGTCATTTTACAGGTATTGAAGAGCTCATCGTCGGTGTAGTCGGTGTTTTGCAGTTTGAGGTGCTTGAATACCGCCTCCAGCATGAGTACGGCGTAGAAATTAAAAAGCAAGCCTTACCCTATCGATTTATCAGATGGATTGATATGGAAAATTTTGATCCCTCATCATTTTTCCTCACGATGGATTCTATGCTGGCTCAAACAGAAAATAATGATCCTGTATTACTGTGTCAATATGAATGGGCTGTTAAGCAGATCGCAGAACGTAATCCTAAAGCCATTTTAAGAGAAACTTATTTAAGAACTTAAAACGCTTGACACTTAATAGATTCTTTACAGCACAAGAGCAATAGTATCTGTCTATGCTCCTGTGCTATTTTTTATACATCCTTCAAAACAACTTTTTTGTTCTTATCCATTTAATAACTATCTAACCGCACCAGCTTTTATCCATGTCCTAAAAAACTGATTAGTTGCCTCATCATTTTGCTTTATCTTATGCTTCATACCACTGATATAATGATTGCAGCCTGTTAAAAATTCTTCAAAAAAGTCTACAACGAGGTGATTTGTAGGCACTTTGTACCAGTCACTGCACTGTTTTTTAAGTTCTATAAGTTTTTCTATTTCTTCCTGAACCCCCTCTTTAATAGATGCATTTTCATAAAGCTGATCAAATGTCATAGGCGGCATGCTGTGAAATTTCATAATATATTCCGCTGCCAGAAGTGCCCTTAAAACATGGCAATATCTTTTTATTCTCTCTTCTGGATGCTTTTTAATCTCTTCTAATTTATTAACTGCTATATCTCTATAGTAACATAGTGCAGCTTTTTCATCAAAATAACTGGCAAACAGCTCTAGCAGACAGGATCTGAAGTCGTCTCTTTCCATATAGACAACTGGTGACTGCAGCCACTCTAATATAGCAGGATTAGACTGGTTAAGTTCCTTAAGTACCTTTTTAAGATCCCAGCCTTTGATATCATAAATCGAATCAACTACAAATTCAATGCTGTCTTTCCCACTGTTAATGGCCAAATAGAAATCCTGTTTATTAACATATATAAACCTGCAGTGATAATCCGAGTCAATAGAAGGGAATCCCCATCCTCTGCTTCCAGATTCAGCTGCATAAAGTATGCGGATTTTCTTATCCTCCTCTATTTCTAAAAGTGTTTTTTGGATCTTATCATACATCCCGTCTCTCATACCCCTTACCCCTTTCTTAGTCCTTATATTTCTTTATTTTTCTTCCCTCCTATGTACTTATTTTATCTATATTTTCTTTAGTGTCTCTATATAGAATTATACAATTTTTCCCAGTTTCAATGCAATCTATTTATATCATCTTTAGGAACAAAAGCGCAGAAAAACTGTCTTATAATTTGTATTATATTTTCGGCCTAAAGATTTATTACCTTTTACTTATAATTTGTTTTACTCTAGTTTCTAAACATGCTAAAATCGATCTAAAGCTTTACATACTGTTTAATGATAAAGATTTATGAAAGCCTTCAGATAAATAGGCTTTCATATCTGCTAATGATGAAGGAGAATACCTATGAAAATCGAACACATTGCCATCTGGGTAAAAGACCTGGAACAAATGAAAACTTTTTATACAACGTACTTTGACGGAAAAGCAGGTGAAAAGTATACAAATGCTGGAAATGGCTTTACCTCTTATTTTATTACTTTTTCTTCTGGAGCGAGGCTTGAACTTATGAACATGCCTTGCATACTTGAAAATCCAAATACTAAAATGCAGCAGCATCTAGGGTATATACACCTTGCTTTCTCGGCAGGGGATAAACAAGCTGTTGATAAGATTACACTAGCGTTAGAGAAAGACGGCTATATTGTAGCAGGAGCTCCCCGCGTTACCGGTGATGGCTATTACGAAAGCTGCGTGCTGGATCCCGAAGGAAACCGCGTAGAAATTACTGAGTAACCCTGTCCTTAAGTAAGTCTGTCCATTCTTGCAGTAAGACCTATATCTACAGACATACACAATATCAATATACAAAAATCAGCAGGCTCTACTTGATCTCTGCTGATTTTATATTTCATTCTATTTATTAAATATCTTGCATGAACAACCTCTGTCTTAATTAGAATTGATAATGCTGTAAAAAGCACAAAAACCTCCAAAAAGTATACCTGTTATCGGAAATACAACCCAAGCAATATGCCAAAGTCCAAAAACAAAACCGCTAAACAAAAAGATACAAACAGCCAGTGGCCAGATAATACCAGCAACAGCTCCAATAAGTTTATTTTGCTTTTTTCTCTCAGGGTTAAATTCTTCGATCTTCAGAAGACGCTTGTAAGTTTCTGGCATAGTCCCAGTAGTAATGAAAATAAATACTGCTGCTGCTACCATAAGAAGAAGTATACTAACGCCGTATACTGAAGCATTTTCCCCAAATAGTGAGCCCACAAAAATGGCAAGCGGCGAAAGAACGCAGAGGATAACCCCAATAATTGTTCCAGTATGCTGTCTTGGCGAAACATCCTTAAGTTCATCACTCAAAAAAGACCTTAGTGAAGCTGCGAGTGTAAAACGGCCTTCTTCTATATATTTATAGCGTTCAAGCCGTATGCCTGAGTATACAAAAAGGCCAACTGCTGGTGCGATAAGTAAAAATAAAAAGATAACGGGAAGACTGCCTCGAGCTTCCAAAGGTACATTTTGGAAAATATACTGATTTTCTATTAGCTGTGACAAAAAAACAAGAAGAGATACACCCGTTAAAATCAATGTAACGCCTATTCCTATTAAAAATGAGGTCTGCCTTTTTAGCTTAATAAATTCTCTTGCTTCCTCTGAACTTACCTCAGGATACGTTTCTTTATGATCTGCTATTTCGATATTCATCTCTTCAAGCAGCTCATCAATATTCCCAAATTCTGAAATAACAATCCCTACAGCTTCATGCTCCGCCTTCCCTTCACTTTTAAGTTCATGATACTTATCTTCCATATTGGATAAAAGCTCGCTTTTCATACGGCTTATTTCTTCAGTTTGCGGCAGATTCCGAAACATATTTTCTAAATAACTTTTAATTGTTTCCATATTCATTCAGCTCCTTTATAAACTTGTTGACAACTTTTTGAGTGATATCCCATTCTTCACACTTTTCCTTGTAGTAGGTTATTCCACTTGGCGTAATTTTAAAGTAAGTCCGCCTCTTTCCTTGGGTTTCTTCTCCATAATAAGATTCGATATACCCGTTTTTCTCCAGGCGGTTAAACGCTGAGTAAAGCGTGGTTTCTTTCATAATATACTGCTCATCTGTAATCTGACGTATATTCTTTGAAATTTCATAACCATAAGAATCACCTTCTAAAAGGAGGCTTAGAATAATAGTGTCATTATAACCGCGTATTACGTCACTGCTGATCAATCAAACTCCTCCTAATCAATTACTGTATCTGTCGTACTTTACCTGTCGTAGTAATTATAACATAACTACTACGACAGGTAAAGTACATTTATAAATTTTTTATAAAAAACTTTTTCACACAGATTAAGGGATGCAAGAAAACCTTTCTCGCATCCCTCAATTTGTAGGTATACCTTATTCATAATCTATAGGCTTATTTCGCTTCTATTGTAATCTTCTGCGTTTGCCCATCCCAGTCAGCTTTGCACTCAAGATTCTCAACAATGAACCTTAAAGGCAGCATCGTCCTGCCGCTTTCGGAAATATAAGGTGCGACATCACTCTCCTTATTCACACCATTAACCTTTGCCACTTTCTCTCCAATCCAAAGGTGTATTTGTTTACCTTTAAGTGTTATGCTTACCCTTCTGGCTGCTGAATCCCATAGGACTTCACCACCTAAAACTTCAACAACAGTCTTTATTGGCAGAAAAACTCTTCCATTTTTCATAACCACTATAGTTCCTTTGCCGGGATCCACTTCTTTGACCTTACCATCAACCAGCATATATCTGTTTCCTACTTCAAGCACAATAGCCTTATGATAAAAATTAGTTTTTATCACAGTTTCATTAGAAACAGGTCCCAAAGTCTTATCTTTATAAACTGGTTTTAGAATATAAAAGTACTCGCGGTTATTTTCAACATTTTTATCCGTATAAGAAGCTCCCTTAATAGGAAAATCCGTAACTGGCGTATCTGACTGTCTGCCAGACTCGGTTGCCCTATAAAGATTATAACCTATAACTTCTTTGCTTCCGCTAGGTTCATTCCAATAAAGCCTGACGCCATCTTCCACCTGCTCGGCCTTCAGCATTACCCTTGATTCAATACGTACTGCTACCTCATTAGAAGCCGGTCCTAAATTTTTGTCTTTGTAAACTGCCTTTGCAATGTAGAAGTAGGTCACGCCTCTTTCTACATTTTTATCTGTATACGAAGTCTCTTGAATAGGAAAGTCTGTAATTGGGCTGCTGGTCTGTTTTCCTGCAGAGGTACTTCTGTAAAGATTATAGCCTATGATTTCTTTTGTGTTTTTTGCCTCCGTCCAGGTTAACAAAATACTGTTATCACCTGATACTGCAGTCAGCCTGCAAGGTTCGTAACTGTTTTCTTCTAACTGCACCAATTCAAAAGCTTCCCAATCCCCTATTTTTTTTCTGTCTGCAACAACTTTTCCTCCGCCTCCGTCTTCAGCGCATAGATATTTTTTATTATGCGCTCGAAAAGCTACTTTGTTATTATCCAGCTTCACAAGCTGAAAGGTACTTTCAGATTTTACTTTAGAGCTGTTTGCATAAAGTGCTTTTCCGCCCTGTGAGACGCTGACATACTTTCCGTTACACCCTATTAAAGCAACATATCCCTTTCCTAAATCAACAAGCTGAAAAGTTTCCCATTCTGCAATCTTATCTCGGTCTGCCGTTAATGCACTTTCTCCCCCACTTTCCGCACATAAGTACTTTCCGTTAAATGTTTTGATACCGACTGTTCTTTTTTCGTAGTTTTTACCATAGATATCTTTTGGAAAAACCAGGAGCATCAGCAGCACCGATAATATTACTGCATAGGATGCAAATACATTCATAAATCTCTTACATCTTCTCACCTAAATACCTCCTCTTTTTTTAAACACACTCTCATAGATCAATACACAAACAGCTGCTTAAGCAGTTAAACAAGTATTTGGTATTTACACATTTTTATCTGAATATTTATATTATACATATTTTACCACTTAATATGACTACTGTAATTGTTCTGTAATTAAACTATCATATGCACGTAACGATTACATCTCTTTCTGAACCCCATGAAAGCGTGCACAAACTACACACGCATGTGAGAAAGGAAAGTTGGGGCTCTTGCGAGCATGGGGTATTTACTATCTCATGAAAATATGCTCCCCTTACAAATTGCAAGGGGAGCATATCATCCGGCTGACATTTATTCACGCTTACTGTCTTTTAATGACTGGCAGCCATACTTCACATTTATAATTCTGCGAGGTCGTATCCCCTTCTGGGTAGACCTCTATATCTGGGGCATCGGCATATTCATAGCCCGATGTTGGCAGCCACTCTGTCATAATACGCTTCTGCAGATCCTGAATAGCGTGCGGCATCGGCCCGATACATTCAAAGATTGCCCAAGTCGCAGCAGGCACTTCATATTCGCACATCTGCTCTGGAACGGGCTTATTCGTAGCGCTTGCAATGTAGTAATCAAAATCTTTTCCATTCATACATGTACAAACGCCCAGTACGCCGCAAGGCTTCTGATTAGCGAGCTGGCAAATTGCCTCAAATCTTCCGCTTTGACAAGTTTCTGCCCAAAACTTAGGTACTCTTGAGAAGTTCTCATCCACATTTACTTGCATATGTTCTTTGACACCAACAACACGAAAAGCGCTCTTTTTTTCAATCCTATAATTCATCTCAACATCTCCCTTAACCGAAATTAAGAAGGTCATGCGTGGATAAGCTTTAAGCTGAACCCCTTCTGCTTTTGCACTTGAAGGCGGCATACCGTGTACACCTTGAAAAGCACGGTTAAAAGAAGTTGGTGATTCATACCCATATTTAAGGGCTAAATCGATCACTTTAGCCTCGCTGTTTTGAAGTTCAAAAGCAGCCAGTGTCATTCTTCTCCGCCTAATATACTCAGACAGCGGCACACTGGCAATATAAGAAAACATCCGCTGAAAGTGAAAAGTTGAACAACAGGCTATTTTAGCCAGCTGATCATAATTAATTTCCTCCGTTAAATGCTCTTCAATATAGTTAATAGACTGATTCAGCCTCTCCAGCCACTCCACTGCACCATCCCCTTTCAATTAAAGTTTAACAGCCAATGCCATTCTCTTCCTCGCATTTTGTGCACAAAAATGTGTTGTTTTTTATCTGACAATCTTATTCTATTAAAAAGTTTGCACAGCTTTCTCATGTTTATTATTTTATATTATACTATCTAAGCTTTATATTGCCTATCAAAATCAATACACTTGATATAATTTTTAGGTATTAACTTATTTATTGACATCAGTTAATTTTTTTCTTATAATCAATAAAACATAAAAATAATCACAATCCTAGGGAGTGAGTATAGTGTATTTGGAAATTTTGCTTATAGTTATTGGCTTGTTTGCTATTATCTGCAGCATTCTAAAGCCAGCCTTTTATTGGAATAGCAGAAAGGCCATGCGGCTTAGAAGATTGTTAGGAGATACATTGGCTTCTGCTTTTTATATTGTTCTAGGATTTGCTATTATTATTTATAGTATTATAAGTATTATAAACGGCGGCATCAGATAGCCTTTTAACTCCACTATTAATAAGCCGTAATTTCTATAGTTTCTAGAAATTACGGCTTATTCTTATTTAATCAAATGCTATAAAACATCAAACTAATTCTTGTCTATACCAAACTTTTCAGTTCGTCTGAAATCTGTGTTAAAAACAGTTCAACTTCTTCTTTTTCATGCGAAGGTTCACAGTAGCTTACTTCTAAAGTTAATGTCTTCTGGTAAGTACTGGCGCTCATCATAAACCCTGGCGCATACATAGCTGGAGTAACAATATAAGCATGACTGGCTGCCTGTTCTCCAAAATACAAAGTTGGTATGATGCCTATGTTAGACAAAAGCGGTGAAGATTTGCCTGTATCAACTGCCTGCTGCCTAGCCCCTTGCAAAAATCCAAATGCATTGGAAAAATCAATAGAGCCTAACGCCTCCATCACTACAGCTCCTGGAAGCTCAGCCTGATTATGTTTTAATCCATCTATCATCTTAGCCGTTCTTTTCAGCGATTCTTCAAAGCTCTCTTCCTCGATACTTGCAAGTCTTGCATGCATAAAAGAAGATAGATTGCTGATAGCCTGTTTTTTATCTTCTCCAAAAAACTTTCTCAAATCAACCGTAACATAAATCTCCATCTCTTCCCCATATGGAGAACCTAAAAGCTTAAAAAGGCTTCTATAATATGCCGTGAGAATAACCGTATTAAGTGTCACCCCATGGCGCCCTCCAAATGCTTTAATCGCATCAAAGGCTTTATTATCAAACCGCCTCACAGCAATATGCATCTTACCTTGATTAATGCCATGATGCGGGAATGCCCAGGTAGGGGGCAAAGTTTCAGACTGGGGATTAAATAAAGCCATAGGCTCAGAAATACCTTGTGCATCAAAATAATGTTTTTGATCTCTTCTTTTCTCAAGATCTGGTGTGACAGAAAAGCTGCTATTTCGGCTGAGCTTTGTATAGATTTCTGCCAGCAGCTCCAAATAGTCTTTAGCCCCTCTTCCATCCGAAGCAGCATGGTTAATCTTGACTCCAATCACATCTGCCTGCTCTAGCCTTATAAGCCTAACCAAAATCTGCTGCCCTTCCAGCGGAAAACTACTTCTTAAAAACTGCATAACCGCTTCTTCCTCGTCTTTAGCCTGCTTAAACTCAAACCAACTAAGCTTATCTAAGTTTTCAAAACGCTGCCAATAAGCCGTTTTCTCATCTTCAATAAACTGACAGCCTAGTATAGGTTCCGCATCCAAAGATAACCTGACAGCTTTTTTTAAAAGTACTTCATCCAATCTGCCCTCCAGCCTGATCACAGCTTGAATCTGTATATTAGAGGTTCCATGCTTCGCCAAATGATTAAATACATCTTGCCCAGTAGCTGGCCACTGCTTTGGCATCTCATTTTCTGTTTTCATTATGTTCATGCTCATTCTTCAGTCCTCTCTCTCTTCTATTTGCTTTAACAATATCATGACTTACGAGAGAGTTCTTGATGAATATTGCAGTAATTCATTTCTTGATTTTTAAAACCTATCAAATGAGTCTAATAAAATAGGCACACAAATGGCATACTGATTGGTCGCGAAATAATCCTCTTCAAACACTACAACAAAATCAATCCCGATCTTATTAAGCGTCATCTGCGCGGTCATAATCGACCGGCATATATCTTTCATAACAGTAGTATGAATGTCTCCAAGTTCTCTGCGGTATAAAAAGACGGCATAATCAGATTCAGGGAGGACCAGCTTTTCCAGCGCCTCATCATGCCTACACTCAGTCTTCTCATAGCCTGCAAAAAAACTATACTGATCTTTTTCTGTATCGCTGAGCGCCGCATTGTAGAAACGATTGATTTTTTCTATCTTATTATAACGATTAAAAAAAGCTGAGGCAAAGGGCTTTAGTTTATCTATTGAAGTTTGATCTGCTGGATTATAGCCCATACTTTGTCCGGTAATGACTAAAGCTTGTCGATGCCAAATCTTGAACTCAACGATTAAATCCTTATTTTTGTTAATAAGATCCCGTTCCACAATCTCCATTTTAGGAAAAGCCGTAAATACTGTCTGATCTTTGCGGCAGCTATTTGGTGTCATGCTAAAAAGCTTCTTGAAACTTCTTGTAAATACCTCATGGGATTCATAGCCATATTCAAAAGCCACATCTATAACTCTTTTATCCTTGTTTTGCAAAGCTTTAGCCGCTTCTGTCAGCCTTCGCTTATTCACATACTCCTTAACAGTCTGATTCGTAAGGGCCTTGAAGATACGAATAAAATAATACTTAGAAATATGATACCTATTCGCCAGCTCTTCTACCGATATATTTCGATTCAGATTATCTTCTATGTAGTCTATAGCTTCGCTCATTAATGCAAAATAATTCATGATTTATCTCTACCTGCCTATCACTTTTTCCATATTGCTTTTACATCCGCGATAATTGCTTCATCCTTTGCAAGATCTGTTGTGTAATCAGCCTCTGCAACAGCTGTCATAGCCTCTCCGCTAATATCTATTACTCCTGTATGCACGCTTTGGCTTTCTTTATACACTGTTGTTTCAACAAAAAATTTATATTCTCCTGCTGCTACCTTCTGCCCATTCTGATCCGTCAGATCCCAAATGTACATTAGGCTCCCTGACTTAGGGGTCGCCCCGGAGATAGCATCTATTTCCTTTTTAGATGCTGAATCGATATGCGATTTACTTACCCAAACTGGCACCGAATCTTCTCTTTTCTTATAACCGCCATCCGCTGTAAAACGGGTGACATAAACCGTCTTTACGAAGTTTCCTTCCAAATCTTCAATCCAAATGGCAAACTGATTGGATGAATAAGTCTTTCTCTCTACGAAGTCTAAAGCCACCGCAACAGTACCCGCTGGCTGCACCGATTCAGAACTCACCATCCCGCTGCCCCTACTCCCACACGCCACAAGACTGAAAGCCATCATACTCACTAAAGCTAAAATAGTTATTCTCATAAACTTATTCATTTAAATTTCTCCTTTATTGCACGCATTTATTCTTTCATCTTGGTAACTATGTACTAAACTTTACTATTTGGATAGGCTTTATACGACTCCAATGAAAATGCCCCCCAGTAATATAACCCACCATATGAAACCTTGGTCTTCAAACCTATCTAAGAGCCAATAATAGAGCAGCGACAGTGCAAAAGCAATAATACAGCCTATTAAAAGGCTCATTAATGCACTCCCTGAAATAATTCCCATAAAAAATACAACTGCTGTATAGATCCCCGCGCACAGCAATGGATTATTTGAAGTTAAAAGTACCTTAATAAGTGCCGCCAAAATTATAATTTTAAATATCATAGTCCCTCTCCTTTATCCTTATTCCATCACATCGTCTTTTGTATTTTCTCCATTTAAATATCATTCACCAAATAGATTATCTATATTTCTAGTTTTCTCTTTATGTTCTTTCTCTATTTTTTCATATATTTTATTAATTTCACTATACTTATTTTTATTGAGAATAACTTCAGGAACCTTTACTGACGAAGTACTATATATGCCGCTAAAACCATCTAAAGGCTTATCTGTTATTTTCTTTACGGAATCTATAGCTCCTTTGATTCCCATATCTTCATAGTAAAGCGTTCCATCTGGAACAAAATGATACTCAGGAGAAAAACTATGAGTAAAATATAACTCGTTCATTCGTATAACTTCAGTTGTACTTATATTGCTCCGATCAACACTCGTTCCTAGATACCCTGAACTATATACAATAGATTTAACTTTTACCTTATGAGGGTTTGAAATTTTCCAATTAACTGCTCCGCTAGATGTTAAAATAAGAATCACGGGATTAGCTGATTTTTGTAAAACAACTTCTGTTACATGATCTTTATGATTACTTTCATATACCCCCACATACCAAATTTTAGTATTATCACTTAAGTGCTTTGATAAAATCTCTTTTACTTCGTCACTTGAATGTATTTTTTCTTTTGGACAAATAGAAACAAAAAAATCTGTCGTATGCCAATTATTGATATATTCAACTTCAATTTTATGCCTTCCCTTTTCAAACGTATATGGAATTACTGGTTGCTCTTCCCCGCTATAAATAACATTTCCATCAATAATTATTCTCGCTTCCGCTCTGCCTAACGATACTTCAATATCTCTTTCTGCCAATTCCTTAAAATCAAAATATCCTACCCAATACGCTCCAAAATCCTCTGAATCTATTCCTTTAAAGTTCGCCTATGCGTAATTAACACTAATTTTATTTACAGTTTCTGATGCTATTACTTTTCGTGGATTATTAGTGTTAATATAAAAAGCTTTGAATTTATTATCCGGGATAATGTTCTTGGGATTAAGATAACTCCCCCATGTCTTCTCAGCTTTTGGATACTGCGATTCAGCTAATATCCTATTGTCATAAGAAAAACTTTGTACTATTAAAACACAAATCATCAAGATCAATATATTCTTTTTCATATATACCCCCAAAGTCATTTATTATGAAACAGTTAATTTAATTTTTTCATAAGCAACCTTTTTATATTCCACACTCAACCTCCTCCTTTTCTTAAATCAAGCAACCTTTTTTTAGGTCCAATTAATACTTTCTATCTAACTTTACCACTGGTCCTTCGAAATATGGTTTATGCTTAAGCGAATCTGGATCGTTATAAGATTTATACCACTTAATATCTGAAATGGCCTGGTCACTATGCAATATGGCATCTACTGTGTTTAAAAGATCACTTAGCTCCTTGTCTTCATTTTTCCCAAACAGCTTATCTAAAAAGTTATACCGAGGCTGAACTGCTACTTCCCACCGTTTGTTATAGACTGTATCCAGCCCTATCGTCATCCCATATTCAATCTGCCCCGACAAACATTTGATCTCAAACGCATATTCAATATTCTGAGCAGACTTAACTACAAAACCTCGCTGTTTTAAGTTCTCGGCTAAATAACCTGCAAGATCCCCTCCTACTATATGATAGTCCCTCTGAACCACCTTACTAAAAGGGGCCTCAAAAGTCACAAACACATTAAATTTCGGCATTTTAGTTCTCCCCTATCTGCTTCTTATGCAGCGCTTTTATCTTTTCTAAATCCACAACGTCATTTAATATTTCTGTACCAATGTCATCCCTGTATAAATTTTTACTTCAAATCCCCTGATTTTTTTTTCAAATACTCGTCCCTTAATATGGAATAATACAATCTGTCTACGTACTGTCCATCGATATAAAAGAAATCCCTTAGTGCTCCTTCATAAACAAATCCACACCTTTCAATGACCTTTTGCGAAGGAATATTGGTGCGCTTATGACAGATCTGTACCTTATGCAGGTTTATCTTTTCAAACCCATACCTCATCACGGCTTCGGTTGCTTCTGTTGCAAAACCTCTTCTTTGAAAAGAATTTCCTATGCAATATTCAATCTCTGCAAAATGATTTTTATTGTCCATCAAGAAATAGGCGATCTGCCCAATACACTCATTTGTTTCTTTAAAAATAACTGCCCATCTATAGTAATCATCCTTGGTGTAGGAACCAATATACTTATCAAGCAGCTCTTTAACCGCTTCAGTTGTAGCATAAACAGGCTCTGAGTACATGGACTGAACTAACGGATCTCCAGCCCAGTACTTTAGCATATCCTCATTATCAGTATATTCAAACCTCCTTAAAATCAACCGATCCGTTTCAATCTTCTGCGTACCAGTATGTACTAACATGTCTCCCTCCCTCCCATCAATATACTCCTATTTTATAAATCCTAAGGATACTAAAACGAATATCGGACCATTATACAGTCCATGAATAAAAATTCCTGTAAGCGTATTTCTCGTTTTACTAAATACATAAGGAACGATAAGAACGACTGGAATTAACATAATCATCAAATCCAAACCAAAAGGCAAATGAAACATCATCCACAAAAAAGAACACAATGCCCAGCTCAATTTGCCACCAAGCCTTGATTGTATATACCCACGCCATAATATCTCTTCGCCGACTATATTAAAGAAAAACATCGGAAGCCATACTAAAAGCAATAATCTCTCTCGTCCCCTAAACGCATGCATCTCCATAAACCATGGGGTCGTTGTCAAAGGCCTAACCCCTAAATATCTGTTAAGTATAAAGGAGCTGCCAAAAATGACCCCTGTAAAAACAAACACAAGGATAAGCCCTATGATTGAATAGTCCAAATCTCTCTTTGAAAAAGGCTTAATATTCAAGGCATCCATCATTTCCTTTATAGAACTATTCCCTTCACATTTAACCATCCAAAATGCCAAAAAGAAAAGAGGAATAAACAAAAAATATCCTGTAATAAACCAATACAAAGCCGAGTTAACGGTGAAACGTGACTTTAAGAATGGCAGCAGCGTAAAAAGTAATACAAAGAAATACAATGTAAACATTATAAAAATACCAGTTGCTTGTATAATAGAAATTTTGTTTTGCCTCATCCTTACCCCCCAATTCATTTTATATCAAGACTATTGGTTACTGCCTATTATGATTTTCCTTAGAATTTCTAATCTTATTCCCTCATTATTAAAAGACATCACTATAATCTATGTATTCATTATCATACCACCCAAGCCATTCAATTGAGCATTATAAATAATACCAATAAGCAAATAGCACTGAGAATTCCATAATATATCAAAAAAGTTATTACCCAGAATTTCCAAGCAACTTTCGAACTAAATTCTTTAGACAACTTATAGCAAACATAATCTATTGGCAATGTAACTATAAATGTTGTAAATAATGTTGCACTTAATATGGCTAATATTATGCTCTCTATGTAAGAACTCATCATCCAAGTTAAAATTGCAACTCCATATATTCCTTGTATAGCAATTAATAAACTTAGCAAAAACATAAACCAATATTTTTTACAGCTGTTTATTATATCCTTCATCTAATCCCCCTTAAGAGCGATTTTATCAATGTTCAAAATAATACCATAATTTTCCTATTCTTTGGAAGAGTTTCAAATAACGTTTATCATTATCTCCGCGTTCATTCAACTCGCTAGTTCACCATTAATTACCCCTCTTTGAAATAGGATGCTCTTTATTTAATTCCAGCAAATCCCACAGGTTTCCATACAAGTCTTTGAAGACAGCTACCATTCCATATGATTCTTCTTTCGGTTCCCTTACAAATTCTATTCCATTTGAAATCATGTCATTGTAATCTCTCCAGAAGTTATCAGAATTAAGGAATAGAAATACTCTTCCACCAGTTTGATTACCAATAAAAAATTCTTGCTCAGCTTTTGATGCCTTAGCTAATAACAAAGTTGTGCCTAGTGATCCTGGAGGGGATACCACGACCCAACGTTTATCTTGCTCAGGTTGATAAGTGTCTTCTAATAGAGTAAAATGTAATTTTTTGGTATAAAATGCTATCGCTTCATCATAATCTTTAACAACTAAGGCTATATGTACAATTGTCTGTTTCATTCTTTAATAATCTCCATTTAATAATAATTATTTTTTCTTGCTGGTTTTCTTATTAAGTTTTAGTACAACATTTCGCTCCATTGCCATAGTTTGAAACAGGTTTGCTGCAAGTGCAGCTTTTTCTTTTAAGGTTAGATTATGTAATTCTGTTTCGGCTGCGATTTGTTTCATTACAGCTTTTACGTCTTGCAGTTCCAAAAGATTAACTGCCAGGCAGAAAAAACTCTTTCGCCGCCCATCGTTGTAGTTTGCTAATAAATGTTTAAGCATTGCAATTTTCTCAGTAAGGTCAGCTTGGTATGAATCTATTCCCACTTTTTTGACTTTCTCAAAATCTTTTAACTGATTGCGATGTGTAATAAAGGAGTCAAACGCATCTATACCATCATATTTTTCACACGGATACTCATCACACAAATAGCAGTATTCAATTCCACCGCGCTGCTGGCTGCACCTTACAATGGCACACGGCTGGTTACCCGCACCACCCCCACAGCCAGGACAATAATTATCTAGGTGCATTGAACACAGCCCTCAGTTTAAGCCGCAAAGTGAAAATAAAGGATAGTCTCTCTTGAAATTCTTCATTTGTCTATCTCCTTTGTTAAATTGATCTATTGATAAATAAATTAATCCCTACCGATTGAACCATTATTTTCTATTCCTTCTATAACATAGTGCCAGTTTCCATCACGAACGTTACTGAACAATTGCCCTATGTTATAATAGCTTTCACCCAGCCTTGTGAAGTCTCCTTTTTCTCTCTCTATTACTGCTATGCTAATCACCTTATTCTCTTTAACAAAAACAATTTGTTGATAAATTTCATCTGTAGTATCCCCATCAAATAATAGTTCATTAAACAAGTAGCTTAGATAGGATGAATAGTGATACCAGCGTTTGCCCACAATTTCATGTTTATAATCCCTTGTACTATAGGGCCCGATAATATAGAACCCATCACATTTAAAATTCAGATAATCATATAAATAAATCTCTCCATTTTGATTACTAATATCTTGAATGTATTTATTGACCTCATCTGAACAAGTGCTATTAACATTATTAAATCTATACTTACAATAAGATATAAGCACCAATAATATGGGCATCCCTATAACAGTAATGAGGATTAAGTCTCTTTTTTTATACTTCTTCATGCTTATTTCTCCCTTAAACACTTCATAATTATTAAATATCTTGTCTTGATTTTAACTTATGGCAACCATGAAAGTGCAAATGAGGGCAATAATATTCAATGGCCCCATGATAAATCTTTCTTTTTTACTTGTAGAGGACAAGTTTGCAACTGAACCCAAAACAAAAAACACTGACACGAACCAAATACCGATTTTTGCTATCCCCAGAAAAGATTCGAGTGCTATGCCTGCCTTACTAATAACCAGTGCGGCAAAAAGCATTAAAATGATGATTTGTATCAATGCAGCAACTCTCATTTTACCAGGTAATTTCCCTGGAAATTTTCCTCCCATGGTAAATTCCCCTAAAGGTGCTCCAAATGCTAACGCTAGTTGAAATACTGTAATAAAAATGGTTAGTCCCATAAAAATATAAGCAAATATTCTCACGACTTCCTCCTTAAGACCTTATTATTTGTTAAACACTCAATCTTTTGACATAATACTTATACACTCAAGGCGTTTCAAGCCTTAGATATCTCCTATCCGAGGCTTGAAAATGTCTATTATCCTCTAATTATTCTGATTGCATCTTCATAACATTTGACCTTGTTCACTATAAAATATTTCATGAATTCTTTTGTCCACAGATCTATCTCTTCTTCTATCTCATTTACTTCATTCATAATAAATATAACTTTTTTACACCCTGTATTTGACATAGCAGGTAGTAATACAGAAAATCCCCATTCTATATCTTCTTTTTCATCTTCAAATCCATTTCTAGCATCTATCACCAAATTACTGTCTGAATATTTCCCAAGAAGCTCTAAAGCAAATGTTGTTGGATTTCTATAGTCATCATAACAACAAAACTTTTTCCATGAAAGAAGTACTATATTATCCTCTTGAATATATTTTACATTACAATACTCTGAATCAAATTCATTTTTCCTGGTATCCATATGTATGTTTCTCTCCTTCTTAGCTCGTATTAGCTCAATCTATTTAAACGCGTTATATCATACGAAATGTTTAACGGCGCTCTCTTTCCGACGTCCTCCGGTCTTACAGGAGTTAGCCAAATACGTAGACTACTCGTATCTGAATTTGAATGTTTCCCCCCGGTTAGGCTGAAGTAGTATTTAAATCAATTATTCAAAATATCACATATTCTATCTATTGATGTTTCCCATGGCCTAGATGGTATGGCTATTATTTCAGTCCCTTCTATTTGTTCTTTTATCCAATGATTATACCTTAAGCTTAATTCAGCTCTATCATGCTGCATACTTCCTTCCCGATTATGATAGTTTTGTAGGATTTGCGATTTATCATCTTCAATGATGTAAATACACTTTATTCGGTTCTTTATCCCGCTATCTTCTATTAGCTTTTTGCACAACTTTGGAGATATAAAGTCACCATCCAAAATCATGGGCCTGTTTTCTTCCAAATGATTGTTTATAACTATTTCTAAGGCCTTTGATAACTCATTGGCGTAGTTTATCATGATCTCGAGCTTTTTTTCCAGTGGTTGATTTATTGCTTCTTCAAAATGATTTTTCCAGTAGTGAAATACGGGATAATCCTCTTCCTTCGTATAATGTTCGACTATGCATTGAAAATCATCAACTTGAACTACATTCATATCATAAATTTTTGCCAATTGATAACTTACGCAGCTTTTTCCAACTCCGCTTGCCCCACCTATTAGCAAAATATCAAAAGTTCTTTTCCTATTTAACATATTTACCCCCATAACTTAGTTAATTTTTATCTTCCTACATTCTTTTTTGCGGCTGCATGTATCAACCTAACCTATTAAAGACATATCGTTATCTATTGATTTTTCCACCGTTCACCGAGCTTAGTAACGCCTAATTCAATAGCTTTCATTGCGTATTGATGAAGGAATTCGTTTTATCTATTAATTTTAAATCCAAGATCAACTCCCCCTCAACTTACCTCCTCTCATCTTAGTTATCTAAAGGAACCTCAGCAAAGCAGTTTTTAAATAAAGCCGCTCCTCTAATCAAATACAAACTTAGTTCTAGGATGATTTTTCCATTTTTTTCTTAGCTCATCAATGTACTTATTTTTATCCTCATATAAAATCCCTAAACAGGTTTCTTCAAGTCTAGGGTATTTTTCTTTTATATACTTTACCATGCTCTTTCCTGGTTTACTATTTGGACTAACTCTTAATTTATCAAGATACACAGGAATTTCATCATTCAAACGCTCAATCATTAAATCAACATCTGTTATACCTGGTAAAACAGGTGTAATAAAAGCCCATACACTAATTCCCATACGATGTAGTTTATTCGCTGTATCAATATTTTTAATCTCACAACATGTTTTAGCCTTTGATAATTCATTTGTATTCGATAGTCCTAGTAATACATTAATTTCAGCAGTATATCCTTTTAGAATATCTATATCTCTAAAAATAATGTCCAAATTACTTTTTGTAGCGATCATGATTGGAATCCTCAGCTTACTTAGCTCTATAATGCATCTTCTTGTAAGTTTATATTTCTCTTCAATATTCATATAAGGGTCACACCTGCTCCCAATAAATATGAATTTATCTTTAGGCCAGTCTTGTAAATCTCTTCTTATTAAATCTGGCATATTTGTCTTAATGAGTAGATGCTCATTCCATTTTTCATCATTTAGTTGAAAACAATATGGACACCCCATAGTACATCCATCATATGGATCAATTATTGGTAGCTCTCCTCCATCAGGGGGATATTCATAAGTAATAGCCTCATTAGCGATAATTTCTCTAATCATTATTTCCTCCTACACTATTTAATAAATAAGCTTTATAAGTACTAGCCAATATTAAAACAACTGTACCATTTTTAGAATATTAATACTAGACTTGTAATTAGACTTATGTTATCATAATGTAAATAGTGTTTTTGGAAACAAACCAGTTGCTGAACTCTTCAGTAACTGGTTTTATTTGTATATCAACACCTCAACCGAAGATACTGATGAATGTCCTAAAAATTTTGTTAGGTAACGTTATGTACGGCAATTACAAATACTCATTAAACTTTTTTTGTTTTATAGAGTGATTTCCATATCGCATTGGGCATATATTTCTGCACTTATTACAATTAACAATATCAAAACCACGCTTATTTTTCCCATAAGTATAGTCCCGGCATAGTTTTTGATTGACCTCTCCATTTGCTATTGCTCCAGCTGGACAGCTATCAATACACCTATTGCATGCGTCTATGCAACTACCTTCACATAACTCATCAGATTGTATATCCAAGTTTGTGAGTATTGCGCCAATAGTTAGGAGGTTGCCAAACTTATTATTGATAAGCAATGTACTTTTTCCTATTATCCCAAGACCTGCTAAAACAGCGACATGTTTCATAGAAATAAGTCCACGGCCTTCCCTATTTTCTTCATCCCAAAATTCATAAGGACTATCACAGGGAATTGGAACAGCATAGCAATTAACCTCTTTTTCTATTATTTTGGATGCTCTAAATGAAATCGTATCAACTTGCAAACAACTATTATCATTGAAATGTCCATAAATAATTTGCGGATCTACTTGTGTCACTCCCTTAGGAAGTGCTAAACCAAATGCAATGACTGATTTACACTCTGCAAAAATATCCTTTGGCGAAAATCCTTCGGGGGCACCCGTGAACCTATCAATACTTGCGATGCCACAAATATCAGCTCCCAATGCTATGACAATTTCTTTAATTTTCTCTTTCATAAGTTTCACCTCACAACTATAAATGATCATTATATTTAATGACTTCACACTATCCTACAATGTTTTCCCCATGAAGTGATGTACAAAGCCGGCAACAATGCTATGTTATGCAATACCCCACTAGCGTTCTTTTTATCCAGTTGATATGAATTTAGCTAAAGCTTCAATATAAATCCAGTCTTAATATCCTCTCTAAATCCTAAACTTTTATAAAAATTAAGTGTTTCATTCTTTTTGGAACTTGTTAACAGCATTACCTTGTAACACTGATTATTCATTGCTACCTCTACTGCCTTTTTTACTACCTGCTTTCCAAATCCTTGATTTCTATATTTCTTATGTGTCACTACATTTTCAATCAGCCCATAAGGTCTAGCACGTCTTGTTAAGTTCTTGATAATTGTAATGTTGCATGTTGCTATTAGGATGCCGTCTTTTTCTGCGACTATATAATATAGATTGGGATCGTTATATATTGCATCCCATAGACTTTTCAACTCTTCACTATCTTCTAGTTCTGGATCATTATTATCAAAGTGCCTGTATAAGTCCAATAAAGCCCTAAGTTCATCATATCTAATAAATCTTATATTGTAATCAGCACTCATGATCTGCCTCCATAAGTTTTTTATTTTCTCCTTCCTCTTCCTAATGTAGAGGTAATACATTTCCCCTCTTATCTTCAATCTTACTTTTGAAATAATTATGTACCTTATCACTATTTCTTAAGTCTTCAAATTGTTGAAATGTTATTATTGTTACTTCTTTATCCTTCAAATCTGCTTTGTCCAAAAAGGTATTCATCTTAATATCTTTGGCAGGGATGGTCTAATCCATAAGTACGCCCAACCACATGAACTTGAACACATTGTTATATAAGATATGATCTGGAACTCTGCTAAGGCTTACACCCTTTTTGATATTCAACTTTCTCTAACCACATTTTACGGTTGTTTACTACAAATTGATCACATATACCATTGTTTTGTACAACCCTAATCCCATTTGGTACTAATCCTAAAGTATTTACTTTTTTTATATTGTCGATATGTCTTATCTCAATTTTAGTTTCGTGATTTTGAAAGTTCAAGTTATGTGACTTAAATATTAGTTCATCTTCAGTTAAATAAAGAAATCCTCCCACTGCTTCCTTACCTTTAAAGTGATTAGCTGCGCCAGAAAAGACTACTACAGCACCATTTGTAATGGTACTACTATTCATTTTAAACTTACGGGTTTGCATATATGAAAATACACTAATAGCTAATCCAAAAAGTACGCCAGATATCACCCCTGTTATTATCCCTAATGTTAAATTCCAAGATATTAAGCCAAACAGTATACCCATAACTA
>CALJNR010000005.1 GCA_937981575.1 uncultured Clostridia bacterium | reverse complement strand
ATCTGCAAATACTATCTCTTCTATCTTATTTACTTTGTTTGTACTATCAGTATTATTCCATCTTCCATAGTAGCTATCATAGTTATAGTAAGGAATGAAGTATTCTTTTACTGTTATCTTATCTGTTGTTCCTTTTATGCTCAGTTCAAGGCTGTTCCCGACTCTCTTAGCTTCTACATCTTCTGCCTTAATGCCTTCTTTAAAGCTTATGATATCCTTATTCCCAGCTGTTACGTCTGCATCATAAATTGTATCTGCTCCATCTCCGAGTCCAAAGATGTAGGTATCATTCCCTGCTCCTCCCTCTATGTAGTCGTTGCCTGTTCCTCCTACTAGAGTGTCATTCCCATTTCCTCCATAGAGACTGTCATTGCCTGCTTTTCCATAAAGACTGTCGTCGCCTGAACCACCTTTCAGTGTATCATTTCCTAAATCCCCATATAGAGCATCGTTAGCATCACTGCCATTCAGAACATCATCGCCTACTGTACCACGTACAATATTATTTGATGTGCTATTAATAATCCATCCTAACTCTTCATCCTTAATAGCAAAATACTGGTAAAAATTATTGAATCCTATGCGTTCTTCTACCTGATAATATTTAACTACTCTTGTAAAATCGCTTAATAAAGACATTCCTTTTTCACGGTTTTCATCTAAAATTTCTTCTAACGTAGCTATTACGCTCTGTAAACCTACAACAATATTTTCTCTATTTTCATCCCAATCATATCTTATTTGAGAATATACATCGTATAAATGTGTCTGCTCTATCAGTTGACAATAAGTCATTTCGAATAAGATATTGTACGCCTGAGTAAGCTGAGGAACTGCTTCAGCAATTGGATTTACACCTTGTGTTCCCGAAAAATCTCTTGCAACAAATTTTTCAAGGACTGATAACTTTCGAGCATCAAAATTATTTCCTCTACTATTAGGTAAGATGGTATCTGATTGTGTCCACTTAAATAAAATATCATCAATAAGCTGATTTCTACCTTCAATAGTTTCTTCTACTAAAAACTGTTTGATTAATAGCTTTAAAGATCCTGTAGTGTCTCTTACCATAGCCTGTTGCAACGAATAAACATTTCCTATTCCATTTATGTCAGGTAATGCCAAAATATCTTCTGGAACTTCTAACCACTCATTTGCTAACGAATCACTCGTATCTCTATCTAATAAAAACTCCTTTATCTCACCTATTGATCCGTCTAATTTTTCATAACTTCCTTCTCTAGTAATAATGTTATTATTAGAATCTAATATATTAACCGTCTTATGTTGTAAGTTTATTGCTTTTATACCCAATTGCTCAAGCGAATATAGCTCCTGCGAGTTTGTATAGCTATTGGCACCTTTCCATACACGGAGCTTTGAATAAATTTCATCATTCTCATCTATTTTCCCGTCTTTGTTAATATCAAACTCCGCAAGGGCCTGATATCCATTTGATGCAAAGTTTCCATTACTTAAAAGCGTTCGGTCACCAAAAAGTTCTCCTCCATTATCAATGGTTCCATTGTTATTTCTATCAAGAACTAACACCCCATCGTCTGATTTAATCCAAGAACTTTTTTCAGCGAATCCATTGCCATCTAGATCGAAATAAATTCCCTCTTTTACATTGGTTGTTTCTATCCCATTTCCATCAAGATCAAGTATAATAGGATCAACCCTTACTGGTGTTGGTGGTACTCTCCTTGAGTTATCAAAAATAGCCTTCACTTCTGATATCCTGAAAATTCTGTTCATTATCATCCAAAAGTCAGCATCATCTACATTCTCCCAAGGAAAATATTTAAGTCCAACTTTTTTAGGTAAGCCTGGATTTTCTCTTATATTCCCAAACGCAGCTAGAAAGACTTTATGATCAGGTGTCTCATCATATATGTCTTGGATTTGTGCAAAATTTAAAGTTTCTACTGGTAAACTTAAAATTTTCTTAAGATCCCATGTTGTGCCATCACTAAACTTAAATTTTTCTATCTTTTCTTCATCACTACTATAAAAGTGTAGTATTGTAATTAGATCAGCATATCCTCCTACACATACAAGTAAATGGTCTTCATATCTTTTGAGCTTAATCTCCTTAGCAGAAATATTCCCTGTAAACGTTATTGTATCACAGTTGTTTGTCTCTCCTTCTGAGTAATCGTATATCCAATCTTGTCCATAACCTCTTCCAAAAATATATGTATCATTGCCTGTTCCACCCTCTAAGTAATCTATTCCAGTTCCTCCATCTAGAATATCATCATGTTCCCCTCCCGATAATACATCTTTTCCGCTTCCTCCATATAATTCATCATTACCTTTACCTCCGACTAAATAATCATGCCCATCCTGACCATATAGTTTGTCATATCCTTCATCCCCATAAAGATCATCATTCCCTTGTCCTCCATATATCGTATCATTCCCTTGCTCCCCATTTAAAACATCCCGATGATTCCCTCCAAATATTGTATCATTCCCATGTCCTCCATATATCGTATCTTCATCGTCTCCACCATATAGTTTATCATCATTATCACCACCGTAAATCCAATCATTGCCTGAGTCCCCATAAATTGTGTTTATCCCATCTTTCGGATAACTACTTATAGAAAGATTAGCTTTAGCATAATAGCTTTCTCTGCTATCTCCATAAATTATGTCTGCCTCACTCCCGCCTTTTATCTCGTCCGCTCCTCTTCCTCCCTCTATATAATCGCTCCCACTTCCTCCATAAATGTAATCTTTATTACTTCCTCCATAAATATAATCATTTCCACCTTGTCCCCAAATATAATTTATTCCATCGGGAGCATTTGTATTTTTAATAATGCTGTCTCTATCTAAACCATAAATATAATCAGTTCCTTCTCCTCCATAAATAAAATCGCTCCCTCTTCCCCCTTCAATCCAGTCATTCAAAGCCCGACCTCTTAATGTATCATTTGCATCTGTTCCTTCTAATAAAATAGTAGAGTTATCGATAGGTACTCCTAAATCCCCCCCATTTTTCCAGTGCCTTAAATCTGCGTATGCAAAATCTGTAAAAATTGTATTATAAAGTCCTCCAAAATGTTTGTTAAACTTTGAAAGTGCTGTAAATGCACCAAGTGTTCTATCTATCATCTGCCCCGGAGAATAGAGCAAAACCTGAGCAAATTTGGTTAAAAATTCACATATTATATTGCTTGTAAACTCTGTATTTACACTTTTCCCCGTTACAATATAATCATAAAATTTATCTAATCCATGTGTTAGGTCTACATTAGTAAATGCAGATAAACATTCATTATAATAGCCTGTAGGCATATTATCAAAATACTGAACTAGCGGATTTGCTTTAAATGCTGTTATTGGATTATTAATTATGTTCTTTATCTTTTCACTCAAATAAGATAAATACATATCAGGGTAATTTTTATTAATTTCAAGTTGCGCCGACCCAGGAATATATATAGAAGATCCTAGTCCAACTAACAAGTTACCGACTATATCATCTGCATTTACATAATCGACTATATTGGTATATTGTCCAAAATTTTTACTATCTACTAGATGAGCTATGCCGGGTGCATTAAAAGTTACAGCCTTGCCATACCTATTATATGTCTCATCAGCAGCATCTTTTGCAAGATATCCCATGTATTGTGCCAATGCCCCACCTAATGAGTGCCCTGTAAAGTTAACATTTAATATCTTAACAAGCTCACTAAAAGAATTGCTTGATACAGCTATATCTCTTTCGTCTGCAATACGTGCTAAAGTGTTTTCAACAAAAGCTTTAGCTTGCGCAAATTGCCCTACTGGTGTCTCTGATGTTGCAATTAATGCATCACATAGAATATCTTCTTGTAAAGGATTTAGTTCTGGTTCTGTTCCTCTCATGGCAAAGACTATCTCAGTTGTTACTGTCCCATTTGCATTAAGTGTAGATTTTTCAAAAACCGCAGCACAAAAGCCCTCACCAAATTTGTTATTGGTATTTATATAATCAATTAGTTTAAAATATGAGCATTCTTCTACCATTTCAGTTATTCGGTCTGCCCATAGTGGATTATCCTCTGCTCTCTTAGCAATAATTCCCGTCTTGATTTCAGGAAGTAGTAGAGCTAAATTCTTTCCTCCATCCTTTTCTATATTAAAGTTATTATACGCTAATTCACATAATAATAGATATTCTCTATCTGTTATCATAAAATAATATCCTCCTTTAATTTTTATTTAATACTTATTTTTTTCGGTCTTAATTTTGTCTTTAATTTCATATTCAGTCAAATTTTCATCAATAACTTCAAATAATATACTCTCCCATTCAATTACTTCATTTTGAGATCTTATTATATTGTCTGGAGCCAATGTTAAGTATGGGAACCCATACTTATTTGTCAATTCATTGACTTGTTCCCTAATGAATGGCTCATGAAATTTAAGAACTAGTCTTATTTGAATTTCAGGTATTATAGCTCTTAGCAAAGAGGCTAGCTTCTGAATCTTACTTATCTCTTCACTTTTATTATCATGAGTTAATCTTTTATAATTTAAAATATAAATAAAGCAATCTATTTGCTTAGGGTACTTTTTTATGATTTCCTTATATTCAGGAATCCCATACCAATTTTTTTCCTCTTTCTTGTCTCTCTCTGGTCCCCAGTTCTTATTAAGATAAATATAATAATCCATATCCGATCCAAAAATTTCTCTTATTTCATCATTAAACTCATCCATAATCTGCTCAGACCACATTATCTCTATATAATCATAATTCAAACCAAAATTAGGATCAGCTAACGTTTCTTGTCCAAGCTCAAACATTTGAAACACTAAGTCTGGTCTGTCTACTGGATGAAAAGTACTTCTTAGCATCTTAGGAGAGCCTAGAGACACCCTGTAGTTTTCTACCTTGATAACTTCAAACTCCTTGCCATATTTTTGAGCTAAGTGCTCTTCTACTAACTTTGCATGTTCTCTATACTTACGTGGTATATGTTGATTTTCAACATGCGAATTTTCCTTGTATAAGTATTCCACGCCTATAACGATTAGCAAGATCAATAATCCTATAATAAATAGAATACTCATTAACTTCATATTTTCTTTCATACATCTCTCTTTTCTACTCAACTATTTTATAAATATTTTTAATACTCTTAGCTTGGTGTTTTAATTCTTACTAAAATGCTTGCGATTCAAATAAACCAAACCCATATAAGCTATTCATATTCACCAACTCCCCCTCTCCCCGTTATAATTGGGATAGCTATAATTATCATTAATATTGTAAATTGATATCTTCTACAATTCTCCCCTTATCCATTTTAAACTATTTATAATTTTCTATCCAGAGTGAATATTGTAATATTTTGTAATATTATCTATTAATTTATTTTTTAACATAGAAAAAGGTGGTATAAGCTTCTTTGCTTATATCACCTTTTTCATCTTACTTTATTTAATGCTTATAAAAAACTTTTATTCTTAAATGATCTGACTGCTATAATCATTCTATAGCGTCTTTGCTATTAGCAGTTTGAGTTATTGTTGTTTGTGTTGTTGTTTGTATCGTTGCTAGTGTTGTTTCTTGATGTGTTGTTATTAGTGTTGTTTCTTGAAGTATTGTTGCTAGTGTTGTTGTTTGTATTGTTGTTATTTCTGTTAGCCATGGTTAATCCTCCTTTCAATTATTCAATGTAGTAATTTGAATAACTCAATTACAAGGATAGTATTAGCAGGTTAGATTTTTTTATACAACAATTTTTCATCTATTTTTTTCTAAATAAAGTGCACTTCCGACACACAATCTCTTTTTGCTACACTGACTTTAATATCCCGGCCAATCATAATATCTTTTTCCTCTAAAGCCATCTTTGCTGTTAGATACGCAAGGTCCGGCACATTATTGTCCTTACTTAAGTGTCCAAGGATCGCCCACTGCATGTCCGTATGATAAATGTCCGTCAGCGCCTTAGCTGCTGCTTCGTTATTAAGATGCCCCACATCACTTAAAATACGTTTTTTAAGGTAATAGGGGTAACCACCAGCTTCCAGCATATTGATATCATGGTTAAATTCTAAAAGTATACCATGGGAACCTTTTAAATGACTTATGATCCATTCATCAACGACACCGATATCTGTTGCAATCGTTATTTTTTTGTTTTGGTAAAAAAAGGCGTATCCTACTGGATCTATAGCATCATGATAAATGGTATAAGGGAAAATAGTCAGCTCGTCCATTTCAAGATTAGTCTCTTTATCCAGATGCTTAATGTTTTCTTCTTTTACATCGCCAATCATCTTTTCAGTAAGTATTTTATGCCACGTCTTTTGTGTTGCATAAATGGGGGTATTATGTTTTCGGCTAAATATGCCGACCCCTCTGATATGATCAATATGTTCGTGGGTAATAAAAATGCCTTGTATATCGTAGGGATCAATGCCCAGTTCACTTAAGCCCTGCACAGCTTTTTTCCCGCTGATTCCTACATCTATTAAAAACATCTTGCTTCCTGCCTGCAGAAAAGTACAGTTTCCGCTGCTTCCACTGGCTATCGCACATAGCTTAAAGTCCATGCTCTCTTCCTCCGCTTGTCTGACTCTTATTGACTGCTACTACTATACCATATTTAGGGTCATAAGTTCAAATAAATTACAGCGCGTATAAAAAAGATTGATAGATGTTTTAGCTGCACCTATCAATCTTATAAAGCAGTTTTATGCATTTTCAATAGAAACCTTCTTGTTTTCATAGCAGACAATCTGACGAGGAATTTGAGACAATGTGGTCTTCAAAATAATTTTACCGCCCCATAAAGTCTGCATATATTTAAGCGTTTCCGTGGCAAAAGATAAATTAAGCTCTCTCCCGTCATAAACATGATTCAGTACAAGGCAGTTTTCACTTTTTTTGACGTCACTGACCTCAATAACCGGAATACTTCCAACACCAACTGTTTCAGCCAGGGTATTTCTTATTTTTTTCCACCCGCTGTCATTTGAAACTTCTGAGACAATGTAATAGCGCTCTTCTTCTTCAAATTCACACAAGTGACTGTCTACCGCCAATTCAAAGGTCAGATAACTTCTGATAAATGACGCATCTCTTTCAACTTCCCGAATCTGCGCAAGTTTTTCAAAATTGCCATCATATTTTTCATACAGATTCTGCCATATTTTAAAGCCTAAATGATAGGGATTTAAACTTCCTGGCCTTTGACAAATGACATTATTATGCACCTTATAAAACTCCATCTGCATACCGGCATCCAGATTTAGACGGTTAAGGATAGTATAATGCCAAAAAGTCGCCCATCCTTCATTCATAATTTTGGTTTCTATCTGCGGGAGAAAATACCGACTTTCTTCCATAACAATACTAATGACATCTTTCTGCCAGTCTTCTAGGCGCCCAAAGCGCATTAAGAAGTCCAGGACATTTTCATAAGGGTACTCTATTTTTTTATTATAATCATAATTATAGTCTACCTTACAGAATGCTCCGCAATGGTATTTAATAGAGTGTGCTGCATCTAATACTTTTTCAACTTCATCATAGCCAATACTTGGGTCAGCAATATACGTTCTTATTCTGGCAGCATGGTTTTTAAACCGCTCAAGGGTTAAATCAGCATTGGTATACTCTTTAAATAACCTGTTATTCTTAAAAAAATCATTATGCCCATAAACATGGGCAATGGTTAGTATTTGCAGTAATAGTGTATTGTCTTTCATCAGATAGGCAATACATGGATTTGAGTTAATCACCATCTCGTACGGAAGACCAGATAAATTGTATTTATAGGCAGTCTTTAACTTCTCATAGCTTTTGCCATAACTCCAGTGAGGATAGTGTGACGGCATGCCGACATAGGCTTCATAGCAAAGCATATCCTCAAAACTGATAATTTCAAATTCCTGCGGATAATAATTGAGTCCAATCTGCTCAGCTTCTCTTTCAATTTTTTCGTTATAGCGTGCTAAATCTTTTAGGGTGTAATTCATCCTTGTGTTTCACCCCCTGCAGTCAATTTCTCCACTTTCAGCATATCCACAAACGCTGTCCATACATCTTCTTTTTTTAGAATTTTTACGACTGAAAAATTATGATGATGAATGTCTTCCAGGTATCTATTCATAATAGTACTGGTGTACGTACTGGTCTTTATTTCTCCATAGCCAAAAAGGTTACATACCTCACAAAGTTTGTTTGCAAGTTCAACAGCTTTGTCATTGTCTTCTCCCCAGTTGTCGCCATCACTGCAGTGAAAGGCATAAATGTTCCAGTTGTTCGGATGATACCTTTCTTCTATAATATCCAGTGCCCTTTGATACCCGCTGCTGATGTAAGTTCCGCCGCTTTCTCCCCGGTGGAAAAAGTCATTTTCACTAACCTCTTTGGCCACAGTCGTATGGGCGATAAATACGATTTCAACATTGATGTATTTAATCGTTAAAAATTGATAAAGCAAAAAGTAAAAACTTCTTGCCAAGTATTTCTTGGTCTGTCCCATGGAACCTGAAGTATCCATGATGCATAATACCACTGCATTAGAATCTCTTTTCAGTTTAGGCTTTTTATAAAAATATTTGAGATCTTCCTGATGAAACGGATATCTTTCCTCAGGATCTTCTACTATGCCTTGTTCATTTAAAACATTTTGCTCGCGTTTACGCCTTTTAATCTTTTCTATAGCCGTATGTTTTTTAGAAAGGCGGCATCTTGATCCTTTATCCCTGACCCCTGATCTTTTGGAACCATACTGGGTTTCTATTTCATTGAACTTTTTATGCTGAAGGTAAGGAAGATTAAGGTCTTCAAAGAGAAAATGAATGGCATCTTCTATGGTAATTTCAGTTTCATAAATATCTTCTCCTTCATCATTTCCTGCTCCATCTCCGCCAGCGTCTTTTGCATAGTCCCCTTTGGAGATCTTTTTACCTTTTTCTTCTTCACCAGTGCCTGCAACAACCCCTTTTTGGTTTTTGCCATATTTAAAGTAATATTCCTTTAACCCTTTTATCGGAATTTTAATTTTTTTGTTTTTACTTTTTCCAATGATACTTTCTTCTGAAATAATGCTGCCGATATTATCTTTAATACTTTTTTCTACAAGTTCTTTGTGTCTCCTTCGATCTTCAACGCTGCGATCTCTGCTATTTGGCTGAAATTCTTTAAATATTGTTCCCATAAGCTCTGCCTAATCTTTCCATAGATTGTTCGCAGCATACTTTAAGATAACATTGCAGCAGTGATCGCAGTATCCGTTATTTTTCATTTCTTCCACCATGGCATCGTATTTAACATTTTGTTCTTTATCCCGCACTTTGCTCTGAGTAATAATTCTTGAAAGCTCTCTTACGGAAGAAGTCAGCTTTTTCTCAATAGCTTCTTTTAATGGTTCATAGCAGGTATAGTCTACCTTGCCGCCATTTCTAATAATTGAAAACATATAAGACGTCACATCTTGCCTAAATCCTTTGGCACCAGCCTGTGTGATTCCCAGCTGTTCTTCTATGGAGCGCATAAATTCTTCATCAGGGTTTAGATCTTCTCCTGTATTAATATCTTTTATTTTGGTCTTATTAGCATAGGCTTCTGCATGGTCTAAATAATTATTAAAGAGATCCTCTGCCTGCTCTTTATACCCATGAATAAATGCTTTTGTCACTTCTTTTTCAAGCATTTTATGGTACTCTTTCTTAATAGCATCCTGCAGGAAACCAAGATATTTCTTTTTACCTTCTTCTGAAATAGATAACTCTTTAACTTCTCTTGTTAATACATCCATCAAGCCGATTGGATTGATACAGTCATGTTCTGATTCTGAAAGTGCCGTATCAATAGCCTTTGATATAAAACGTGTTGAAAGACCAGTCATTCCTTCTCTTTCAGCTTCTTCTTTCAGTTCTAAAATATCAATGCGTTTTGTCGTTCCTTTTTCAATAATTTCTTCACCATTATAAATCTTTAGCTTTGTCAGCGGATCTACTTTTGTAGATGGAGAGAGTCTGGATAATATAGCAAACATTGAAGCAATTTCTATAGTATGTGGTGCCATATGGGACCTAAAGTTAGAATGCTTCAGCATTTTTTCATAAATTCTAATTTCTTCGTTTAGTTCGAGACAGTACGGCACTTCTACTTTAACAATACGGTCAAGTATTGCTTCATTAGTATGATCAGATTTAAACTTATTCCACTCCGCTTCATTTGAGTGAGCTAAAATAACTCCATCAAAATAAATCATTGCATTTTTGCCTGGGGAAGGGATACTCTTTTCCTGAGTTGCTGTAATCATAGTATGTAGATACTCTACATCATTTTTAAAGACTTCAATAAACTCGACAATGCCTCTATTCCCTGCATTAAAGGCTCCATTAAGCGAAAGAACTCTAGGATCGTCTTCAGGATAAAGATCCATTTTTGAAATATCAATAGACCCAACAAGTACAGATGTATCTTGGTTATTAGGATCAACAGGCGGGACAACACCAATGCCTTTTCTGGAACGAATTGAAAAGTCTGTCTGAACAACAGGGAATTTTTCATATTCGCCGTTAAACTCATGAATAAGCCTGTATTTACAAGCAGGGCATATATCCCCTTCTATTCGGATATCCAAGGCCTCTTCTACTGACCTTCGCAAGTGTTTAGGAATAAGATGAAGCGGTTCTTCTCTCATTGGGCACCCTTCGAGTGCATAAACCGGTGGACTTTCTTCAAGAAGTCTTTTAATCGCATCTATAAGCGATGACTTACCAGCACCAACTGGGCCTACCAGATAAAGCACCTGTCGTGATTCCTCCCCTTTCATTGCTGCTGAGTAAAAGTACCTGACAATTTTCATTAGGGTATAATCAATCCCATAAAAATCGTCTTTAAAAAAATTATATTTTTTGATAATGTCTCTTCCATATATTCTCATGAGCCTTGCGTCTTCTTCGGTTCGAATAAGTTCTATTCCGGGTTTGACAAGCAAATTGTATAATCGCTCATGCGCTAGCTGATAAATGGAATGATCCTCTTCGAGAATATTTAAATATTCGAGGAAAGTGCCCTTAAATCCCGCTACTTTTCTTTCTTTTCTGTCTTCTAATATCAGTTTAGAAAAATCTACCATAACTTTATCACTCCTTTGCGCCGGGTAACTCTCTCTTTAAAAATATATGGTGTGTCTTGTGAATACATGATAATTTTTTAGCGAATTCATGTACATTTGCATATTAACTTTAGAAGCGCACAAAATAATATTATTTAAAGAAAGAAGGTGAGGAGCAATGCATTTAAATCCATATTATGCTACAATGCTTGATTATTACGAAGATGAAGAAGATATGTGTGAGCAGTTAGGTATTCGTTTAACTGACATTTATTCCGATGAAGACTGGATTTAAACTAAAAAGCAGTAGGAAGGCTCCTACTGCTCTTTGGTCTCATAATAAATATCTGCATACAATTTAACATCATCAAGCTTATAATATTTCTCTCCATCTAAGTCTTGTATCATTGTTAGTTTAGACAGCGGAACCTTTTTAAATAAGGCTGTCATATATTTTTTGTTAAGATAGATGTCCTCATCAAACTTTGTGGTAACAATGCGGTATTTCATATAAAGGTCTACAGACTTTTTCACAGGAAGATCATCAGCTTCATGAATAAATAGTTTATTTTTAAGCTTTAGTTTCATAAAATCATAAAGCTGTTTTTGGCTGGTAATGCGATAATCATCCTTCCCCATCCGTGTAACCTCCCCCATATCCACATCAATATAAAGAATCCCTTTTATTCTGGGGTAGCGTTTCGGCAGTTCTCCATAAAAAAAGTTAAGTTTATTGATGGCATCATTTAATGTATAAGCATGGTCTGCCCTGGAATAATGTGAAACTGCAAGGGAGGATATGATCATCGGTTTAGACTTTTGAAAGCTTTTGTACCAGAAATCTAACGTCTCCTCGGCATTAAATGTATAAGGGCTGTTATCTTTATATTTAGGAATATAAACATTGATCCCCGCCCAGTCAACAATCTCATCTCCAGGATAGTAAAGCGGCATATCATAGATTCTGCTGTCATCTACGCTCCATACAATCACAACGTTGTCCAGATACTTGTGAATAATCTCATATGCTCTCTCATACGTCTTCTTGTAGTGCTCCGGCTGTGACAGGTTTGCCGTAAGCGGAAATAATTCTATAAAAACCGGGACATCATAAGGCGCATTAATATCTGAAATCATACGATAAAGCGGCGTCAGATCCTGATTGCTGCCTAAAAGCAGTTTGATATAGGGCACTTTTCTCTCTGCCATACACTTTAATATTTCTTTAGCAGAAAGACCTTCTCCCATCGTATACTGAAACACTTTGAAGGCCTGCGTCTTATTAACCAGCTCTTCAAATACTGCAATTTCTCCATTAATATTTTTATTCTTTTCTACATAGGCACCTAAATAAATCCCTTCATAAGGCTCATATTTACCTAGTTTAACTTCTTGCTTAACGTAAAGTTCTATATCACATACTTTCTTGCTCCGCTGGCTGAGACTGACCGTCTGATCATCAAACATAATCTCTTGGCTGCATGCTGCAAGGCCCATCATACTCATCATAAGCAATAAAAAAATAATCCCTTTTGAGATAACTTTTTTCATTAGAATCACCTCATAGGAATTATGGACAATTTATGAATCTTATATACACTTTAAGACTCAGTTATAAACATTTCTAGCGTCTTAAGATAATTGAGATACCTCCCCCCTTCTATTGGAATCAAATACTTTTTATCAAATACATCATAAGGAATAGATTTTTTTCCGCCAGCCACTGCTCTTTCATAATAAATATCTAATGTCAAAATATCAATAAAAAAGTATTCATCATACTTTTTAAAATAGACAACCAAAAAAGCTTCTCCTCCTTGCTCTTTAAAGTCTTTCATAAATTCTATCTGATGCCTGTGAATGTTCTGAATGGGCAGGAAGTTTTTGGCCGTCTCTTTTGCATCAAAACATATGGCTACCCCTTGCACTACACCTACATAATCCACCGTACTTTTTTGTTCAAAATACGCTAATGTAATCGTTCTTTTTTCTTTATCTATTGTAATAGGCTTGATAGGCGTCGGAACTTTTTGCACAATACCTAGTTTTTTTTGTCTGTACAAGTCATTGGTTATATTAATCATCTCTTCCAGTTCGCTGCCTCGTAATCCCCTGGTACTCCAATAGCCCATATTTTTTTCCTCTTTTCTTGATTTTTTGTAAAATATTGGTTAAAATTAAACTAAGTTCCAATTTTTCGTTATAGGAGGTATTTCATTGAATTATTTATATTTTTTTATCTACTGCATCCGAAACAACTTTCGTTTCTTTTTCCTCTCATCTCCCCAAAAAGCTGAAGTGCTCCGTCATAAAAAGCTTTATTTTTGGGCGGGGCTTTTCTACATGGAGCTTAAGTACTACCCACAAGCTGCTGAGTGCTTTGAAAAAACCAAAGCTCATTCCCATCTGATCTTAGTTTATCAAAAATTAGGACTCTATTCAAAGGCAATTGAGATAGCTGATCAAAGAAAGTACTATAAAAAGGGGGCATTATTATGTGAAAAAATTAAAAATGTCAAAAAAGCGGCCTACTTTTATGCTTACTTCAAACCTCTTTATGCAGCAAGACTTTATAAAGGTGAAGGTTTTTACTATGAAGCCGGTCAATGTTATCTCAAGGTCTATCAGCTCTTCAGCGCGTTGGAGTGTTTTAAAAGCTGCGAAGACCCTATTAAAAAAAATGATGGTCTCAAACAACTGGAAGAATTTGCAGCCGTACTCTTTTTTACAAAACACTATGAAGATGCCTTTAAACTCTTTGTGAAACTCGGTGACTACTACTCTGCTCTTGAATGTGCCAAAAAACTTAAAATTGATCATTTGATCCAGCAAATACATCTTCTCATCGGCAGCAGTGAGGCTGAAAATAAAAATTATGTCCTTGCCGCTAAATACCTTGAGCCTTATGATCGAAGCAAAGCCTTGCTGTATTATTATCTTGGACAAGCAAAGTCAGATGCCATGCGGCTACTAATTGCCGAAAACAATTATGAAAAAGCCTTTAATCTATGTATTCACCATAATGACCTCGATTCAGCCTATAAGCTTGCAACGACTTATAATATTCCTCTTACCCCTGCATAACAAGAAAGCGTGCAAAAAAATGCACGCATATATGAAATAGGAAAGTTGGGTCCCTCTCCAGCAGGACGCACTCTCCTATCTCATGAAAATAGGAATAACTGTTTTAGCGAAACAGCTATTCCTTATAATAGAGATTCTTCTTCACATATTTTTGAATAACTTAGCGGCGCCTGAACAGTAAAAACCCGATTCTGCAAATAAAGAAAAGGTTCTTTACAAAGTTCGAATTTAATCTTATACGCACATAGAATCTGATATCTTAAATCATATTGATCTTTAAAGTATTGATTTTCCAAAGGGTCGCCATATTTGGGGTCTCCAATAATCGGATGTCCAATTTGGCTAAGATGGGCACGTATTTGATGGGTTTTCCCAGTTACAAGCTGCACTTCAACCAAGGTATACCTGCCGTTTGTCTTAAGAGGCAGAATTCTCGTTTCAACAGGTTTAGCGCCTTCAATAAAATGGTTGGATATGACCACTTCATTTTTGCCATCTTGCTTTTGATGATAGCCTTTTAAAATAATCGGAGATGTTACCCTGCCTAATACAATACTCATGTAGTACTTAGAAATCTGCTTATTTCTCAGCATTTCACTTAAGGTCTGAGTAGCCATAAGATTTTTACCTACTAGGACAATTCCTGCAGTATTACGGTCTAAGCGGTTACAAGGAGCAGGAGTAAACCCTTTTAACGTATTGGGATCATAACTTTTGTTTTCAATCAAATAGCTTATCACTTCGTCTGCCAGACTGTGTCCTTTTTCCGTATCTTTTTGCGTTAAAAGCCCCATTGGCTTATTTACAATTAAAATGTTGTCATCCTCATAAACTGGTTTAAAACTTATATTCACTTTTTGGATAGGTTTAGAATGCTCGAATTCCTCAAACTGCTGATCCGTAAAGAAGATATGAATAACATCATTTTCTTTCAGAATCTCATTGCCTTGAGGTTTTTTTGCATTATATTTAATTTTTTTAGTACGCATTGCCCGATAAATCAAGCTCTTAGGACACTTTTTCAAGTATTTCATTAAAAATTTATCTAATCTTTGATTTGCTTCCATATTAGAAATAGTAATTTGTCTCATAAAGCCACCTAACTACATCAGCATATTTTTAATTATTTTTGTATATTCTTCAAGTCCTTCACTGGTATAACAGGCATCCTTTTCTATCTTGAGTGCAGCATTTTTGATACTGTTAGTATGCCTCGTATGTATAAAATGAATGTGTTTACCCGAAATTCCTTTAGCCTCTAACCTATTTTCAATTAAACTGCGATATTTTTCAATAACTTCCTCCCGAGCTGTTAAAAAGTAAATACTTTTAGAAGTTACGATAACATGTTCAAAGCAAATAGTGGCTGATGAATCTGTAAAAATAGCACTATGAAATAAATGATAACTGCCTTTCATGCCTTCAATGACTTCTGCGGCTTCTGGTGATGGATCTTTAAACCGATTAAAAGATATAAACCTTGTAACATTCTGAGCAAGCGGCAATACAAATAAAGCTGCCACTAAGGTAAAGTGACTGTTTCTAGTCTTCAAATAAAATACCCCCGCAAAAAATACGACAAGCATCAGTGCTGTCCATAGCATAGCCCCTAACAGGAACTTTTTTTTACGTTCTTTTATATAATTACTTTGCTGCGAAATCACTTCTTCACCTACTCTGCATAAATCATTTTTACAGTCATTCCGCCATCGATGACTAAATTTGCCCCTGTTATAAAACCAGCTTTTTCACTGGTTAAGTAAAGAACTGCATGGGCGATGTCTTCTGGAACACCTGCACGTCCAGTAAGATGCTGCAGATGATCTTTCTCGGTAAGGGTTGTAAACTTGCGATCCTTTTTCTTTTTCCATTGAGATACGTCAATCCACCCTGGACTTACAGCATTCACTCTGACTTTGTGCATGAGACTGTTTGCCAAAGAATGGGTAAGTGCACAAAGGGCTCCTTTTGAAGCTGAATAAGGCTCTGTATGGGGCTCACTCATAAAGGCCCTGGTAGAAATGATATTAATAATACTGCTGCCTTCCGGCATATGTGCTGCGCAGTATTTGGCACACATATACGCTCCCGTCACATTGACACGCATTACTCGTTCAAACTCATCGATGTTTCTTGTAAAGAGTGTATCATGTTCACTTTGGGCAGTAATTGCTGCATTATTAATGAGAATATCTATTCTGCCATATCTCTCAACAACTCTTGATACCATATTTCTAACAGAATCTTCGCTAGCAACATCCGTTGGAATAAACATTGAATCTCCGCCAAAGCTATCGATATAGGCTTTTGTTTCAAGCCCTGCTTCTTCATCAACTTCAGCCAAAATAACGCTGGCCTTTTCCTTGGCATACTCTATTGCAATGCAGTTCCCTATCCCTTGTCCGCTGCCCGTCACAACAACAACTTTCCCCAAATAATCCATCTCTTCACCTCATTAGCAACTTTTTCTTGCTGTACTTTTATTATATAATATCAATTCTTTTTACTTTGAAACGAGTTCTTCTATCAGATGATTCATTTGATCCTTCTGAATATGCCTCGAAGCAACTACGATTTGCGCAAGCTGCTCATTGCAGTAAAAATGTGCGTAAAACACTTCCGAATAATCTAAGTCGTCTACCATCCCTGAATAAAACAGTTCGAGCAGTTCATCAGGGTCTGCCTGATCATTTAAGATACATACTCTATAGCCGCTGTTTTCTAGAAGCTGCTCATAGAGCTCAGTGCTGAATACTTCATAGGGAATATAAATACTTGCTCTATATGTGATGCCTGTCTTAGAAGCTTTCATGCCAAATACACGGCCAATCCCTGCGTCTAAAACTTCTTTTTTTATTCTGCTTATTTTATATTTCAGCTGATATGCAGCTAATTTTTGTGTGAGACCTTCAATATATTCTGAAGGGTTCATTCTGACACTTGGCATAAAAAGTGCCGTATCAATATCTATAATAATAGCTTTTCCATTCATCAGCCTTTCTATAATACGATAACGTATATCCGGCATCTTAGATAATGCATGATGAAACTCAATACGATGCATCATCTCAATCCCATTTTTCTGCGTCTTACAGTGCATAAGCTTTTTATCAAACAGCATAGTCCTCCGCCTTTCTATTATATACTGCAATCTACTTAATGGCCGCTAAATGAGCTTGTCCTTTATTTATCTACCGATTGATTTTCTTGTTCTATTTTATCTGCCTCTTCCACTCCTGTTTCATTTATGGTCTCTTCACTTTTTTTGCGGTTATAATTTTTCGGAAGAATAAGCAGCAGATATAAAGCACCAAAAAACGTAACATATTCTGCTGTTTTCATCACATTCGCATCAAGTCTTACATCTGTAGTTAACTGCAATACCCCAAGTCCTATAAGAATTCCAGCTAGGATAATAACAATCATTCTTCTGTACTTATATAAAAAGTCCATCATAATTCCCTTTCTGCTTCCATATTTTAGTTCACATTTATTATAGCAAATAAAAATATAAACGTATACTGTTTTATCATTACTAGTTAATGTGAAAGTCTGATCCCTAACTCGCAAGGCGAACTTTTCTATTCATAATAAAAGAGGAAGTATCCCCTCCTCTTTTAATGCATTATCTTTAATCGTCTTAAGCTGAACCTATGGTACTTTGTGCCAGCTATATTTTTATTAAATGGCCGTTACTTCTTTAAAAAGCTCTTTAGCTTTTTCTACGTTCTGTGCACTTGAAAATACGCAGTACATCTCTTGGTCAAGACACGCTTTAATTAACCCTGAAAATCCTCTTATCGTCTCCTCTGTTGTTTCAAAAAGCTCATCTCTTGCTTTTTGAAGTTCTTCCGGTGTAATTCCCATCAGGTAATAAATCTGAGCTGTCTTGCCTTCTGTTAACGACGTAAATGGAAAATCTAAATTGCTTATTGTACCAATTAAATATTGGAGCAGTTCACGCTCAGTCAGGCTGATTTGTTCCAGATACTTTGGAATCTGCTTATAGACTTCCAAAGTTTTCTCAAGATTTGGATCTCTATAAGACACAATAAACATGTTGCCACTTTTTCTAAAATCACAAAAACAACCATATGCTCCGTTCTGCACTCTTACTTTGCTCCATAGATAATCCATTGATAAAAGCGACTTGAGAAGCATCATACTTCCATGGTATGAATAGCCCAAAGATTTATAATTATATCCCATAGCTACATAGTTAACTTGGGTTGGATAGATGAGTGCTTCTTTGAGCGGTGATATATTAAACTGCATTTCGAGCTCTTCTATGGGCATTTCAGGAAGTTTATCAACTTCTGCCTGAATGAGTCCTTTTACAGTCTCTGTCTGATCTTCATCTACTGTCAGCCCTACAGTTATTCTATGCTTATTCGCAAGAAAATGATAGGCCTTGTTTAAAAGCTCCATTATTTCATCTTGTCTTTCATTCCAATTCTTTTCGACTTCACATACAAAATGATAAAAGGTAATGCCTTTCGTTTTTTCCTCGAAGTGCTCCGCATTCGAAAGATTGGATAAAAGTCTGCCGTAAGCTATCCTATGGCCGTCACTGCTTATAGCGGCTTCCATAATTGCTTTCATTTCCCTTATAATCTCAACAATTCTATTCTTATCTTCAAATACCGTATTTTGCAAAACTTCTCTTAAAATTCCCACCTGCTGCGGAACTTTATCAACAAGGGCCTTAGATCTAAGCTGAAAAACCGGAAGGTATTTATTTTGCGTATGATTGTCATTAAGGGCTTGAATATGATACTCCACCCCACCTAAATTTTCATCGATGTACGCTGACAGTGCCTCATATTTATAGTGCTTGGTATCCAGCTTTCCAAGCATACCTACAATCATCCCTAAATAAGGCATATATTTGTCTTCTAGGTCTTCTAGTTTTACATACCAGTTAATATAAGCAATCTTGTTTGTAAAAATAGGGGATACAATATAGGTTGTATCTTTCATTTTGGAAACTGTATAGCGAGGATAAGTAATTTTTTTTCTCAAATCCTCTTTTTGAAGCAGTGGGATGGTATGTCTTATCTCTTCCGGATCATCCTGCTGCTGAAAGGCATCAAACTTTTGGGTTGTTTCAATAAGTTCTTTAATTTGGCTGCTTGATAATGAGTCTTTTATTTTTTCTAGTTTCAGTGCTTCTTCACGCTCTATTTCTTCTTCTAACCCTTCTTTAGGATAGAGCTCAACTTTGCTGCAATGTTTATTGTTTAATAAATAAACGCGGATAAGATTTTCAAAGTATTCTGTTTCAACTTGCTCTTTAAGATAATGAATATCTTCATCATATTTTAAGTTAATAAGTGGTGAGGCATCATAAATCCAGCTTTTTATCGCGGCTATACTATAGAGAAGTCCTTTAGAGTGTCCGCTCGAGTCTCCTTCTCGCAGTTCAAATTCTTTAACCTGGAGTGCTCCTCGTAATAAGTTTTTGGGAATGCCTTCTTTGCAGATTTTTTCAAGGGTTTCTGTAATTAATGCGTAAAATCTTTCCCTTTTATCTTCTGAAACATTTTTAGCCACTATACTAAAAATAGGCTGCCTAAGGTGGCTTTGGAACATACCGAATACATCTTCTCCTATCCCTTCTGCTATAAGCGCTTTTTTAAGCGGAGACGCCGGGGTATCCAAAAGTACATACTCTAGAATAGCCATAGCCAGTGTAATTCTTCTGTTAGTCGCTTCTTCTGCCACATAATTATAAGATAAGAAGAGCCCGCTGCTGCGATCTTCTGTGGCTGAATAATAACTGATCTTTTCGATCGTCTCGTTAAAAGGCTCTTGATATTTGATCTCACTTTCTACTTCTTTAAATGAGAATTTCGAGAGATATTCTGTATCAATATAATCTAAGGTTTTTTGAATGTCTACTTTACCATAAAGACATAAATAGCTGTTCGATGGGTGATAATATGTTTTATGAAAATCCAAAAAAGCCTCATACGTCAACTCTGGAATATGTGAAGGTGCGCCGCCTGATTCATTTGCATAAGCAGTATCCGGGAAAAGTGACTCTTTTATAAGTCTGAATCCAATCTCTTCTGGAGATGAAAAAGCACCCTTCATTTCATTATAAACAACCCCTTTGTACTCAATAGGATCATTTTCATCTTCCAGATGATAGCGCCATCCCTCCTGCATTAGAATCTCTGGGGTTTCATAAATCTTTGGGAAAAAAACAGCATCTAAATACACATCCATCAAGTTATGAAAGTCTTTATCATTTTGGCTTGAAATAGGATATAACGTCTTGTCAGGGTAAGTCATGGCATTAAGATACGTATTGAGTGAACCCTTAGCAAGTTCAACAAACGGATCTTTGAGCGGATATTTCTTTGACCCGCATAGTACAGAATGTTCAATAATATGCGGCACACCTGTACTGTCATTGGGTGGTGTCCTAAACCCAATGCAAAAACTTTTGTGCACATCTTCATTTTCTATAAATAAAACTTTAGCTTTTGTTTGGTTGTGCATATAAATAGAGACAGTGCTGTCAATTTCCTTTATATATTCACTTTCCTGTAATGTATAGCTGACTATAAAATCTGTCACTCGTTCCCCTCCTAAATGTCTTCATTTTTTCAAAATTTTAACTCTAGTCTAATTATAATCTCTAATATTTTTTTTGTCCACTTAGTAACGCTTACTTTATCAATATAAATATATAGATTTCATAGTTTAAAGATTAATCTATCCATAAGGTTATCTACTGTGAAATCATTTAGAGGTTTTATTATCTATTATGTGTATTAAAATTAAAAAAAATAACACTTTTAAAGTGTTATTTTTAATCTCTTGTCCCAGCTATCTGATTGGTCATGCCCTTAAGTTCTTGCCTGTTATCATATACTTCTCTTAGAACATCTGTAATATACCCTTCAAAATGCTGAACTTCTCTATGTACCGTTTCGAGAGTTGTTTTAAGCTTCATTTCAACATCTTTAAACAGTTCTTCTGCATATTCAACTGATCCCATATGAATCTGCCTTGCATCATGCCTTGCTGTTTCAATAATCTGTTCTGCTCTTTCTTTTGCATACTGTGTGATTTCATGCTGCTCAATAAGTGTTTCGAGCTTTTCATGAGCTTCTTCAATAATAATATGGGCTTCTTTTTGGGCTTCTGCTAATATTTTGTTTCTCTCTTCAACAATCCAGATAGACTGCTGAACTTCTGTAGGCAGTTTCAGCCTAATATCTCTTATGACATCAATAAGCTGTTCTCTGTCAATAGAAATTTTGCCTGATAAAAAACTTGGCTTACCTTCTTCAATGATATCCTCCAGTTGGTCTAGCAAAATAGCTATTTCACCGCATCTGCTGTTATCCACTTGACATCCTCCTTGTTAAATTTATCTTTAAGCTTATCTTTTACATTATAAGGAACCAAATCATGATAATCCCCTTGGAATAAAGCAAGTTCTTTAACGGCACTTGAACTTAAAAAAGAATATTGCGCCCGTGTTACAAGAAATATTGTTTCAACCTCAGGCGTAATGTTTTTATTGATCTGTGCCATCTGCATCTCATGCTCCAAATCCGTAACAGCCCTAAGCCCCCTTACGATGATACTTGCTCCTTTATATTTGGCATAGTTAACTAAAAGTCCTGAAAAACTGTCTATTTCGACATTAGCAAGATGACTGGTAGCTTCCTTAAGCATATCAATGCGCTCGCCTAGTGAAAATAAACCTGCATTTTTTCTAGGATTTATAAGCACTGACACAATCAGCTTATCGACTAAATGTGAAGCTCTTTCGATAATATCCATATGTCCATTAGTAACTGGATCGAAGCTTCCTGGGTATATTCCTATTTTCACTATTTTATCCCTTTCTTCATAAAGCTAAGTGTTGTAGTGGTATATGTCTTTTCTTTCCATAATACCAAATTTTGAGGTAAAGTTACAATAGTATTTGTACTTCTTTCTAAAATAATATACCCATCCTCTTTTAAAAGCTCATATTTTTCTATTTTTTCCAAAACTTTTTCGATATTTGGGAGTAAGTATGGTGGATCTAAAAAAATAATATCAAACTTTTCTGCTTGCTCCTTGAGCTGGCTTAGGGCATCGAATATATCCATTGAATAAATAGCTGCATAGTCACTAAGTCTCGTTTTTTCTAAATTTTTACGTATACACGATACAGCGTTTTTATCTTTTTCTACAAATACAGCCTTTTGTGCTCCTCGACTTAGGCTTTCAATCCCTATAGCTCCGCTTCCGCTGAATAAATCCAGAAATTTTGATCCCCCCATATCAAACGCAATCATATTAAACAGTGTTTCTTTTATTCTGTCTAACGTAGGCCGCGTCACGTCCCCTTCTGGGGAAACTAAATGTGTTCCTCTCGCTCTTCCGCTGATAACTCTCACTTTTTACTCTCCCTTCAACCCTTTTTATAGTGCATGATGCAGGGACTCCTTAGCCAGCCTGTCATGCATTTCATTTAAAAGTTCTTTATGTTCAAGTTTATGAAGCTTTGGATCTTCTCCTAAAAGATGCTTAACGCACTTTTGGACTTCTTTTAATACCTTAGCATCGGTATAGAGATTGGCTATTTTCATTTCTGGCAGTCCATGTTGCCTTGTACCAAAAAATTCTCCCGGTCCTCTTAGCTTAAGATCTGTTTCTGCAATAACAAAGCCATCTGTCGTTTCTTCCATAATTTTAAGACGCTTTTGGGTGATCTTGTTTTTTGAATCGCTAACTAATATGCAGTAAGATTGATGCTGTCCCCTGCCTACTCTCCCTCTTAATTGGTGAAGCTGTGCAAGGCCAAACCGCTCTGCATTTTCAATCAGCATAATCGTAGCATTAGGAACGTTTACCCCTACTTCAATCACCGTAGTAGAAACGAGAATATGAACCTCTCCACTATTAAACCTCTCCATAATTTCATTTTTTTCTTTAGGCTTCATTTTGCCATGAAGGTATTCAACTACAAAATCCGGAAAAATTTCTGTCCTTAGCAGATAGCTGTAATCTACCACATTTTGAAGATCATTATTGGTTTCATTTTCTTCAACCATTGGACAAATAATGTAGCACTGCCTGCCACTTTTCAGTTCTTTCTCAATAAACTTATAAATACGTGCGTGGTAAGAAGAATCTACTGCATTGGTTTTAATCGGCTGCCTGCCTGGGGGCAGTTCATCTATAATTGAGATATCCATATCCCCATATAAGATCAGAGCCAGTGTTCTTGGAATAGGTGTAGCCGTCATAACCATCACATCCGGTGATGTACCTTTTTCAGATAATTTAATTCTTTGTCTTACTCCAAATCGATGCTGCTCATCTGTTATGACAAGTCCTAAATTTGGCAACGCAACCGGCTGTTCAATAAGCGCATGTGTTCCTACCAAGATGTGAATTTTTTGTGCCTTTACAGCTTCCAAAAGCTCACTTTTTTGTTTAGCCCGCATGGAGCCTGTCACAAGCCCCACTTCTATGCCAAAAGGCTGCATGAGCTTTTGCAAGAAATCATAGTGCTGAATAGCAAGAACTTCTGTAGGAGCCATCATTGCTGCCTGGTAGCCTCCTTTTACCGCAACAAACAAAGCTATAGCTGCAATAACTGTTTTACCTGACCCTACATCTCCCTGAATGAGTCTGTTCATTGCCATAGGGCTTTGCATATCATCAGTTATTTCACTCAATACTCTTTTTTGCGCATCTGTTAGTTTAAAAGGAAGGCTTTCCAAAAACACGGCAAAATCTATTGGCAGTTTGTGAGCATTCCCAACATGTCTTCTAGAAAAATCTGACTTAAGTGTGCAAAGTGCCAGCTGCAGCATAAAGAGTTCCTCAAAAACCAATCTTTTTCTGGCTTCAAAAAAAAACTCATTGCTTTTAGGAAAATGTATATTTTCAATAGCATAACTCTTATCTGCTAATTGATAGTCCTTTCGCACAGCGCATGGCAGATAGTCTTTAATGTAGGGTGTGCATTCCTTAAGAGCGGCTGCAATTAATCCTCTTATAACCTTTTGTGAAAGCTTGTGAGTTACAGGATAAATAGGTGTAATCTTTGCAACTTCTCCTAAAGAAGAAGGATCGGAAAGTTTTTGATATTCCGGAGAGTCCATTTCAATTTTTGTATATTTCCTTTTTACCTTGCCGTAAAATAGATACTGCTCGCCGACAGCAAAATTGTTTTTCATATAAGCTTGTCCATAAAAAGTAACATAAATGCTTCCTGTTTCATCTTTGATTCTAAAAGTTACAATAATTTTTCCAGACTTCTTGCTGACTTGCGGTGCTGAAACCACTACGCCTAAAATGTTGTGATGGCAGTCTAACTCGATATCTTTAATAGGTGTAATTTTTCTTCGATCTTCATACTCTCTTGGATAATGCTCGATAATATCTTTTAGTGTATAGAGTCCTAACTTGTTAAGCTTTGCGGCAACTTGAGGTCCAACGCCTTTTAGATTCCCGATAGATTTATCTAAACTCATACCCGTAACTCCTTCCTTTTGTTGATTTTTCTACTAAGCTGAGAAGTTGCTGCTGATTTATTCGAGTGTCTAGTCCCCAGCGAGCAAGACGCACTTTCCTATCTCAAAAGAAAAGTGCCGATAAAATCGGCACTTTATCATTCTATTATTTTACTTAAGCCAATCCTATAGATTTCGCATCTTTAGAGATGAGTTATACATAATGTGAAATCATTGCGAGAAACATCTTTTAATAAATGAATAACTTATGTTTATGGGTTGTTTCTCTATAAACACTAGGTTTATTTACAATTGGAGTTATTCTGCTGAAATCATAAAATAATAAACAGGCTGATTGCCGCTGTAAAGTTCAATATCTGCATCTGGATACAATAATTCGGCATCTTCTTTATACTCTGCCGCCGTTTCCTCAGTAATATCTTCGCCGTAATAGATGGTGATGACTTCGGCATCTTCTTTCATTTGCTGCACAAGTTCTTTAAAAGTTTCTTTAAGATCTGCATGATGCACCACTATTTTGCCTTCTAAAATACCTAAATATTCACCTTCAGTAATATTTTCTCCTTCTATTACTGTATCTCTTACTGCTATTGTAATCTGCGCTGTTTGTACAAGTTCAACTGCCTCATTCATGTTGCTGATGATTTCCTCAGTTGTTTCCGATAACCCATCCTGAGCAATCATAGCTGATATACCTTGAGGAATGGTTTTAGTTTGAACAACATAAACCTTTGTATCTTCTTCAAGTGCTGCTGCCTGTTCAGCTGCTAGAATAATGTTTTTGTTATTTGGAAGAATAATAACTTCTTTTGCATGACACTTTTTAATGGCGCTCAAAATATCTTCTGTACTTGGATTCATTGTCTGACCACCTTCAATCACAACATCTACGCCAAGACTTTCCATAATCTTTGCAATGCCGCTTCCTGCTGCAATTGAAACAAACGCCACATCTTTCTTAGGTTTATTATTTAGATTCTCTTCCTGCTCATCTTCATTAAAAATAGAAGAATGCTGGGTACGCATATTTTCTATTTTAATATTGTTAAGTGCACCAAATTCCAATCCTTTCTGAAGAGCAAGTCCAGGATTATCTGTATGCACATGTACCTTAATATAATCTTCATCAGATACAACTACAATGCTGTCCCCTAGCGTTTCTAAGTAATTTTTTACAGATTCTTCATTGTATCTTGTCCCTAGAGTCCGTTCCACGATAAATTCGGTACAGTAACCAAAAGTAATATCTTCTGTATTAAAGTTTTTAAGTGCGCTGAAGGCTGCAGCACTTCGCGTGATTTCAGGTGTTTTAATTTCTACTTCAAGGTTGTCAATAATAACCCTCGCAGCGCCTTCAAGTATACACAAAAGCCCCTGACCTCCTGCATCCACAACACCAGCTTCTTTTAAAACGGGGAGCATGTCTGGTGTTTTATTAAGTACATCATAACCATGTTCTAAAACTTCCTTCATAAAAACCTCAATGTCAGAAGTTTCAAGGCTGATTTCTAACGCTTTTGTTGCAATTTCTCTTGCAACAGTAAGTATCGTTCCTTCTTTAGGTTTCATCACTGCTTTGTAGGCTGTATCAACCCCTTTTTGAAAAGCATTAGCAAGCGTAATCGTATCAACTTCTGATTGATCTTCGATCCCTTTTGAAAATCCTCGTATAAGCTGTGATAAGATTACTCCGGAGTTCCCCCTTGCTCCTCTTAATGAACCTACGGCAGCAGCTTTCGCAATCTGCGCTGGGCTGCCTCCTGCCATTCCCACTTCTTTTGCTGCAGCAAGCATTGTAAGTGACATATTTGTCCCAGTATCGCCGTCTGGAACAGGAAATACGTTAAGCTCATTAATCATCTGTTTCTTCTCATCTAGTAGTTGGGCGCCAGCTATAAACATTGCTTGCAGCTGCTTTGCCTCTATCTTTTTAAATTCCACTTTTTATGCCTCCTCAAACTTCTCGTTCTTAAATTAAAGCTTATTCTTTATCTACTCTTACGCCTTCAATGAATATTTTAATGTGCTCTACTTCTATTCCAAGCATATCTTTTACTTTATATTTTACTGTACTCATTAAATTATCAGCTACAGCAGAAATTTTTGTCCCATACTCTACAATAATATGAAAATCAATACTTGCTTTATTTTCACTTAAACGCACAGCAATCCCTCTAGTTAAGCTTTCTCCCTTTAACAGATGTACGATCCCATCTTTAACGTTACGCGCTGCCATGCCTACTATGCCATAACATTCCATAGCTATAATCCCGCTTACTTGTGCAATGACTTCTTCATCAATCATAATGCTTCCAAATTCATTTGAAAATTTACTTGGCATATACAGTCCTCCTAATCTACCCTATCCTGCATGCAGGGTCTATATTACTTGTAATATAATCAACTTCACATCATTATATCATATCCTTAACCCAGAAAAAAGTGGTAATGTATTTAAAAGTATGAATATGTTCTTTCAAAAAAATAAAATAAATCTCTACTTGAATTATTAATTATTATCTGCTACAATATAGTTTGTTATGTCACGGATTAAAATCAAGGAGGTGTTCAAAGTGGCAAAATGTGAGATCTGTTCAAAAAATGTACATTTTGGTATTAAAGTCAGCCACTCTCATAGAAGATCTAATAAAATGTGGAAAGCAAACGTTAGAAAAGTCAGAGTAGCCGCAAATGGTGCTGTTAAGACAATGAACGTATGTACTCGTTGTTTACGTTCTAACCTAGTAACACGTGCCTAATCGTTCATAGGAAATAATTAATATTTAAAAGGCGGACATCCCTAGGATGTCCGCTATTAATTTTTTATACTGTTTTAGTTTCAGCATCGAAATAGGCCACATCCAATACCAATTAAAATAATTGCTGTTGTAAAGATCCAGCCTAAAGCAGGAACAACAATCACTAGGATCATCCCAAGGCCAATACAAAAGCAGCAAAGTCCCGTTACCCTTCTTCTCATAACATGTTCTACCTTCTTTGTTTAAGCGTTCTAATACTATAATATTCTTCCATACAAAAAAAGAGCACAACTGGCTCATTTTTTGCATTATACTTATTCACTTTTTAAGATTTATTAATCTCTTGCCCTTATGACAAGCAAAAGGCCTTGCTCCAAAGTAACCTTTGCCCTATTCTCCAGCATATAATTGCTTACACCCCGGGGGCTATCCGCTGTTAAAGTACCGTTAACTAAAGGATAAGCGAGTGCTGTTGTATAAATACCTGATACCCTTTCACTAAATGGAATAAGACTAATAATATCACCCTTACTGCCACTTAGCTCAATCTCTTTATCTATAAGCGTTACTGTGTTATAAGCGTTAATTAGTGTAACTGAAACACCTTTTTTAAAGGCTTTATAAACGAGATTAATATTGGCCAGTGTATGATCAAGTCTTGTCCCCATTCCTCCAAATATATCGACTACGTCTGCCCCCTCTTTAATAGCAAGATCTAATGCTATTTCCGTATCTGTTTCATCTTTCATTGACGGAAAGCTTAATACAGGTACGCCTTGTCCTTTAAAATACCTTAGGTCCTCTTCCGGAGCACTGTCAAAATCCCCAACTATAGCATCTGGTATGATCCCCATATGTCTTGCATGCCCCATGCCATTATCAGCGCAAATGATGTAATCATAAGGTTTAATTGCGGTGCAGAAAGTATAGTCCCCGTAATCTCCATTGGTAAATATCAAGCATTTCATAGCTTAGGCCTCATAACGCTTAAATTGCTCTAAAAAAGTTTTGGCATTCTTGGCAGTGTCTATTCCGTTAAAAACACTTGATCCTGCTACGATCAAGTTCGCTCCCGCCTCAATAATCTCATGGACATTATCAAAATTAACGCCTCCATCTACTTCTATTATCAAGTTTTCATTATATTTTTTGGCCAATTCTTTCACTTCCCTTAGTTTACATAGGGAGTAGGGAATAAACTTCTGACCACCAAATCCAGGGTTAACCGACATAATGAGCACCAAATCAACCTCTTCTATAATGGGATGAAGACTACTTACTGGCGTTTCAGGGTTAAGCGACACCCCCGCCTTCATGCCTAAGTCATGAATAGCTTGAATCGTTCTATGAATATGCTTTGTGGCTTCAACATGAACCGTTAAAATATCTGCTCCTGACCGCTTAAAGTCTTCTAAAAATCTATCCGGTTCATGAATCATCAGATGAACATCCATGATGCCCTTAATGTGCTTTCTTATAGAGGCTGCAATAGGGGCTCCAAGCGTAATATTAGGAACGAAATGGCCATCCATGACATCAACATGGATGTATGATACCCCCGCCTCCTGAACACATTTGATATCCTTCTCAAGATTTGAAAAATCTGCTGATAATATTGAAGGTGCTAAATGAACCATCTCACCATCTCCTTACATTTTGTAGTTGGTTATAATAGGCAATATAATTGTCATATCTCTGCTGTAAAAGATCCCCTTGCTCTAAGGCTTTTTTTACACTGCACCCTGGCTCATGAATGTGTGAGCATCCTGAAAACTTGCATTGCCCTTCAAAGTCTCTGAATTCTTTAAAATAGTACCTAAGATCATCCTTATCAATTCCCTCTAACTGAAGCGATGTAAAGCCAGGCGTATCTAATACAAACCCCCCTATACTAAGCGGAATAAGTTCAACATGTCTTGTTGTATGCTTGCCTCTTTTAATCTTATCACTTACAGCCCCTGTCTCAAGTCTAAGGCCTTTTTCAATAGCGTTTAAAAGCGTTGATTTACCGACCCCAGATGGCCCGGCAAAGACACTGGTCTGGTTTTTCAGTTTTTCTTTTAGAAGCTCTACATTAATTTCTTTTTTTGCAGATAAACATAAAACTTCATATCCTATTTTGCTGTAATCGTCAACAATTTGATAATACCTTTTTTCTTGCGCCTCATCTATTTTGTTAAGAACAATATAGGGCCTTATATTTTCTTTTTCGATCATAATAAGAAACCTATCTAAAAGATCTAAATGAATCTCAGGATAGGTTACTGAAAATACTACTATCGCCTGATCTACATTGGAAACAGGCGGTCTTACTAAACTATTTTTTCTATCTAAAATATCTTCAATCATTGCCGTTTGATATTTATCTGTTGAATTTTCTGCAGTGCTTAGCGTAATAAGTACATTATCCCCTATTACGGGGATAATGTTATCTTTTCTAAACTTGCCTCTTGCCTTACACTCATAAATTGTTTGATTTGCTTCTACGTAATAAAACCCTGCGATACCTTTTATAATAGTACCTTGTACCATATTACTGCACCTCATTAAAAACAATTTCATCTTGATAAGACGGTGTTGTTTTGCCATCAAAATACGTTTCTACAGTTCCTCTCCCCTTCCCTCTAATAGGGATATTAAGCGGGAACTGGTCTCTTTGTACCTGCTGATCAAATACAACCTTGGAACCATCTTCTGTTGTAAGCTTGACCATAACGTGATAAATATCCTTATTTTCAATGTCTGGCGGAACATTTGCAAGGGTAAAGGTCTTTGTTGCAAGATTATCTCCCGCCGGTGGAGTATTCTGCCCTGGGTCACTTGGTGCTGGCTGGGTCTCTTCTTTTTTACCCTTACTGATTAATACATCAACAGCTGTTCCCTCTTCCACCTGCTTGTTAGGACTGATGCTTTGACTAATAATAAGCCCTTCTGCTACTGTATCACTAAAATCTTCTTTACGGTTACCCATCCTAAGTTTTTCGTTACGCAGGCTTATCTCTGCATTTTGCACAGTCATATTGACTAAGTTCGGAACATTCGCCATCACAACCTTAGGCCCTTTACTTACTATGAGTGTGACCCTTACATCACCAGACACATTTTGTCCAGCCTCAGGGGTTTGGTCAATAACCCTTCCTACTTCTATCATATCATCGTAAGCTCCCTCAACTTGATAAAGAAGACCGTATTCATCAAGCATTCTTTCTGCACTCAGCCTGTCAAGCCCAATGACATCCGGAACTTGTACCCCTTCGCTTTTCGCCGACATTTCCAAAGCTACCATAACTTCTATTACTGTATTGGCTTTAACAATATCATTTTCACCTGGTGACTGTTTAAAAATAGTTCCTGGCGGCGTGAGGTCTGAAGGTTCTTCTCCTATTACATTAAGTTTAAGTTTATAAGAGCCAAGAAGATTTTCAGCCTGCTCTACCGTTTTACCTGCTAAATTCGGAACAACAATGCCCTTTGGTTTTCCCATGGACGGAAGCCATAGAAAAATAGCAGCGGATAAAAGAATAATCACAAGTAAGGTCGCCAAAACCCCTCCGACACTTACAAGCACTTTATAAAAAGTTGAGATATCTTCTTCCTCTTCAACGTCAGTTTTTTCATCTATTTGCGGTTTTTCTGTATAAATGCTGCCACTTGATGATTTACTGCGTTCATTTTTATTTCCATTACTGCGCAAAAATTCTGTTTCTATATCGGAAAGCAAGATAGTATGATCTGATACTTCTCCTGTCTCAATAACGTAATGAGGATTTGTAAGGCACCCTTTCATATCCTTTAGCATTTCATCAGCATCCTGGTATCTTGAAGACTGACTTTTATCAGCTGCTTTTAAAATAAGCTTTTCAAGACTTGGCGTAATATCAGGATTAAACTGAGACGGCTTTGGAAGTTCTTCATTGATGTGCTTAAGTGCTATTGATATATGGGAATCTGCCTCAAAAGGAAGTTTTCTTGTGGCAAGCTCAAATAAAACTATCCCGCAGGAATATAAATCGCTGCTTTCATTCACATATTTTCCTTTTGCCTGCTCTGGCGAAAAGTAGTGTACTGATCCTATAGCATTACCTGTTGCTACAATTGTTGAGGAATCTACCGCTTTTGCAATACCAAAATCTGTTACTTTAAGAACGTGGTCATGGGTCACTAGAATGTTCTGAGGCTTGATGTCTCTATGAATGATTTTTTTTCTATGGGCATGTCTCAACGCTGATACAATCTGAAGCCCAAACTCTAAGACTGTTTTGGGATCAAATGGCCCTTTCTCAGCGATCAGATCCTTTAAAGTTTTTCCTTCAACATACTCCATAACAATATAGTGCAGATCATGATCGCTGCCTACGTCGTAAATCCCTACAATGTTAGGATGAGAAAGACTGGCGGCTGCCAAAGCTTCTTTTCTGAACTTCGCTACAAATTCTTCATCTGTAACAAACTCTTCTCGAAGCACTTTGATGGCAACAAATCTTTGCAGCCTATGGCACTTAGCTTTATAGACTATAGACATGCCTCCGGCGCCAATCTTTTCAATAATCTCATAACGGTCCCCTAGTATCGTTCCTGGTGTTATCATCATTCATTCACCTCGTATTTCTTTGCAATTACAACTGCTATATTATCTAATCCACCCTGTTCATTTGCTTTTTTGATTAATGAGTCTACTATCTTTTCAAGTTCGCCTTCATAAGTATAAATTATCTCATGTATTACTGAATCTGTAACCATAGATGTCAGGCCGTCTGAACATAACATGATATATTCAACCTTGCTCATATCATACATCAAAGTATCAATCTTCACCTTTTCATATGTACCAACAGCCCGTGTAATAATATGCCTTTGCGGATGCTCTTTGAGGTCGTTTTCAGAAATATAACCTTTTGTAAGCATCTCCTGAACTAAAGAATGGTCTGTGGTGGCCTGAAAAATGCTGTTACGATTAATAAGGTATAAACGGGTATCCCCTACATGGGCTAAATAGAGAATATCCTCAATAATTGTCGCCACCGTAAAAGTCGTTCCCATGCCTTTATACTCTTCATCATCTGAAGCTTTTTCGTAAATCGTGTGATTGGCATGCATAATACCCATCTTCAAAAGCCTCATAATGTCTTCTCTTGTTCTGATATCTAAACTGTCATGGGATGCGATATAGCTTCTGAATGACTCAATAGCAAGCTTGCTGGCCGTCCCGCCGGCTTTATGTCCTCCCATGCCGTCTGCTACAATATACAGGTTAGGTAAAATGCCAACCGGTACATTTGAAACATATAATGCATCTTCGTTTCTCTTTCTTTTACTTCCAATATCTACTTTGCCAATAGCTAGCACGCTATTCACCTCGCTCTTTAATATACCGATTCCGCAGTTGTCCGCAAGCTGCATCTATATCTGCTCCTAACTTTCTGCGAAGGGTAGTTTGTATGCCATATGCATTTAATTGATGAATAAACTTCTTTATACTTGAAGAATGGCTGCTTTTGTAATTTCTTTCTTCAACCTTGTTAACAGGAATAAGATTGACATGACACATCATGCCCCTTAAGAGCTCACCAAGATATTTTGCATCCTCTATAGAATCATTCTCACCTTCTATAAGTGCGTATTCAAAAGTAATTCTTCTTCCTGTTTTTTCAGTATAATACTTACATGCCTTAGTAAGTTCTTCTATGGAATATTTATTCGCTATAGGCATTATTTCTTTTCTTTTTTCATCGTCTGCAGCATGAAGAGATACTGCAAGCGTAAGCTGCGGCATTTCATCTGCCAACTGATAAATAGCAGGCACAAGACCGCAGGTTGAAATCGTAATATGTCTTTGTCCAATATTCTGCCCTTCCGGACTGTTAATCATTTTTACAAAGCGCATCGTGATATCCAGATTCTGAAGCGGTTCACCGCTTCCCATAATAACAATATTCGAAACTCTTTCCTGAATATCTTGTGTTATCAAATAAACTTGTGCAAGCATTTCTCCTGCCGTAAGATTTCTCACAAGTCCTCCAATCGTCGAGGCACAAAATTTACACCCCATCTGACAGCCAACTTGAGAAGAAATGCAGACCGAGTTGCCATGCTTATAACGCATTAAAACACTTTCTATTATATGTGAATCTTCAAGTTCAAACAAGTACTTTATTGTTCCGTCTAAACTTGATATATATTTCTTGAGTATTTTTATTTCTCCTATTGGATAGTCTTTTTTCAGTTTTTCCCGAAGCAGGCCTGACAAATTAGTCATTTGATCATAATTCCAGACCATTTTTTTATGCAGCCACTCAAAGATCTGTTTAGCCCTGAATTTGCTTTCTCCATATTCCCCAATTACTTTTTCAATTTCATTTAAGTCTTTACTTGTTATATCATTCATCCTTCTATCCTCTTTTTCTTAAAGCATGCTATAAAGAAGCCATCCGTATCTGCTGCATAGGGAAGAATATGAATAGATCCTTTATTTTTCATAAATGGCCTAAGTTTTATAGGTATAGTATCTGCTATATCTGATAATTCTAAACCTAAATCTTCCTGTATATAGCGTGCCACTTCTTCATTTTCCTCTCTTGACAGGGTACATGTACTGTAAACTAGTGTCCCTCCTTCTTTAATATAACGAACAGCCTGAGCTGCAAGCCTTTTTTGAAGCTGTGCAATCTCGCTTATATCTTCTGGTGTCTTACTATAGCGGATATCCGGCTTTCTTTTAAGAATCCCAAGGCCTGAACACGGTGCATCCAAAAGCACCCTGTCAAATGCTTCAATAAAGTCAGGATTAGACTCTGTTCCATCCTGCAAAGCAGCATGAATAATATGAGCCCCCATTCTATCAGCATTTTTTTCGATAAGTTCAATCTTATGGTCATGTACATCTGTACTTATGATTTCACCTTTATTCTGCATAAGCGCAGCCATGTGAATAGATTTGCCTCCCGGCGCACTGCACATATCAAGTATTTTTTCTCCCGGCTTAGGATCTACTACATGCGCTGTGAGCATAGCACTCTCATCTTGAACTGTCCACAACCCTTCTTGAAAAGACTGAAGCTGGGCAAGACTGCCCGGATGGTCGATATACATCGCTTCATCTAGAAGTGCACCTTCCTCATAGCTGATCTTTTCTTTTTTCAGTGCTTCCTGAACTTGATTCTTATCTGCCTTTAGCGTATTGATTCGGATGCATACTCTTGCTCTTTTATTAAGTGCCGCACATATTCGTTCTGTGGTTTCTATGTCGTAGCTTAACAACCAGTTTTTGATAATCCACTCTGGCATCGAATAACTGATGCTTAAATACGCTGTTAAATCTTCATCTTTATCTGGATAAACTACAGCATCTTTATTTCTCTCGATTTGTCTTAGTACGCCGTTTACGAACCCTGCAAGATTCATAAACTTTCTTTTTTTAGCAATCTTAACTGCTTCATTAATAACAGCTGATACAGGAACCTTATCTAAATAAAACATCTGATAAACACTCATTCTAAGCAGATTTTTTATAACTGGCTTCATTTTGTTTACAGGCGTTTTAGAAAAAAAGTTGATAATGTAATCAATCTTTAATCGATGCTTTAAAGTGCCATATACAATTTCTGTTATAAATACTTTATCTTTGGATTCCTGGTCCTTTAAAGCTTGTTTAAGAAGAAGCTGTGCATAGCTTCCTTCCTTTTCAATCTCTACAAGCAAATCTAAAATATGTTCTCTAGCATTTTTATTATTCATTGTCTATCCTTTCTTATATCAGCTGTATGATAAGTTGATGCCTAAAGCATTCCATGTAGCATAAAAGACGCCGGCACAGCGTCTTTTTTTATCTTCTTCTGTTACTTATTAAAATGAGTCTTAGTAAAGATAAAACAGATGCAAGCGCAGCGGCCACGTAAGTTAACGCAGCTGCCTGAAGTACCTTTCTAGCCCCTTCCAGTTCATTAGGACTTAGAATCCCGCTGCTTTCAAGACTTACTAAGGCCCTTTTCGAAGCATTGAACTCAACTGGCAGTGTAATTAGCGTAAACAATGTCGTAAATGCGAATAAAAATATGCCTATAGGAAGAAGTGGTCCCATACCTAAAATAAGCCCTAAGAAAATAAGCGGCATGGCCAGACGGCTAGCAAAGTTTGTAACAGGATAAAGCGCATGTCTGAACCTTAAAAAGGCATAACCATCAGCATCTTGAATAGCATGCCCGGCTTCATGGGCCGCTACCCCTAAAGCTGCTATAGAACTCGCCCCAAAAACTGTCTGCGAGAGGGCCAGCTCTTTCTTAACAGGATCGTAAAAGTCTGTCATTGATCCTCGCACCGGCTTTATCGGGATATGGATATTATTCATCATCAGGATGCGTCTTGCTGCTTCTTCTCCGCTATATCCTGATAAGGTCCCAACCTTTGAATACTTATTGAATGTGTTTTGAACTTTCATGCTTGCATATAAAGGAATTATCATAATAATAATTGCCAACATAAAATATGAGCTGTCGTAAAACATTTTTATCACTCCTTCTCATCATATTCCAAGCATAGTACCCTCACACATCGGATTTCCCTTGATATATTCTGATACGGGCATACGCTTTTTATTTGGCATTTGTATCTCTTGTATCAGTAAGCTTTCTTCCCCAGTCTGCACAACTATTCCACCTTTATCAACCCTTATAATACTGCCTGGCAGCATCTTAGAAGAAGATTCTATCGGGCTTGCCTTCCAGATTTTCATCATTTCGCCTTTATAATAGGTATATCCAGTTGGCCATGGATTTAATCCACGAATGAGTGCATCTATGACATAACTTGACTTACTCCAGTCTATCTCCCCTAGTGTTTTACTAATCATCGGAGCATAGGTGCTTTCAGCATCGTTTTGCTTTTGCCGCATAACACCGCCTCCTGTAATCATTGGAAAAGCTTCTTTAAGTGCCTCTGCTCCCACATGCTTCATTTTATCATGAAGACTTAAATAGGTGTCTTCTTTTGTGATAGGTATTTCTCTTTTTAGAAGCATATCACCTGTGTCCATACCTGGGTCCATATACATAATAGTCACTCCAGTTAGCACATCACCATTGATAATCGACCACTGAATAGGGGCTGCGCCTCTATATTTTGGAAGCAGCGACCCATGAATATTAATGCACCCATATTTAGGAATAGCTAGAATACTTGGGGGAAGTATTTGACCAAATGCTACTACTATTATAATATCAGGATTTAAAGATTCTATGTGCTTGCAAAACAATTCATCCCCTTTTATTTTAACTGGCTGCAAAACCGGAAGTTCATGTTTTAAGGCCATCTCTTTAACAGGTGACATCGTTTCCTTATTGCCTCTTCCTTTTGGCTTATCAGGCTGTGTTACTACAGCCAAAATATGATGCTGCTCTTTAATTAACATCTCAAGTGTTGGAACAGCAAAGTCTGGTGTTCCCATAAATACAATATTCATAGCGTCCTCCATTGTTATCTGTCTGCTGCGTCTATCAGATCTCCTTCAACCAGATCAATAAACAATTTGCCTTCCAGGTGGTCATATTCATGAAGCATTGCTCTGGCCATTAGTCCTTCTCCTTCGACCTCAAAGAACTCTCCTTCTCTGTTTTGCGCTCTCATTTTCACGCGGTTTGATCTTCTTACCTGCCCATATTTTTGAGGAATACTCAGACACCCTTCTTCCCCAAACTGCTCACCATCTGCTTCTAAAATCTCAGGATTGATAAATTCAATGATCCCTTCACCTATATCAATTGTAAATACTCTTCTTAAAATACCGATCTGCGGTGCTGCCAGTCCAATTCCATCTGCCATATACATCGTATCTTTCATATCATCTAGAAGCTGCCAGAGGCTTTCATCAAACTTTTTAACAGGTTTTGATACTTTTCTTAAGAGCTCTTCCTTTTCTGTTCTAATTGTCCTTATTCCCATAATATCCTCCTTATTTACATCATACTAAGCGGGTCTATATCCCACTGAACTTTTATACTTTCCGCTTTTTGTTCATCTTTATACCGCCTTAGGCAGTATTTCCCGTATATAAGCAGTTTCTCCCGATCACTTGATAATATGATAATCCGCCACCTATATTCATCTACAAGCTTGCCTAATACCGCTGCACTTGGTCCTATTACCCGAAATGCTGTCTGCCCCTTTTGGCTGTAATGGCGGTAGTACTGCGCCAAAGTATACGCCGCCTTGATAACTTGCTGCTCATTTTTACCGGTTACAAGTACCGTAAAGATATGCTCAAATGGCGGGTACCCCATCAGCTGCCTGTTAGACAGTTCTTCTTTATAAAAAAGCTCCTGCTTATTATATTTTATTCTTTGGAGTACAATATGATCCGGATTGTACGTTTGGATAATGACCTGTCCTTTTGCCCCTGACCGTCCAGCCCGTCCCATAGCCTGAGTAATGAGCTGGAAGGTCCTTTCACTGCTTCTGAAATCCTGCATAAATAAAGACATATCAGCAGCAATAATTCCGACCAGTGCCACATCTTTAAAGTCATGGCCTTTGGCTATCATCTGAGTTCCGATCAGAAGGTTCACCTCTCGGTTTGCAAAAGCATCCAATATTTTATGATGGCCTTCTTTGCCCCCGGTGGTATCCAGATCCATTCTGGCAATGCCATATGCTTCAAAGTGCTGTTTGAGAAATTCCTCAATTTTTTCAGTTCCGCTTCCAAAAAAACGAATATACTTAGATTCACATGCCGGGCACTTATCAGGGACTGCCAGTTTTTTTCCGCAGTAGTGGCATTCCAGTGACTTCGCCGATAAATGGTAGGTCATTGCTACATCACAGTGCTCACATTTTATAACATGACCACAGCTTCTGCAGTTAATAAAAGTAGAATGCCCCCGGCGGTTAATAAGAAGCATCACCTGCTGCCCAAAGTCCAGTGTCTTCTTGATCCCTTCGTACAATCTTTGGCTGATAACTTGATGATTGCCTTCCCGAAGTTCAAGTCTCATATCCACTGTTATTACTTCTGGAAGTTCTGCATCTCCTATTCTGCGCTTTAGCATTACTTTATCATAATTTCCGATTTCAGACTGATAGTAAGTTTCGATGCTGGGCGTTGCCGAAGCAAGCAGCACGACGCCGCCCTCTTTCTGCATGCGCATTTTAGCAATATCTGCTGCATGATATTTAGGCATACTCTCTGATTTATAGGTTGCTTCATGTTCTTCATCGATTACAATAAGCTTTAGATTTCCTAGGGGCATAAATACAGCACTTCTTGGACCGATAACAATAGATACTTTTCCAGATTTTGCCCTTAAGTAAAGGTTCTGCCTTTCTTTAGGCGTCATCCGGCTATGAATAAGTGCTGCACGGTTGCCGAAACGTTCTTTAAATCTTTCTAAAGTCTGCTTGGTCAGTGCGATTTCAGGAACCAATATGATGGCCGATCCACCTGACTCCAGGACCTCTTTAATAGCATATAAAAACACCTCTGTCTTACCGCTTCCAGTAACTCCCTGCAGCAATAGGGTGCGATAACAGCTTGATGAAACAGCCTCGCAAATTCTCGTTTTAGCCTTTTCCTGCTCGTCATTCAGCGGTTTGAAGGCTTCATAACGAATACGATCTGGCACAAAGTTTTTTTCTAGTTTTTCTCTGATAATAAAATGATGCTGCAAAAGTGTTTTGAGCGAGGACCTACTAAACTCTGCAGCAGCCTCAAGTTCCTTTTGGCAAACCTTGGGATGATCTAATAAATACTCTAGAATAAAACGCTGTTTGCTGAAGGTCTTTTTATTCTTATTCTGATATATATATTGCTGCACGCTTTCCAAATCTTCAGTAAGCATGATATACTCCTCAAAATCCGGTTCTTCCACAAAAGGCTTATCCCCAAGCCCCGGGGGGGTTACGGCTTCGAGGGCTGCTGCATAGCTTGTACCATAATACGCCACAATAAAGTGGGCTATATCTAATTGAACCGCTGATAACAGCGGCACAGGGTCAACAATACTAAAAATAGCTTTAAGCGGATAATTTTCTGGGCCCCTATTCTCTGAAATCCCTATTACATAACCTGTCTGAAGTGCATTGTACTTGCCAAAAGGAACTTTTACTCTTTGTCCTATTTGAACCTTGTCACTATGCTGCTCTTCAATAATATAGGTAAATACATGATCTATTTCTGCAATGGTGGCAAAATCAATAATGACTTGTGCATACTTAGGCATAAATACTCCCCTGTTCTGATGCTGCTGATAACTTTTTGAATGAAGCTGTTATGCTTTTGTAACAATTAAGACATAAAGAATCTTCTTTATGTCTTGGCTGCTGCAGTTCATACAAACTATTTATCTTCTGCGTAATATTCACTCATCATAATTTTAGCGCTATATATTTCCTCAACTGCAATGGAAATAGGCTTCTTACTTTTAAGCTGTTCATTAAGCTCTGCTGCTTGTTTACTTTTTACTGATGCACTTACTTTTTCTCCTGTTTTATCAGCCTCTTTATTCGCTGCAGCCTGTTCATTGACAATATCAATAATCTGTCTTGCGCGTTTAGCTGTTGCAATAACAATGGAATACCTACTTGTAAGCTTTGAAGTTCCTTCGGCATTTAACTTTTTCATAATTTGTGTATAAGATGGTTGTAGCATTTAAAAATCCTCCTTGTGATTTAACATGATTTTTATATCTTCATCAAATCTATAACTTTTTAGTTTTTCTGCTGTTATAACGTTTCTGATATCTGATGCTGCTCGTTCTATATTATCATTAATAATAATATAATCATACTCCCTATATAAATATATTTCTTCTTTTGCTCTTTCAAGCCTTTTTTGAATAACATCACCCGTCTCGGTATTTCTGCCAACAAGTCTGTTTTCTAGTTCCCGAAGCGAAGGAGGGATGACAAAAATAAAAATAGCATCCGGATAAACAGCTTTGACCTGAGCTGCGCCTTGTACTTCTATTTCAAGGATAACATCTTTTCCATTTTCTACACATTCCTCAATAAAACACTTTGGTGTACCATAGTAATTATCGCAAAACTGTGCATATTCAAGAAGCTCGCTTTGCTCTATCATATTGCAAAACTCTTCTTTGGTTTTAAAAAAGTAGTGCACGCCGTGTTCTTCGCCTTCTCTGGGCTTACGGGTTGTCGCCGATACTGAAAGCTTAAAGTTATCATCTTTAATAAGCTCTTTGACAATCGTTCCTTTTCCGGACCCCGAAGGCCCTGATAAAACAACCTTTAATCCTTCTTTTATCATAAATATCTCCTAACTCAAAATAGATTATTCTTTCGTAACAATCAGCCTGCTCGCCATAGTATCAGGCAAAAGCGCAGATAAAATCACTTGATTGCTGTCTGTAATAATAACGCCTCTTGTCTTCCTGCCCTGAGTTGCATCAATAAGATTTGATTTTTCTCTTGCTTCTGCAATCAGACGTTTTATAGGAGCAGACTCTGCTGCAACAATCGCAACAATCCGGTTTGACGATACAATATTTCCATAGCCTATATTAATAAAATTCCCCATATTTACACCTACTCGATATTTTGTACTTGTTCTCTTATTTTTTCAACTTCTGTTTTAAGATCAACAACGTATTTTGTAATATCATAGTCATTGGCTTTTGAGCCGATTGTATTTGCTTCCCTGTTAATCTCCTGCATAAGAAAATCAAGCTTTCTGCCTACAACACCGCCTTCTTCTAAAATGCCAACAAGCTGCAGCATATGGCTTTTTAATCTGGTAAGCTCTTCATCAATTGAGCACTTATCTGCAAAAAAAGCCGCTTCAGTTGCCATCCGGCTCTCATCTATCGTTACATTTTCAAGCAGTACAGCCATTCTTGCTTCGAGTTTTTTACGGTATTCATCGACAATAAGAAAACTTCTTTGGCTGATCGCTTCAATCAGTTCATGCAGATACTTCGTTTTGCATATAATATCCTCTTTCAGGGCCTCTCCTTCTGTAAGACGCATTCTAACAAGCTGATCAAGGGCAGCTTCAAGGGCATGATTCAAATAAGAAGCTATCTCATCATCAGCTGATTTTTTTTGAATAACTACCATGTCATTTACGGCAAGAAGATGTGAAAGTTTCAGATCATCTTCTAAATGAAAGATTTCTGCAATTTTTTTATACCCTTCTATATACCCTTTACACAGATGATCATTAACAATCACTTCTATATCGTCTTCTGCTGTGCTGAAATAATAAATACTTACATCCAGCTTGCCCCGTTTAACTTTTTGTTTAATCATTTTCCGCACACCATCTTCCAGATGTGTAAGCGTTCTTGGCATTCTTATATTGATATCTAAATAGCGATGATTAATCGAGCTTATTTCCACTGTAAGCTTACGATTATTTTCTTCGTATTCACACCTTCCGTATCCTGTCATACTATAAATCATGTTTTCCCCTGCTTCCATTCTGAAATGTACGCTTTTCGATCTATAAAAATCAATTGTATTATATTATAACATAGATTCCTTTCATTTTCAAAAAAATTATGCTATACTTTGCCATATATTATAAGGAGGCAAACTTATTATGGCTTTAGATGGTATAGTTCTTGCAAATATCGTCCATGAACTTAATTTAACGCTTTTGAATGGACGCATTGATAAAATTTATCAAATTGAAAAAGAGGATGTTCTTTTATCGATTAGAAATCAAAGCACTACTTATAAATTGCTTTTAACTGCTAACAGCAGTTATCCGCGTCTTCATCTGTCTACCCTTGCAAAAAATCCTTCTCATGAACCCCCTATGTTTTGTATGATGCTTAGAAAACATCTTCAAGGGGGGAAAATTTCAAGTATCTCTCAGCCGCACTTTGAAAGAATTGTTCAGTTTGATATAGAGGCAACCAATGAACTAGGCGATAAAGAGATCAAGTCCCTGATTATAGAAATTATGGGAAGGCACAGCAATATTATGCTGGTAAAAAAAGACGGCATCCTGCTTGACAGTATCAAACATATTTCTTCTGATACCAGCAGTGTCCGGGTAGTCCTTCCCCACAAACCCTATAGTTTTCCACCAAACCAAAACAAAGAAAACCCTCTGGAAGCTGCACAAGAAAGTTTTATTGAAAGCATCCAGTCCAAAAACATGCCGCTCTACAAATGTATTTATGCGTCATACAGTGGGCTGAGTCCCGTGGCTGCTAATGAAATCTGCCTTAATGCCAAGTTAGATCCTGAGCTTCCTGGGATACATGCAGATGTTAAAACCTGTTCAAAGCTGTATCAAGCCTTTGATGCCTTTATCAGCCAAGTCAAACGCAAAAGTTTTAATCCTGTTTTGTATCTTCAATCTGATGAAGGTTTCATTGATTTTTATAGTATGATGCTTAATGTCTATCATTTATACAATGCTCAGCCTTTTTCTTCTGTCAGCCATCTTGTCGAGACCTATTATTTTGAAAAGAGCAGCCGTTTTAATATCTCACAGAAGACCACAGATATCAAAAAGCTAGTGCATAACTTCATTGAAAGAGCAGTACGCAAAAAACAAATTCAAGAAAAAGCTCTTTTGGATGCACAAAACAAAGAGCTGTATAAAATCTATGGTGAACTTTTAACAGCCTATTCTCATCAAATTCCGGCTAAAGCCAAAAACTTTGCAACCATTAATTATTACACAGAGCCTTATGAAGAAATCATTATCCCATTAGATGAAAATCTGTCGGCTATTCAAAATGCTCAGCACTATTTCAAACTTTATAGTAAGGCTAAACGTACAGAAGTAGCTGCGTCCAGCCAGCTCCTTCAAATTGAAGAAGATCTGAAATACCTTGATTCAGTGATGCTCTCTTTAGACCTTCTTGAAACAAAAGAAGATATTTTAGAACTTAGAAATGAACTGGCTGCGATGGGATACCTCAAAAAACGCAAAGCGGTCAAAAAAGGTCATTCTACTAAAAAAACGCTTCCCTTTCTGCACTTTAAGTCGACTTCAGGATATGATATCTATGTCGGCAAGAATAATTACCAGAATGATGAACTGACAATGAAATTTGCTAAAAGTAGTGACTTATGGCTTCATATTAAGGACGGTCCTGGATCACATGTTATCGTCAAATCTCAGCATGATGCCGAAATAGATGATCAGACCCTTGTAGAAGCAGCCTCTCTCGCTGCCTTTTATAGCAGCGGCAGATTATCCAGTAATGTAGCTATTGATTATACCCAAAGAAAGCATGTTAAAAAAGTTCCGAATGCCAAGCCCGGCATGGTCATTTATACGCACTTTAAGACAGTTTACGTGACGCCAGTAGAATCTGATATTAAAAAACTTGCTATTCGTGAATAATTGTGTCTTTATTTGCAATATTCATTATGTTGATTTATTGGCCGAATCATGGTAAATTTAATAATATCAATTGATTAAGCCTAATACATTTTATAAAAGGAAGGTGATTAAACTGAATACCAACAACTATAACTTAAACGAGGAAGAATTACTCCAAAAGCTCACTGCCTTATCTGAAACCAGCAATTATATCAATCCGGAACTATTTAAAAAATATGAAGTTAAAAGAGGACTGCGTGATTTAGATGGACGCGGTGTATTAGTTGGTTTAACTGAGATTGGTGAAGTACATTCTTATATTGTCGATGAGAATGAAATGATCCCTGTTCCCGGCCGCCTAAGCTATCGTGGTATTGATGTCAGAGATATTACAGCCGGTTATCTCAAAGACGAACGCTATGGGTTCGAAGAAACTACCTACCTCTTATTATTTGGAAAATTACCGACAAAAGAAGAACTTGCGGAATTCGAAGCATTATTAGGCACTTATAGAAAGCTTCCGGATAATTTTGCTAACGACATGATTTTCAAAGCGCCAAGCAAGGATATTATGAATGTATTAGCTAGAAGTGTCCTTGCGTTATACAGCTTCGATGACAATGCGGATGATGTATCGATGCAGAATGTTTTAAAACAATGTATACGCCTCATTGCTTCTTTCCCGACTATTGCCGTTTATGGTTATCAAGCTTATGCTCATTATCATGGTAACAAAAGCTTGTATATCCATCCGCCAAGACCTGACTATTCAACTGCTGAAAATATTCTTTATATGCTACGCCCTGACAAAAAGTTTACTAAACTAGAGGCCACCCTGCTTGATTTAGCGCTTATTCTGCACGCTGAACACGGCGGTGGAAACAACTCCTCTTTTACAACGCACTTGGTCACTTCATCAGGAACAGATACTTATTCTGTCATCGCTGCTGCTCTTGGGTCACTTAAAGGGCCAAAACATGGTGGTGCAAATATTAAAGTTGTCCATATGTTTGAAGATATGAAGCAAAATATCAAAGACTGGTCTGATGAAGAAGAAATCGAAAAATATTTAATGAAACTCCTTAGCAAAGAAGCCTTTGATAAATCTGGCTTGATTTATGGTATTGGTCACGCTGTCTATTCAGTCTCTGATCCTCGTGCTATTATTCTAAAAGAATATGCTGAGGAGCTGGCAAAAGAAAAAGGACTTGAAGCTGAATACAACTTTTATGCTAAAGTCGAAGAACTTGCTCCTAAAGTTATTGGAGATGTCAGACAAATGTACAAAGGAGTAAGCGCAAACGTAGATTTCTATTCTGGCTTTGTTTACAGCATGCTTAATCTGCCAATGGAACTGTATACCCCATTATTTGCAATTGCACGTATTACAGGCTGGAGTGCTCACCGTATGGAAGAGTTGGTAAACAAGGGTAAAATTATACGTCCAGCTTATAAGAGTGTTGCAAAACGCCGCGATTATACACCGCTTGATGAGCGTTCAATAGCTGCTGAAGGTGAATAAATGCTTCTAAATGTTCGTACTTACTCAGATGTTTTCAAGTCGACTGTAAATATGCTGCATTCTATAACATAAAAAATCTTTCTGCTTTATATCAAATGGTCGGTAAAATCCTAGGTTTTACCGACTATTTTAAAACTTTTAAAAAAACACAAAAAGAAAAGACCTTTTATAAACATTAAACCGTTTATAAAAGGTCTTTATTATTTTAAGGAGAATAGATTTTTATCCTACCTGCATTTCAAGTCTAAGTCTGTCTGCAATAAGTGCAATAAACTCAGAATTTGTTGGTTTACCTTTTCCGTTATTTACGGTATAACCAAATAATTTATCGATTGTATCCATTTTACCACGGCTCCATGCCACTTCAATGGCATGACGAATTGCCCGTTCTACACGGCTTGGCGTTGTGTTATACTGCTTTGCAATATTAGGATAAAGTTGTTTGGTAATCGAATTAAGTACATCCATATCATTAATGACCATTATAATTGCGTCTCTTAGATATTGATACCCTTTAATATGAGCTGGAACACCTATTTCATGGATTACACTCGTTACTTCTGTTTCCAGGCTATGTTGAGAAGGCATACCTTTTGACTTAGGCAGCAGTGACTTTGTACTTGTTAAATTGGCACTTGGTGATGAAGTGCTTGCTTTTGTTACCTTTGACATAGACTTAAGCTGTCTTATTCTATTAATCAGCGTATCCATATCAAATGGCTTAACAATGTAATACTCAGCACCTAGAGCCAAAGCCCTCTCTGTAATCTTATCTTGTCCAACTGCTGACAGCATGATAAACAATGGCCTTTTCGTAAGGTTCATAGTAAGTACACGCTCTAAAACACCAATGCCATCTAAATAAGGCATGATAACATCTAATATTACAATCTCCGGCTCAGTTTCTTCAATAAGTGTACAAGCTTCTTCGCCGTTGGCTGCTACATCCACTACCTGCATATCTTCCTGTCTATTTATAAATTCCATTAAAATATCAGAAAAGTCTTTATTATCATCTGCTATCAATATTTTCATTTTTTGCTCAAACAAAAAATATCCCCCCTAAAAATTATATGTTATTTTGAAAAATCATAAATTAATTATATATAATAATTTGGAAAATATCAATACCATTTTCTGTAATTTTTATTTTATTTTTACAATTCCCACTATCTTTTTTCATTATTAATCATATTTTCTATAAATATCCCGTATCCGCGTGTTGGATCTTGAATAAATACATGGGTTACAGCCCCAATAAGTTTACCATCCTGAAGGATAGGACTTCCGCTCATTCCTTGAATAATGCCATTGGTTAAGCCAAGTAATCTTTCATCTACTATTTTAATAATCATCCCTTTTGCTGGCTCATTGCTATATTTGGATACTTTTTGTATAAAGACTTCATACTCTTCTGGCCTTTCGCCTGTTAAAGCTACGAGCACAGAGGCTTTTCCTTCATGCACTTCATCCTGAAAAGCTATTGGAATACTTGGATGATCGAGGGTTTCTATAACACTTTTATCAAGTTTGCCATAAATACCTATAGGCGTATTATTACTCACTTCACCAATAATATTTTTATCATCATATTCAATAATTCCACTTATTTCTCCTGGAATCCCTTTTTTCCCTTTTTTAATATGCGTGATGGTCGTATAAATAATATTGCCTTCTCTTATTGGCATGAGTTTTTTTGTATCTGTATCTGTAATGCCATGTCCAAGCGCTCCAAAGTTCCCAGTTTTAGGGTCAATGTAAGTTAGGGTACCAATACCCTGGGTGCTGTCTCTAATCCACAATCCAATTTTATATTCATTGTCAAAGATAGAATAGGAAGGTTTAACAATAACATCTTTAATTTCTTTATTTCTTAAGATAGTAAGCTTTACAGTCTCTTTTTTTGAGGTTTCAATAATGTCTCTTAAGTCTTCTTTTGCTTTTAATTCAATATCATTACATTTTAAAATCATATCTCCCGGTTCAATAATCCCCTTACACGGCGAAGCTGTTTTCCCCTCTATTTCAAACTGTCCGACTCCCAGCACCAAGATCCCTTTTGTATCTACCTTAATCCCTACAATTTTTCCGCACGGAATCACTTCTCGATCTGGAACAGCTTCAATCGATACTGTTCTCAGCGGAATAAAGCCTAACAATGATAGTGTAACATCTGTTTTGCCGGCTTCGTCCATACTAACCTTTAGAGGTTTGTTAAGGCTGATTGAATCTGTATCGATACTGTCGTTATGTTCCCCTTTAACGGTAATTGCATTGCTTTTCATAATACTTGCTTTCAAAGGGATGTCAAAGTTAAAAATATGTTCTTTTCCTGCTATCAGTTTAACTTCTCTTGGAAGATAAAAGTGAGAAATAATGATGGGACTGCTTACTATCATGCCTATTACTAAAAATATAAAACTAACAAAGCATAGCTTTTTTTTTCTATGTCTCATTTCATTCACATCCTATGTCGTTTTGCTGTCATATTTTTAAAATATCCTTTTTTAAAAGCATTTATACAGCAACAAGACATTTTTATACGCAAAAAAAATATATGTTATTGGCTAACATATACTTTTCTTATACTTATCTGCTAGATTTTTAATTTCTTTTGCACTTTGCAGTGTATTTTGGGTAATAATACCGCCCATCAGCCTGCAGAGTTCTTCATGTATCTTAAACGTTTCAAGCTGCTTCAAGCTTGTTAAGGTCTTATTTTCTTTGACCTCTTTTTCAATCAGATAATGTCTGTCTGCCATTGCAGCAATCTGTGGCAGATGGGTGATGCAGATAACTTGTCTTCCTCTTGAAATACCTGCCAGCTTTTCAGCAACCTTCTGAGCAGCCGTCCCACTTATCCCTGTATCAATTTCATCAAAGATCACGGTATCTATAGTATCTCCTAAGACTAAAACTGCTTTAATTGCAAGCATTACTCTTGAGATTTCTCCTCCCGAAGCAATTTTAGAAAGCGGATGCATATCATCTCCGAGATTGGTTCGTATAAGAAACTCAACATCATTTTTACCTAAACTGTTAAAGTTCTCTAATTCATTAATAGCTACTTCAAATTTTGCATATGGCATTTGCAGGTCCCTTAAGTGATGACCTATCTGCTCTTCAATTTTTATGGCTATTGCTTGTCTTTCCTGAGAGAGTTCCTGAGCTAGCTGGTCTAATTGCTCTTCAAGCTTTTTAATGTCAGCTTCTAACCGCTCTTTACTGTTTTCACCTTCTGTAAGTTCTCTTAAATCCCTCTCACATTCTATCTGGTATCTTAAAATATCCTCGATAGAATTGCCATATTTTTGCTTTAGCCTGTAAATCATATCTAATCTGCCTTGAACTTCGGTCAGCGTCCTTGGTGAGTAGTCTATAGTATCTACATAGTTTCTTATTTCATACGTAGCATCCTGAAGAGAGGCTTCAATATTAAGAAGCTGTTCATAAAGCGCGCTTATTTCACTGCTGATGCCGCTGATGTCCTGAATAGCCTGAATGGCCTTACCCAGAAAAACTGAAGCACTGACTTCACTTTCTCCTCCTAGGTATTCATACGCCTTCTGATAATGAAGCAAAATTTTTTCCGCATGAGATAGTACTTCAAACTGTTCTTTCAGTTCTTCTTCTTCTCCCATTCTTAGTTTAGCTGAGGCAATTTCGTTTACCTGATACATAAACATATCTTTGAGCTGCAGCCTTTTTCTATCATCGCTGTCTAGTTTTTCAAGACTTAACCTTGCATTCTGCCATTTTTCATAAAGTTTTTTATAACAGGTGCGCTTATGTGTAAAATCTTCTTCACCAAAACTATCCAACATCTTAATGTGTTTTGAAACGTCTAAAAGGGATTGAGGCTCATGCTGTCCGTGAACATCGATGAGAAGCGCAGACAACTCTTTAACCATTTGCCTTGTTGCGGTTTGATTATTAATTTTATATAGTGTCCGCCCTGACTGATAAAGTATTCTCTCAATCACAATCTGCGTCCCGTCATAATCTATCTGATTAGCTTTTAAATACTCTAAGCCTAGTCCTACTGCATCATTAAAAACAAGCTCTACCTGGGCATAGTCCTGCCCTTTGCGTATAATTTGTTTGGATGTTCTATTGCCTATTGCAAACTGAATTGAATCAATCATCATCGATTTTCCTGCACCTGTTTCACCACTAAAAATATTGAGATATCTATCTAGATTAAGTTCTATTTTTTCGATCAGTGCAATATTATTTGCTTTAAGATGAGTCAGCATTAAACTTCCTCCCTGCCCTATGAACTAAGTATATCTTTAAACTTATTCATGACTGTTTTAATATGTTCATTTGTTCTAACAAGGCAGAAAATTGTGTCGTCACCAGCTAAAGTCCCTACAATTTCTTCAAGATTGAAGGCATCAATTGCAGCAGCTACTGCATTGCCCATTCCAATTAAAGTGCGGATTACAATAGTATTCCCTGCATAATCCATACCTACAAATGCATCTTTAAAGACGCGAATTACCTTTTCAGAAACCTGCTGCTGATAATTGGATAAAGCAACATATTTCTGCCCCCCGTTTTTGCTGGCTACTTTTGTAAGTTTTAGTTCTCTAATGTCTCGTGACACAGTAGCTTGGGTAACGCTAAACCCTTTATTTTCAAGAGCTTGAGCTAAATCTTCCTGCGTTTCTATCTCACTTTTTTGAATAAGGCTTAGTATTGCCGATTGTCTTTGTTCTTTCATTCCCATATTATCTTCGCCTTTCTACGATTTTTTTCCTTAGTATTTCAAAAAAATTTAGTTCGGATAATTTAACAAGCCGTGTGACATAAGAAGATTTTTGAATAGCGATAAAATGATTAGGTGTTAAATACATCTTCATTTTGCCATCCACATTCAGTTCAATATTCATACTCTCATGATGGCAAATCTTAATTTGAACTGTATCTTCCTCCGATAAGATAATAGATTTAGAATAGATTGTATGCGGACATACAGGCGTTAAAATATAGGACTTGGCGTCCGGAAGTGCAATAGGTCCACCTGCAGATAAATTGTAGGCTGTTGACCCTGTTGGGGTTGATAAAATAACGCCGTCGGCCGGATAAATATCGCATAAATCTCCATTAACAAGAATTTCAAATTCAGCAATTCTTGAAAAACTTCCTCTTGAAATATTAACATCATTCAGTGCATGAAAAATATGTTCCTGTCCATTAGGGGCAATCACTTTTACTCTCAGCATCATTCTTTCTTCAATACGATAATCTTTTTCAAGCAGTTTGCTAAGAGAATAATCAATATCTGCTGGTTCAATGTCTGCTAAAAACCCAAGCCTTCCTAAGTTGACGCCGACTATAGGCACATCGGAAATACAAGCTTTTTCTGCAACACTAAGGATCGTTCCATCTCCTCCTATTGTTATAACAATGTCACATAATTTATAAATTTCTTCTTCATTTATACCAATTGAATGCTGTCCTAGCTTTTGAGCAATATGATGCGCTGCATAGACGTTAAAACCCTTCTCGATTAACCAGTTTACGACAATCTGAGTAATTTCTAACTCTTTATCCTTTAATAGATTAGGAACAATGCCTACTTTTTTCATCTAAAGCCTCCGCTTATAAAGATTGATGTGCTCCGCTGACAATTTCTTCAATGCAAGATTCTTTGTGCTCTATTAAACCATCTGCGTTTTTTTTAAGGTAAATAAGATATTCAATATTCCCCTCTGGCCCCTTGATGGGTGAAAAATCTAGTCCCGCTGTAATCAGTCCAATACTTTCGGCATAGGTCCATACCTCATTAATTACCTGACTATGAACTTTTGGATTTTTGACAACTCCATGCTTTTCTACTTGTTCTCTTCCAGCCTCAAACTGCGGCTTTATAAGTGCAATAATTTCTCCATTTTCATGAAGGATCTGAGAGATAGGAAAAAGAACCTTCGCTAAGGAGATAAATGAAACATCAATAGAGCTAAATGCAACCACATCTTCAATAACTTCCTTTGTAACATACCTGATGTTTGTTTTTTCCATGCACCTAACCCGCTCATCCTGCCTAAGTTTCCATGCCAGCTGTCCATACCCTACATCAATGGCATAAACTTTGCAGGCCCCGTTTTGCAGCATGCAGTCTGTAAATCCCCCTGTGGATGCGCCTACATCCATACATGTTTTCTCATTAAGATCTATTTTAAAGGCTGATAATGCTTTTTCAAGTTTGTAGCCTCCGCGGCTTACATATTTCATTTTTTCTTTGACTTCAATAACGCTGCTCCGCTTTACTTTCAGCCCCGGTTTATCTTCTTTTTGTCCATCAACATAAACGACCCCTGCCATAATATAAGCTTTAGCTCTTTCTCTTGACTCAGCTAGGTTTCTTTCTGCAATAAGTATATCTAATCTTTCTTTGTCTTCCATTTAACTGCTCTCTTTCTGAAGTATTGTAAGAATCCGCCTGTAGATTTTATCTGCTGAAAGGCCTTCTCTTTCCTGCAGGCTCTCTATATCCCCATGTTCAATAACCCCGTTTTGATAGGCGAATGAATGGCCAAGCGGAATATGATGATGATTTGTGAGATACGCAAATATCTTTTCACCAAAGCCTCCCGCAGCAATGCCATCTTCCAATGTAAAAATATAGGTATACTGCCCAGCAATATCCTGTAAAGCTGTTTCATCCAGAGGATAAACACGTGGCGCTTCAATAACTGCTGGTTTGAAATTATCCTGAATCAATTTTTCTCTGACACTGAAAGCTGCCTCTACCATTCGCCCTGCTGCAAGTAATGCTATATCCTTACCTTGCTTTAAAGTTTTAAAATGAGGATCTAAGTAATTATTATGGTATTTTTCGTCCATTTGCAGTGTACCCCTTGGATAGCGGATAGCTACCGGTCCATTTTGAGTAACTGCATAATTTAAAGCCATTGGCATTTCTTCCGGTACTTTAGGCGCTAAGATCTGTATATTAGGCATACTGCTCAAATAGGCTATGTCAAAAATCCCTTGATGGGTAGCTCCATCTTCCCCCACTAGCCCAGCTCGGTCGATGGCAAAAATAACAGGAAGATTTTGAAGACATACATCATGCAAAATCTGATCATAAGCTCTTTGCAGAAAAGATGAGTAAATGGCTGCAACTGGCCTATAGCCTTGTGATGCAAGGCCTGCAGCAAATGTTACAGCATGCTGCTCAGCAATGCCAACATCAAAAAACTGCTTAGGAAAAGCGCGGGCAAATTCCAGCAGCCCTGTGCCCTCCGGCATAGCCGCTGATATTGCTACTATATTTTTTTCAGTTAAAGCTAATTCGCACATTGCCTGACCAAAAGCTGATGAAAATGTTTCTCTTTCATGTTGCTTTGAAACAGCCCCTGTTGCAATATCAAATGGGGCAATCCCATGAAAAAGACTGGGATTTTGCTCAGCAAGGAGATACCCTTTCCCCTTTTTGGTTTTAACATGAATGAGTACAGGCCCTTTCATCTCTTTGGCATTTTCAAAAATATCGATGAGTTCATTATAAGCGTGCCCGTCTACCGGGCCTAAATAAGTAAACCCTAACTGTTCAAATAATGTATTTTGTATAAGCAGGCTTTTAAAACCTTCTTTTGTGCGCTTAATAATGCTTACCATCCCTTTTCCAACAACTGGAACTTTTTCAAGCACCCCTTCAATGTCCTCTTTAACTCTAAGATAATCTTTGCTGGATCTCAGCTTGTTGAGGTATTTGCATAATCCGCCGACATTTTTAGAAATAGACATTTCATTGTCATTAAGAACGACAATAATATTGGTATGCCCCCGGCCAGCATGGTTTAATGCTTCAAAAGCCATCCCCCCAGTTAATGCCCCGTCTCCTATTACTGCAATAACCTTGTGGTCTTCCCCCTTCAAGTCTCTTGCTGCTGCCATGCCTAACGCAGCTGAAATCGAGGTTGAGCTATGTCCTGTTTCAAATGCATCATAAACACTTTCTTTCCTCTTCGGAAAGCCGCTTAATCCATCTAGCTTCCTTAGTGTCTTAAAGTCCCTTCGTCTTCCTGTTAAGAGCTTATGAACATAGGCTTGATGTCCTACATCCCATATGATTTTATCCTGAGGCAGATCAAAAACATAGTGGAGTGCAATGGTAAGTTCTACTACCCCCAAATTTGAAGCTAAATGCCCTCCTGTTTTAGACAAAGACTGAACTAAAAACCTTCTTACAGCCTTAGAGAGTTTTTTCAAATCATAAGGTTTAAGTTTTTTAACATCTTCCGGAGCATGAATGGCCTTTAACATATCTAACATATAAGTTCCTCTTTCTGCAAAATCTACTGATTTAAAAAATGACAATCATAAGGGATTGTCATCTTAGTTTTTATTTTTCCGTAATAATCGTTTCATGTAATAGATAAAAACTCCTACATAATAAACAATGTAGCGTGACCTCTCAATTGCAAATCCTTTGCCTATAGCTTTTCCTCCGACTGTAAGTGCTGCAACAAACCCGCTCATTACAATCGAAAAAAGTACTGTTTTAGGATTAAGTGCTAATATAATAGCAGCAGCTGTACTTCCTGATATAATCCCTGCTATATCCCCTATTACATCATTAAATAAATTCGCAACCATAGGTGCATTTCTAATAAGCATAATGCTTTCCTTAGCTCCTTTTACTTTTTGAGCAGCCATAGAATGAAAGGTCGTTTCATCTGCTGAAACAACTGCATTACCAATACCGTCAAACAATATGCCTATAAGTATAATAACAATCAGCATAAAAAACGCTGCAAGCAGCGGAACATCTCCCAAAAGTACTTCGAAAATGTAACTGAACATCATTGCAATAAAAAAAGTGGTCAAAATAATGATACTTAAAGTTCTTATAGACTGTTTTCTTATCTTAACTTTTTTAAACTTCACTCTTTTATGCATAATGACTTATCATTACTCCTTTGTGATCGACTTATCACCCGCTTTTCAAAAATTAAGACAATAGAATACGTAAATTTTGTGGTATATAGTCTAGCAGGTTTTCCCAAACATAGACCCTTTTGTCGCCAAAAGAGCGGTTTCCCTTTAACTCTGTTTTAGATGTGTTACCATCATCTACGCCAGATCGCCTTTAGCCACACTGTAATCCATATTCTATCTCAAACTGAACAGTCTAGGAGTTTTCCTCGGGCAATATATTATGCTCCTATCCTCTTTTGCGAATCAGGTTTCTATCAACAATCCGACAGGTTTTTTGGCCGAAAAACTTATCAGTAAATTGATGTCCCCCCGCCTTCACTCAAGGCAGGCTACACTACCCACAGCCTATACCGCATGGTAGGTTTAATCCTAAGTCATACATTATTCCCATAGGAATAAGCACAATCATAGGTCTCCACGGTAAAAGGGTCAACGCCCATATGCCCTTATGGATCGCCCTTAAACCTTAACCCCCAGTATCAGCCCATAACGGGGCGTTACAAGCCAACACCAGGAACTTCATCGATATGCCCTAAAACGGATTTTTAGGCCCGTCTTCAAAACATAATATCTTGACTAGAATACTGCATCTTACTTTTTGAAAAGCACGTCATAAGTCGCTTTTAACACATTATAGCAGTTAAGTCTTGCTTTTTCAACTGTATTACCCTGCAAAAAAAATGAACGCTATGAGTATGCCAAGTATCCCTCCAGCCATAACCTGAAAGGGTGTATGTCCTAATATTTCTTTTAGTCTTTCTTCCGGATTAAGCGTAGGATCTTCTAATACAGCAATAATCTGGTTGATTCTAGCTGCTTGTTTGCCCGCATGGAGTCTTACGTTGGCCGCATCGTACATAACAATAAAACTAAAAACTGCAGCTATGGCAAACAAAACATTATCATATCCATATACCTGTCCTATCCCAATAGCCAGGGCCGTAACAAACGAACTATGCGAACTTGGCATGCCTCCTGAGGCAAAAAATTTTTTTAAGTCGAGTTTATGCTCATAAAAGAGCGTAACAATCACTTTTAAAAATTGTGCTATAAACCAGCTGAAAATAGCTACCCATAAAATATGATTGTTTGAAAGCTGCTTAATGTAATTCATGGTATCCCCCTTTAGCTTCTGCGATTTATAAGATCAACGGCAATGCCCCTAAGCAGGGCGGTATCACCCTTTAACATGACTAATGCACTGAGCGCTTTATCCGTAAGTTCTTTAGCTATTTGATAACACTCGTCTACCGTATAAAAACTAAGATAGGTGTTTTTTTTGTTTTTCTGATCACTCTTTATGCGCTTGCCAAGTTCCTGATCTGTAGAGACTTCATCCAAAACATCATCTATAATCTGAAATACTTTGCCGATATGTTCTCCGTATGTTTCTAAAGCATGCACCTCATTTGGCGTTCCTCGTCCTAATACACTTCCCATTTTAAGTGCAGCCTTAATAAGCGCACCGGTTTTATGCAGATGGATCGTTTCCAGTGCTTGGAGGCTGATTGTTTTATTTTCACTTTCAATATCTAGAATTTGCCCAGCTATCATGCCTTTTATGCCTCCTGCTCTAGCTAATATGTATGCAGCATGAACCCGTTCGATTCCCCCATGTTTCATAGCATCCTCAAGCATACTTTCAAAAGCCTGGTTTAAAAGACCGTCCCCCGCCAAAATGGCTGCTGCTTCACCAAAAACCATATGATTTGTAGGTTTGCCTCTTCGAAGGTCGTCATTGTCCATAGATGGAAGATCATCGTGAATCAGGGAATACGTATGAACCATCTCAATAGCACATAAGTAAGCTGAAATATCCTCACTTCCTCCAACTGCTTCATAAGCAAGCTGCATAAGAATAGGCCTAATTCGTTTCCCTCCTGCCCGCAGGCTGTAATTCATAGCCTCATACAATGTCTTAAAATAACCTGGCTGTATGGGCAGTGCAGTTTCCAGGCGAGCGTTGATTAAGTCCTGGTATTTTTTTATATCTGCTTTCACTCCCAGTCGTCTCCTTCTGCTTTTTTGTAGGATTCTTCTTCATAAACATAAATCTCTTGTTCTGCTTTTTTCAAAATGGACAGGCAGTAAGCTGCAAGATCGATACCTTGCTTATAGCTTTTGATACTGTCTTCAAGCGAAATATCCCCCTCTTCTAAATCCGTTACAATCTTTTCGAGCTCCTCAATTGCTCCTTCAAAACTCTTCTGAACCTTTTTGGCCATACTTACTCTCCTTATCCAGCACTTGAACCTTAACCCTGCCATCTGTTACTGTAATATCAAGCACTTCATCCTTCTTAATATCTGAAATTGATTTAACAACATTTTGACTGCTGTTTGTTACAAAACTATAGCCTCTGCTAAGGGTTGCAACAGGTGACAGCTTATGAAGTTTGCTTACTGTTATTTCGTAACGATTAAAGACATTTGTTAGTATACGCTTATAAGCTGAATTTAATGCCTGCATCAATAAATCAGTCTGCTGCATTTTATCTTTATAAAGCTTGTCCTTAATTCTAAAAACCGGTCGGCTTGTTAAATACTCCAATCTGTCTTTAGCCTGTCTGATATTCTGCTCTGCAATATAGATCAGCGTGCTTCTATAACGCCTGATGGTTTCTTCCAGTTCTTTGCGGTCAGGAATAACAATTTCTGCTGCAGCTGACGGCGTGGCCGCTCTTTGATCGCTGACAAAGTCTGCAATGGTAAAGTCTGTTTCATGTCCTATTGCTGAAACAATAGGAATCTTAGATTCAAAAACAGCTCTTGCTACCGTTTCCTCATTAAAGGCCCATAGGTCTTCAATAGTTCCGCCGCCCCGTCCAAGTATAAGCACATCAACAAGTTTATCCTTGTTGGCCTTACCAATAGCCTCTGTAATTTCTTTGACGGCAAATTCCCCTTGAACATGTACCGGATAAATATACAGCGGAATGCCTGCATTTCTTCTCCTTGCGACTTTAATAATATCTTTCACAACTGCCCCTGTAGCAGATGTAATAACCCCCACCCTTTCTGGAAAAGCTGGAAGCTTCTTTTTATACTGCGCATCAAATAATCCCTCTGCTAAAAGTTTAGCCTTCAGTTGTTCAAATCTTTCATACAAAAGACCCTTTCCCTGCTTTTCGATGTCTTGGACATAAGCCTGATAACTTCCTGTTTTTTCATACAAACTCACTCTGACTCTGGCATAAACTTTAATGCCGTCTGCCAGCCTGAAAGCAATTTTTGAAGCATCGCGCATAAACATCACTGCCTGAATACTGGCAGCTTCATCTTTAATGGTAAAATAAATATGTCCTGAATGATGATATTTGCAGTTTGAAATTTCACCTGAAACCCACAAATCACTTAACATATAGTCTTCTTCCATAAGTCTTGCAACGTAGCTGTTTAACTGCGTAATGGATATTATTTTTCTTTTCATCCCTAAGCCTCAATAAGCTTTATTACATTTCCCAGTACACCGTTAATGAATTTAGGAGACTTATCTGTACTGTAAGCCTTTGCGATTTCCAGTGCCTCATTAACAACGACTTTATTTGGAATATCATCTTGCCACTTAAGCTCATAGACTGCAAATCTAAGGATGCCTAAATCAACTTTTGCAATTCGGCTTACTGACCAATTGGCAGCGCTTTTTTCGATCAGTTCATCAATCTCATCTAGATGTTCCAAAATACCACAGTACTCCTCTTCAACAAATTTGAGTATTGCTTTATTAGATCCATCATCCTCTTTGCGAAGCTTGTCTATTTTTTCCCGCATGAGGCTCATCCCATCTTCTTTATTGTGAAAGGTATACTCATAAAGCATCTGCATAATCAGTTCCCTTGCATTACGTCTTGTCATTTTTTCCTCCTTATTAAGTAAGCTAACCCCAACGCTTAGCTATTAGGGTTAGCTTATATCGCACTATTTCTTAGGCTTCTTTTTCTTTATCAAAAAAGACTCCCGCTACATGTATGTTAACAGAAGCTACATGTAATCCTGTCATGGTTTCAACTGAATTCTTTACCTTTTCCTGAACTTCTAAACATACTTTTGGAATTTTAACCCCATATTTTACTGTAGCCGTAATATCTATTAAAACCTCGCCTTCACCTACTTCAACTTTTACGCCTTTAGGACCTTTTTTGCGACTAATGGCTTGAACAAAATCATTTCTTGCCTGCACTGTACTAACCATGCCCTCTACTTCTAAAGTTGCTATCTCAGCGATTACCGCAATAACGTCATCAGCGATCTGAACTTGATCCATTTCATGAGCAGCCTCATATGCTGCGTTTTTTTGCTCATCCATATCAAATACCTCCTACACATATCTTTATCCTATTCTCTTATTATATACAAAAAATAGAAGGCATGCAAATTTATTCTTTGAAAAAAAGGCTGACTTTTGCTGTCAGCCTAAATGCAGAATTAATTATTGCTTTCTTTTGATATGCCTTTTAGCGGCGTAATTTTAATCTTGCCTACGCTGTAACCTGTTTTTCTATTTACAATCTCTTCAATCTGAGCAATATCAGATTCTGTTAAATTCTCTTTATTAATGACTACATCTACACTATTATCATCTATTCTTACATAGACTTCTCTAAAGCCTTTAGCTCTTAAAAGTGCTTCTGCACTGCTTTCTTTTTCGATACGTTCCTGAATAGCGAGCAGATTTTCTGCCGCTTTAGCCTTTGCTTCTTTATCAAGGTTTTCATTGGCTACATATTGAGTAAGTTCTTCAACCTGAAGGGCTCTGCTTTGTTCTCTCATCATCTTTTCTTCTACAAAATAGCTTACATCTATATTCTTTTGAGCAGATGCTGTATCACTTTTTTGAAGTTCTTTACTATTTGCTATCACTGCATCTTTTTTAGTAATAACGGCTTCAATCTTTTCAGGTTTAAAGCTGTTTGCTGCAGCTGCTGCATCAGTTTTGTTTTCAGCTTCAGTGCTCATCGCTTCAAACATTTCTTCATCCATGTCTGGAGGAAGTGTTTCAATTTCATCATAGCCTTCAAAAAAGTCTTTTTCTTCTGCAATCTCTTCCTGTGTTATTTGACCACTTTGTACTAAATTGGGTGATACCCCAGCTTCGTTATCTTTTGTGTTAAGATAGGCTGCAATAGCAATCATAAAAACAAGTACTGTAATAATAATTTGATTTCTTTTAAATGTAAACATTCTACATCCCCCTTAATTTTGTTTTTTAAATACTGATATTTTATGTACTGGAACTTGAAGGACATTAGATACTGACTCAATAATCTGAGCTTTCACCACGCCACTGTCAGCTCCTTCAGCTAATACAAGCACCCCTTCTATTTGAGGCTTATTCTCTTTGATGATAAAAGGTGTATTGCCGCTTTGCAGCACAATGCGGTTCTGCATATCATTTCTTTCTGATATCCTTATACCTCCTGATTCATCTTTTTCTTCCTGATGCTGATAATTTTGTGTTTTCTCTTCTGCTAATACCTTTTCTTCGTTAGAAAAGGTTGTAAGCATAATTTCAACCTGACCAACCCCCTCCATTTTTTCTAAAATATCTGCTAGTCTTTTTTCCAGTGTTTCTTCATAACTTGTACTGTCCTTTGAAACATGTGCTATTGGAGCATTTTGAGTCTTATGACCGTTATCTGGCTGCTTAGCAGGTATAAACGTTATGACGATTCCGAGCAGCGCTATACCTATTGCTAAGTATAAATATTTTTGCTTCTTGCTATCTTTTGCCCCTTTGAAAAGCTTGTCGAGCATGCCCCCACCTCCCTTTAATTCTTCTGTACTGTAATATATATATTACTGCTCGGCACATTATAGAAGTTTTTAAGACAAGTTTTTATTTTTATTTTTAATTTTTCTTCATCCCCGTTTATACTGCTGCTTTTTTCTCCGAGTTTTATCTTTGGAATAAAGATTTTCCCATTCTCCCTTTCCTCAGTTTTTCCGACTATTAAGTAAACAGTATCAATAACCGCTTCATCTTCTCCATTTTTATAGTCCACCTGAACATCCAGCACACTGACATTCATTTCTCTCTCAATGACGGTCTTTATGCTGACTAACAGTGTATCTTTAATAAGAGATGCTTGTTTTCTAACCTCTTTATTATAGCCTTCTTCTTCCATGCCGTTCATCCCCTCTAAAAGCTTACTTTGGTAACTTGCAACATATTGATTATAACTTTGTCCTTCAAGAGGAATAAACTGTGCAGCAGGCTTAATAATGGTGTACATAATAATGCATCCGAGTACAAGCTTTAGGTACTTCTTATAATCGGAATCCGGAAAAATCATTTCAATAACAATAACAAACAGCATAATCCATATGAACATCTGAATGTATTCTTTCATTTTTATCCTCCTAGATCATGTTGCCGCCCACGCTGATACAAATAAGCAGCACAACGATACACAGTACAGCTACAATGCCGACGCAGCTCATGATAAATTCACAGCCCTTCGCGAGCCTTGTTGCAATACTTGCCATTTTTTTGTCACCAATAGGCTCAATAGCAGCAGCTGCAGCATGGTAGACAATAACATAAGCAAGTATTTTAATAAGCGGCAGACTGACGATCATTACAATCCATAAAATGACCCCCGCAGAAAAAGCATTTTTTACAAGAAAGGAATAATTAACCACAAAGTCTACTGCACTGCCGACTGCATCCCCTATAACTGGAATAAAAGCTGCTGAAATATTCGTTGCAGCCTTTCTGACAGTTGTATCAACATAAGGAAGTGTCATTTTGTAAAACCCAAGTATGCCGACACTTGCTATTAAAATTCCTTTCAGTATCCATTTCATGCCCTTATAAAACAGTGCGATAAGCTTGTCAATTTTAAACTCACTGCTCATTGTACTGATAACATCTAGTACAACTACTGAAATGATGCATGGAAGTATTAAATGCTTAATAACATATGTACTAAGATTCAGTCCGCCTATAACTACAGGGGCCGCTGAAGCAGCTGTCGTCACATATCCGGACGTTGTGAGAAAAGCGAGTAAGCTTGGTACACATGCAAACATAATTTCTCCCATCCGGTCTATTGCGCTTCGTGCCAGCTCAACCATTACAAAGAAGGATTGAATAACACTATAAAGTACAACAATATAGCAAACAAAAAAAGAAATCTGTGTTGTATTTTTGCTTTTAAACGATGCGCTAAGTGTCTCTAAGAGATTACACAGCAGAACGATCAGGATAAACCGGACCCCAAGTTTTATAAAAACTTCTATTTCTTCAAACAAAAGCCTGCTTGCCGCATCCAATAGCCCTTGCAGTGAAAATCTTTTTTCTCCTTTAATCATGCTCAGCACTTCATCTTTTAAATTAAATGTGCTTATATTTGGCATAGATGCTTTGAGTCTGCTTTCTACTTTATTAATCTCATCCCAATTAAAAAAATTCATTTGATAATCTATTATTTCCTGCTTGTTCATTTCATAGCTCTCGAGTTCTTGTCCATAAACAAAAGTAATAAAACTAAAAAAGCAAAAAACTATCACCAGCAGTAAATACAAACTTTTCTTTTGTCTCATTTTTACACCTCATCTTATAATAACTCTGTGATAAGTGCTACAAGCGCAAGGATAACAGGAGATGAAATAACAAAAATCATAACCTTCCCTGCAAATTGAATTTTGGTTCCGATGGCTTCTTCCCCCGCATCTTTACACAGCTGATAACCAAACTCGGCAATATATGCAATGCCTATGATTTTTAAAATAATATCTAAATAGGTGCTATCCATCTGCACTTTATGTGAAAGTTCTTTGATGACTTCAAAGACACTGCTAAGATGCTGCAAAATAAAAATCATAAATATAATAACCGTTACAACGCGAATAATGAGCCCAAAGACAGCATGCTGATCGCTGAATTTACCTAGCGTAATAATCAAGGTGGCCGCAATAATGCCAAATCCCACCAGCCTTAGCATCTCCATATCGTGCCCTCCTAAAATGTAAACATTGTCTGAACTGCCTCGAAAAGTTTCGAAATATAGGTTACTACTGTAAGGAGTGCCATAATTACCCCTACAATTGTAATAGGAAAAATCCATTCATCTGCACCAACTTTTTTAAGCACTGTATTTAAAATAGTAATACCAAGACCAAGTCCAGCGAGCTTAAAGATAATAGCTATATCAAACATCATTTATCCTCCTAAATTAAAAATATACTCACGCATGCTCCAGCCAGTACGCCTAAATATTTGTTGAGTTTACTATGCTTTTGATATTTTTCTCTGGAAGCTGTAAGCTCTTCTTTTAACTTATAAATAAGCATGTCTATATTTTTTTTCTGCATGTTTTTATCCAAATAACCACAGGCATTACTGAATTCACTGAGCATCGTGACGTCGTCTGGCCTTAAATGAAACTCCCCATGATGGGTGCAAAGCGCCTGTTCCCACATCAAATTAAGGTCACTATATTCCCTGCTCTCTAAGGCACTTGCAAAAGCTGCAAACACCTTTTTTATCCCATCCGTTGTCAGATGACTTACATAAAGTGCAGCTTCCTGAAGTGGTGTCAGTCTATAATCTATTTCTGCCTTTAACAGTTCAAAGGCGTAAATAAATTTTTCAAGTTCCTTTAGCCGCTTATTTTCATTCCAATCAATAATAAACCCACACATACTGCAGCTAATAAATACGATTGTTATCCCTAATAATTTCATCCTTTTCACCTTACCTTAATCTATTTAGACAATTACGGGCATCTAAAATCTCTTCTATCGTACAGGGTCCAAGGCGGTTTGAAAGCACAATGATTCTTTCAAAAAAAGCATTTTCTATGAGTTCATTAAGAATAGGTTTTTTTCTGCAATCCTCAATATCTTTGCCATGGACTGTGCTAATAACGGCAACGCCTGCACTTAACACTTCCTGCAAAGCTAAAATATCTTCCTTCTTTCCTATTTCATCTACAGCAATAACATCTGGCGACATAGCCCTAAGCAGCATCCGCATGCCTTCAACCTTAGGGCATCCATCTAAAACATCCGTCCTCATTCCCACATCATTTTGAGGTATCCCTTGGTAGCAGCCAGCTATTTCTGATCTTTCATCAACTACCCCTACAGTATAAGGGCCAAATCCGCTATACCCATTGCTTAGATTCCTGATGATATCCCTAAGCAGCGTTGTTTTTCCACATTTAGGCGGGGAAACGATCAGCGTATGATAGACCTTGTCCCGTTTTAAAATGTATGGCATAATCCCTTTACTGCAGTTAATAACCTCGTGAGCAATTCTTATATTGAGTGCACTAATATGCTTTATTGTTTTGATTCCTTGCTTTTCAACAACAGCTTTACCAGCAATCCCTACCCGGTGCCCGCCTTCTATCGTTATGTATCCCTGTCTGAGTTCATCTTCCAGTGCATAAAGTGAAAACCCACTCATATACTTGATAATGGCATCCATATCCTCTGGATTAACCAAATAACTGTTTTGAACACTGCAGATTCCTTCACGCCCAAGGCCATACTCTTCTCCCTTCAAAACTAAAATCAGCGGCTTTCCTATTCGAAGTCTTATTTCCTGAAGCGTATCATACTGTTCATTATCCAAATGCAGCAGCATGCCCTTAATTCCACTTGGCATCATGCTGATTATCCCTTCACATTTCATACTCGTCCTCCTTTGTAAAATACTAATACTTAAATATATGCGCCTTTTTTTTGGACTAGAACAGAATATGTTTTTAAAAAAATAAGAAGCTGTGCTAAAAGATCTGGATCTTTTAACACAGCTTCTTATTTTTTTAAGGTGTCCCTAGTTTTAAATCTGAAGGTTTATAAATATCTTGTCCATCTGATATCCAGCGGTTCCCGAGTACTAAATCATAAGCAATTAATTGCAGCGTCTCAAAGTAATTGGCTCTGTCTTTAAAAATATTATGAACTGCCCATATCATTCCGCCCTTAATTCCCGCCGCATTTAGTACCTCCGTATACATTCTATAGGCAGGAAGAACAGAACTTTTTTGATGCCTTAATGAATAGTTGCTGATTACAAAATAAGGAACCTGATCTTTCACATAGTCTTTGTCATACGTAATCGCATCAAGTGCCGGAATATGATCTCCATACACTACAAGAATGGTTGGCTCTTTCATTTGATGCACATAATCAATAAGCTGTCCAACAAATTGATCTGTTTCACTAAACCTATCAATATAATCTTGTACTTGATGAATCACTCTTATATCTTTATCTCCACTGATGGTAATTCCACTGGTATTTTCCTCATAGTCATAATCGTAGCTTGAGTGTGTTCCTACAGTAACCGCAAAAATAAAATCTCTTGTCTCGGTGCGCTCTAACGTTTCTGTAATATACTTCAGCAGCACAATATCCTTCGGCCAGTTTTTAGAATACGCCACACCTTCCATCTGTTCAAGCGCAATAAAATGATCAAAGCCCAAAACTCCATAAACTTGATCCCTATGATAAAAGCTGCCCTCGTGATTATGGATAGCTGTTGTATGATAGTTTTTATATTTTCTTAAAACATGTGCAACTGATTCAATGGGTCTTCCATCCATTGCATCGCTGGTATACGGTACTTCATATTTAAAGAGCTGAGAAATTTTAATACCTGTTAATATCTCAAATTCTGTTCGGGCTGTATTAATATCCGGGACCTCCAGCATGCCGCTCCAGCTGCTTCCAAGATACTGCCGCATTCTAGGAATAGGATCCTGGCTATATGTCAGGTCTTTGAGTTCCATAGGATCAATAAAAGACTCAACCTGCAGAAAAATAATATTAGGATCTTTGCTGCTAATGGGCATGATAATGTTTTTATTCAGCTGTGCACGCAAGCTGCTAAGCCTTTCCTTAGAATAATGTGGTGGTTCTGCTTCATTATTGGATTCATACGATGTGACAAAAGAATACACCATCCCTTCTTCACTATAATCCATGCTTTTTTTCATTTCGAGCGGATCATTTTTTTGTGCCTTCGAGATGACAACAAAATTAAGGGTTGTAATAAGCACAATAAAACATGCAACGAGCTTTGGATGATATAAGTCTCTTCGGCACGAATAAGACTTGGTGAGCAAAAAAATCCCCATAGTCGTTAAAATGATAATAAGCAGAATAAGATCTGGTGATAAATATTTATCAGCAATAGAAAGCCCCTCTTTGGCGATAAAAAAGTCCGGCCATCTAAGCGGAAGCCCTCTGATGACCAATAAAATGCGGCTCGCATAAGTAATCCCCAAAATACCTATTGCGAGCAGATTAAACACAAAAGCCATTTTATGGAACAATAGGCATGGGCAGGTAATAATAAGCAAAATAGTAAAATTGATTAAAATAATATCCAAATGCCCTGCAAGATAAAGAAACCGCTCTGTAACATTTAATGAGCTAATACACTCAATCGTTACATACAATAATACATTTAACAGAATCCATAGCTTAATCCGTCTATATTCTCTTTGATATGGATTATTATTTAAATCATACACTCTAATCCCCCTAAATCTCTATAAATAGATTTTAAAAAAAGCAGCAGATCTTATTCATCTACTGCTCCAACTTTTATGTCTTAAGCTCTTCCTGTATATTCTCCGTTGCGGGTATCAATGCGGATAACTTCTCCTTGTTCAATAAATAGCGGAACCATTACTTTTGCTCCTGTTTCTACAATAGCAGGTTTTGTTGCTCCAGTAGCTGTATCCCCTTTAAAGCCTGGTTCAGTTTCAATAATCTGAAGTTCAACATTAAGCGGTGGCTCAATATCAAATACAGTTCCTTGATGTGAAAGGACTTTAACCATTTCATTTTCTTTAACAAATTTAAGACTTTCTCCAATAGATGAAGCATTAAGGGCAATTTGATCATAAGTATTAACATCCATAAAATGAAAGAGTTCGCCATCAGAATATAAATACTGCATATCTTTACGGTCTATGTGAGCTTTTGGTACTTTTTCACTTGGACGAAAAGTTTTTTCTATAACGCCGCCTGTCCTTATATTTCTTAATTTACAGCGTACAAAAGCCGCACCTTTACCTGGTTTTACATGTTGAAATTCAATAATTTGAAATAAGTTACCTTCGTATTCTATTGTAACCCCATTTCTAAAATCACCTGCTGAGATCATTACATTTCCTCCTAATTATCTTTTCTCATATAGTGTAAACCACATTTTTCAATTTTTCAACGATTTTTTTATTTTAAGCAATAACTATAAGTTCTTTTGAAGAATATGTCAGATTCTCATAGCCGCACTCTGTAAGTACGACTAAATCTTCTATTCTTACGCCTCCAAATCCAGAAATATAAATTCCCGGTTCGACAGTTACTGCCATGCCTGCTTCAAGAACAGTCGCATCTAACGGCGAAAGTCTTGGACTTTCATGAATTTCAAGCCCTACAGAGTGTCCAAGCCCATGACCGAAGTTCTCTCCAAATCCAGCTTCTTCTATAATCCTTCTGGCTGCGTGATCTACTTCCTGACCTTTTAGCCCTGGCTTTATCATTTGGAGCGCTGCCAGCTGCGCCTGTAAAACCGTATCATAAACCAGCTTCTGCTTTTTTGTGGGTTCTCCAATAACCAGTGTCCTTGTCATATCAGAGCAGTACCCTTCATAAACACATCCAAAATCAAGAACGACAAGATCTCCGATTTTAAGCTTATCATTGCCTGGTTCAGCATGGGGCAGTGATGACTTTGCACCTGCGGCTACAATGGCCGGAAAAGACAAACTCCCCGCACCCTTTTTTTTCATGATATTTTCCAGCTCTAATGCCACATCATTTTCAGTAAGGCCGTTTCGATAGTTTTCTTTTATAAAAGAAATAATATGAGAAAAGGCTAGATCCCCTATTTGTTCTGCCTTTTTAAGACTGCTGATTTCATCGCTGTCTTTAATTTGCCTGAGGCCCTCGACAATATTCTGAGTCGGAATCCATTCTAAACCTTCATGTTCTTTAAAAGTTAAATAAGTTGTATAGTTAGTATGAGCACTTTCAAAGCCAATATACCTTGCTCCATCTTCTTTTGCTATTTTTACTGCTGCTTGAATGAGCCCGCTGCTCCCTTGATTAACAACTTCAAAGTCTTGGCACTGGGTGCTCACTTGCTCCATATATCTGAAATCTGTAATAAGAACCTGTTTTTTGTGAGAAATATATACCATCCCGCTGGATCCTGTAAAGCCGCTCATATAAAGCCTGTTTGGCCTGCTGCCAATAAGAAGGGCATCCAGTTTGGCCTCTTCCATCTTACGTAATAGCTTATTCATTCTAAGGTTCATACATTTCCTTCTTTCTTAGTGATCTGCAATTTTTCGAATGAGTGCATCCAGAGCAATAAAATAGCTGTCAAAACCAAACCCTTCAATAACCCCAATACATGAAGCAGCTGTTACTGAAGTTTTTCTAAAGTCTTCTCTGGCATGAATATTTGAAATATGTACTTCTACAACCGGCAGCTTGATACTTTTAATCGCATCTGCTATGGCATAGCTGTAATGAGTATAGGCCCCTGGATTCATTACGATGCCGCTTACCTGATCCTGGTAGCACTTTTGCATAAAATCGATGATAGCCCCTTCGAAATTAGACTGAAAACATATGATTTCTAAACCTTTATCCTGCCCATACTTCACAATCCTCTGCTCTAAATCCTGCAGTGATTCACTGCCATAAATATGCGGTTCTCTGATTCCTAAAAAGTTAAGGTTAGGCCCATTAATAACTGCTGTTTTCATCTCTCTTCTCCATCCTATGAATAATCTCCTCAGATATTTCCTGTATACTTTTTCCTTCCCCTTCTATCATGCTGCTGCATGAGCGTTCATAAAGCTTTTCTCTTGCAAAATAAAGTTCTTGAAGCTGCTCATAGCTTTTAACCAGCGGTCTTGCTCTATCCCCGGCAATTCGCTTATAAAGCGTATCAAAATCCCATTTAAGATAGAAAGTATTTTGTGATTTCAAAAGCTCTATGTTTTCCGGCCTGACGATAACGCCGCCACCTGTTGAAACCACCCATTTTTTCTCTGTAATAAGTGATTTTAGAGTCTTAGCTTCAAGTGTCCTAAAATAGTCTTCTCCATATTGCTCAAATAATACTTTAATTGAAGCTTTTTCATTCTCTTCAATATAGTGATCGAGATCGACCCACTGATAATCGAGTATTTTGGCAACATCTTGACCGATTGTAGACTTTCCGCTGCCCATAAATCCTATCAAATAAATACTGCTTTCCATCATTACCCTCTTTATCGTCATTTTATATTTTTAAGCTGTATGTTTGCTTAGTGCTCTAGGTCTATTCAATACTTTTCATAATAAATAGTTGTTTTGCCTGTTGCTATTCTTACTGTAATCCGTGCCCGCTTACGAAGGGATGCATTAACAAGTTCGATCGTTCCTCCTTTTGAAGGGGCCATCGACCCATTAAAGCTAATCTTCTTGCCTGTAATATTTCTTGGAATAGTCACATGCCTGCCCATATCAAACTTATAAATTGCTTTTTGAAAACCTGGCCTAACATATACAGCTTTTTCAGTACAAAGAATATTATACTCTCTCCCTGTAGAAATAGCCATATATTGAGCGCTGATAATACCTTTTTCTACCTGCCTGGCTAAGGCTCTAAAGCGTATTTCCTCTACCTGCTGCGTTTTTGGGCTGGCACAGGCCCCGCCTATACCAATAAGAAGCATTACAAGAACAACTTCCAGTACTGAAAATCCTTTTTGATTCATTAAACCTCCACATTTTTTGAAAGTTCTCTTTTTATATTTAAGATTTCCGCGCCATCGCAGCTTATATGGTGCATCAGGCCAAATGCTTCAGCAGCCTGATAAAACAGCATGCCAAAACCATTAAGGCATTTACATCCTTTTCCTTTAGCTAAGTTTAAAAAAGCTGTCTCTTTAGGATGGTAAATAAGATCTACTGCCGCCGTTGCTTCTTTTAAAAGATATGCCGTGCCTTTAGGTATTTCACCTGCAAGCTCTCCCATGCCGACGCCTGTAGTTTGAATAACTAAATCAAAACTTTCTGGGCAATCCTCAGGGTATTCATAGACAAAAGCAGGAACGTCAAAATATGCGTTCATATGTTCTTTAAGCTGCTCAGCTTTTTTAGGCGTTCGGTTAAAAAGATAAATGCCGCCAGCTTCCTTGGCTGCGGCTGCATAGGCTGCATAAGCTGCCCCCCCACTACCTATAATTGCCACATTTTTCCCTTTCCATTCAATGCCTTGTTCCTTAAGTGACCTATAAAGCCCTGTATAATCTGTATTATATCCGCAATACCCGCCATCCTCATAGATCAGGGTATTAATCGCTCCTATCATCTTAGCGGATTCATCCAAAGCTGTTATATATTTAAACAGCTCCTGCTTATGGGGCATCGTGACGTTAAGCCCCTTGATGCCTAAAGCATAGGCCCCTTTTATGGCTTCTTCAAGGCTGTTTGTCAGCACATGAAATGGAACATAAATACTTTTTATACCCATCGCTTTTGAAATTTCATTATGAATAAGCGGCGATAAGGTATGACTGATAGGATCACCTATAACGCCGCATACCACATGGCTACCTGTTACTTGGTTTATATTTTCTTTCATAATAACGTATCACCTTCTTTTCAAGTCCTCTTTTAATTTTAGTAATCCATTCATCTTTATCACTGACTGGCACAAC
>CALJNR010000004.1 GCA_937981575.1 uncultured Clostridia bacterium | reverse complement strand
TGATTAGACCCCAAAAACAGGCACTTTTGAAATTCTCTTTTGATGCGCTTTAATGAAAAACTCCTGCCTATGTATATAATTACCAATAATTATATATATGGCATTGATAATTATACAAATGGAGACCAAAATACTTGTTTTCTTTAGGTATCTTAGTAGTTTATTGAAGTTATAAGCTCCAATTTTGAAGCCAAACCATATTTTTGAGCGCAAAAGTCCACGAACCGGCATGGCATCTACTTGATATTTCCTTCTAATTACGGAAGGTATGCCTTCTACACCAGCCCTTTTGTTAGTTAGCTGTATATATTCTTTTGTATTTAGTATTTCACGCATCTTACTTAGTTCATAGCTTTTATTGCTGAATTTTACACTATAGCCCTTCTTATCTCTTTTAGTATGACATTGTGTAAATAAAGGACAGTTCTCACATTGTTCGGTTTTAAATTTAGCTGTATGACTACCGCTGCTATAATAACTCATTAGTGGTTTTTCATTATTAGGGCAAGATGTAATCTTGTTTGTATCTTGATTAATTTCAAAAGCTGCATAAGGAAGTTTTTCTTTTGAAGGTGCTTTGCCTACTAGCTGTCCAGGTTTTAATTCAATACCTTGTCTTTTTGCTTTTTGATCTAACTCATAAGAATAATAAGCTCCATCAGTTAATACATTAATACCTTGTACTTGCCCTAATTCATCTATCAAATCCTCACAGAACTGGATGTCTGAATATGTATTTTGCTTTAAATTATAATGAGTGATGATACCAGCTGTGTCATTAAAACTTTCTACTAAATTTGCAACATAACCAACATGCCCAGTATATTTTTCGCGATAGGTTGCATCAGGATCGCTAGGGTTTTGTAATATTTTTGAATGAATCTCTTTACCATCTTTAGGTACGGTTTGTCCTTTTTCATCTTGCTGTATTTGCTCATCCAAAAGTCTGCCTAATAACTCAAAAGCTTCACTTTGAGTGATTTCTTCACTTTGACTTAAGCAAGTTTGCTCAAGTAAAAGTGAGTGGCCTAACAGCCATTCTAACTTACTAGCAGCCTCTTTATCCCTCGTTCTATAAATGGTTTCATTCTTATGACCATCTTCTAAGTAACACTGCAATTCCATAGGGATAAGAAGTGGGTTTATTTTGTTAAGAGCTTTTATCATCTTTAAGTTTACTGTATAGACTAATTCAATACGAGATAGTTTTTTACAAGAAGAGCTTATCATCATTGAATCCATACGCAGTATTTTGCCATCTATCTTCATTTCTTCTTGTAAAGAAACAGCTAAGGATTCAATTTCTTCTTTAATTAAGTCGCGCCCAGTTAGTTTTTCATATTCAAGTACTCTCGTCCTAAAGTTATAGAGAGTATTAATGGAAATAGGTTGCTTTTCATAGCTGGTGGTTCCTAATGCATACTGAAATCTCATATCAAAATGCAAAGAACCTACAACATCTTCATCTGGAAGACCAAAATTTTCTTTAAGTATAAGAAGTCCTACTAAAACGTTAACTGGAGCATTGGGTCTTGAAACAACGCCACTGTAGAGTACTTCAAAACGTTGTTCATTTATTTTTGAAAAAACATATTTGTGAAAGGGGGCAGCCCAACTCTTTTCTAAGTTTTTGCGAAGATATTTAGGCATAGCCAATAGCTTATCATCTAGATTAAGTTGCTGCATATCATTTTTACGAAACATAATAGATCCCTCTTCACAATTTTTCTTTAATTATATCAAAACTGAGACTAAAATTTAAGCATTTGACCTTTTTGTGGGTTAATCAAAAACTTATTAAGCAATGAGTGGTTTTAAGCTTCTGATATATTGATGTTGCTGGATTTTGTCAGCAAGAAGTACTGTACAAAGTTGAGTAATACCAGATAGGAGTAAATCGGCATGGAGTGTTTGCTCGTTTTGAGTCCTGCGTCCAGCGATGCAAAAACTTGTTTTAAAGTGATTGATGCTTTGCTCAACAACTGAACGTATTTTGTAGGTTTGTTCCCATTCATCTGTGCCACGTAATACACCTGGGTACGCACGAAGGTCTTTTTCAGGATAGATATAGAACATTCTACCAGATTCGGCGGATGTACATGGCTTTTCGCAGAAGGTTTTACGTTTAGATTTTCCTTTAGAAACGGTAATCCACTTCATTTTAGGGCAAACAAACTTATAACGCATAGGACCAGTTTTAAGTTTTTCTTTACCCTCATACTTCATTAAAAGGGACTTGTTATTAGGGCAACAGGGAATACCATCTTCATTAATGGTACACTCATTATTCACCAGTTTTGAACGATTGTTTAAAGGGATATAAACCTTTTCAAAGTGTAAGTCTTGTAGAAGGTTTTTATATATAGCTAAAGTATCAAAAGCTGCATCCCCAAGAAACATATTAGGATTAATAAGTGGATGATTTTTGAAAAAATCTATAAGTACAGGAATCAATGCTTTTGAATCATGAAGTGATTTATCTTCATCAGGTGAGTCAGACTTTTTCTCTATATAAATCTCAGGATGGGCTTCTGAAAAAGTTTTGTTATAGAAAGAAATAACCCGAACGATCCCTAAGCCATTTGTAATGATTCCAAACTTATAGACATAGCAAAAGTGCCCATTGATATAGAGCTGTTTGATGTCTTTGTTAGAAGAGGCATGAGAAGGCATTGAACTATATGCTGCTTTATAAGGGTCATAAGAACCATCAAGCCCAGCTGCTTTCTTATAAGTTTTAAGCTGTTTAACAATCTTAGTTGCATACTTAGGATTATTTTCAGTCACGGAGGCTTCGATACCAGAAGTATCAAAAATAGTCATTGAAGCTCTAGAAGCATCAATACTTTGGCATATTGGTTCTGTTAAGTCGACAAGATGATGGAATAAAGATTGTAAATCCTGTAGGAAGTCTTGTTTAAAGTGTGTAAATTTAGCGGGATCAGGCACTTTAGTAAAACCACAAAAATCTCGAAGTTCCTTAGAATACTGCAAAAAATGAATAAGTAAAGTATCAGTAGGGATAGAAAAGATTCGCTGAATAATAAGTGCCCAAAGCATTGCTTTCAGAGAATACTTGCGTGGCCTACCAGTTGATGAATAAAAGTGATTTACAAAAGAAAGAGGAATTAATTCATCCAGGTTAATGGTATTTTCCAATAAGGAAAGAAATTTTGGTTTGTCCGTATCAAAATAAACTTTACAATCTTCATAGATTTCTGCTAGAGAAAGCTGTTTTTGGGGTATCATATAGAGGTAACTCCTTTCAATTTTTGGCGGATTTCTTTCTGGACAAATCAAGTTTGCCACAAAACCGAGGGGAGTTATTCTATTTTGAAGAAAAAAATATCCCGTGATTACACGGGTTACGGCGTTTTGCAAACGCCTAGTTTCACTATAATATAGGGGGAGATTAAATGAGCAGAGTAGAAGCCAAAAAAAGTTTAGGGGCAGCGGATATCTTTTTTCCAGGGCCTATTGCCATGATTGTTATAGGTGAGGAGAATCAGTATAATATTGTAACAGCAGCTTTATTAGGACTTGTTAATTGTGCGCCTCCAATGCTTTCGTTTACAATTAGTAAATCCAGATATTCTACAGGACTTTTAAAAGAGCATAAACAGGTTTCAATTAATATAGCTTCAGCGGCGCAAATGGAAGTGGCTGATTACTGCGGCCTTGTAAGTGGAAAAAACAAGGATAAAATAAAAACAGCCCATTTGACTTTAGAAAAGACAGCGGATCAGCAGGCACCCATTATTAAAGAGAGTCCTTTTCACTACGTTGGAAGGGTTGTTAAGGAAATAGAATTTCAAGAGATGGTCATGTATATTATGGCAATTGAAGATGTTATCATTGACCAAGATAAATTAGATGAAAAAGGAAAAATTGATATTAAGAAAGTTGATCCATTAGTTTACTGTACAACTGTAAGAGAATATTGGTCGCTAAATGAAAAGCTTGGAGAAGGTTATAAGGCTGGGGTACCTTTACTCAAAGAGGGGAATTGACAAAAATATCCATTAAGCTATACTGAGGTTATGGAAATGTCTTCAATTTTATTAAAGGAGAAGAGAAATATGATTGGCCGAAGGATAATGATAGGGATACTATGTGCTCTAATGAGCATTCAAGTTCAAGCAGCACCACTTAACAGCAGCGGCATAAATAGATGGAGTCATTCTAAAAAAGCAGATGCTTTTGTTACAAGAGAAGAAGGCAGAAAACTGCTGGAAGAAACAATAGGAAAACCAATTACTAAATCGGAACTTACTGCAAGACCAGAAGATCTGATTACCAGAGAAGAATTGGCCCTAATGCTCATCAACATTCTTGGATATGAAGGGATCGCAGCTCAGATGAAAAATGCCCCAAAACCATTTAAGGATGTCAGCCGCAATGTTGGCGCGGTTATAATTATGAAAGATTTAAAATTAATAACAGGAGAAAGCACTAGTTCTTTTAATCCAGATAAAAAACTTAAAGCCAGTGAAGTTTTGACCATTATAAAACGTCTATATGACAGGCTGGGTGCGCCTATAAGTGAGATGCACAGCAGTTATGCGATTAGGTCAAGTGATCAGATGACAGTTATTCAAAATCTAACATCAGTAAGCTTTGGCTGGAGTCAGGTAGAATATGATAGTAAAACTCAGAAGATAAGTGTGAATACTTCATCAAAAAATAACAATGACTTTAATAGACCATTAGGATTTGAAGTACCCCTTAGCCTGGCACGATTGGAGCAGGCAGATGTTTATTTTATGGTGTATCTGAATAATAAGCCGATTGGCACATCAGAAAGTGGGAAATCCGTTACACTGGCGGCCTATATTTTTGACAGCAAGGAAATAAGAAAACAGTTAATTGATGATCTGCTTGCTCAGGCGGATGAGACTGCTGAAAACGGGAAGATTAATCGTTTTGACGGTATAACCATAGATTTTGAAAACTTCTATGACGCTTCACTTAAAGAAGGTTTTAATACTTTTCTTAAAGAATTAAAGGCGGAGCTTGATAAAAAGAGTATGAAATTAAATGTTGCCTTGCAGCCAGGAGATTATTACAAAGGTTATGATTATAAAACAATAGGGCAGATTGCTGACAGAGTTATTTTAATGGCCCATGATTATGCTCCAAAAGCTTTAACGGACGCTGAGATGCAGGCGGGGTTAACAGTCACGCCAGTCACGCCAATAGACGCTGTTTATAGAGCCTTAAAAGAGATAACAGATGCAGAGTCAGGCATGAATCCAGATAAAGTCATGCTTCAAATATCTTTTGCCAGTACCCAGTGGCAAGTTAAAGAGAACAGGATAATAAGCAGAGTACCCTTTACACCGTCTTATGATAAGATTTTCAAAAGACTTCAAGATAAGGGAACGCAGATTGCTTATTCGAATATTTATCAAAATCCTTACGCCATCTATTATGAGGGAGGGGTTAAAAATGTTATTTGGTATGAGAATGCCCAAAGTGTAACAGCTAAAATTGATTTGGCTAAATTGTTTGGCATACATCAAATCTCATTATGGAGGCTTGGTACTATTCCAAATTATGAAAATGTCAGCGGAAGAGACCTTAAGCTAAATGTCATGGCGGAGCTGGCACTTATAAGTGAGTAAACTATAACAAAGAGAAGTATTACAATAAAAGCATATAAAGAGTATAGTAAAAAAGCTTTGCGACTCTCAGTCAGCCCAAAGCTTTTTCATTATTTTAGCAATAGGAACGGTGAAAAGTTCATAAAGGTTTGCCAGAGGAGTGCCGATAAATATACTAAGAGATTCGATGAGGTGATGAAATGATAGAAGGCATAAAGTCGGTTAGCTATGAATCCTATAATATTATAACAAACAGCAATGATGTGCATCAGTATAAAAACGAAGAGACGACTCAATCTTTCGATATTCAGGAAATATTAAAGAATCTTGGAGAATATGTATACTCAGAAAACGATCTGGAATCTGTAGATAAAGGGCTGGTAGACGAACTTAAAATTAAGTTTGATATCAAAGAAGAAGATATCTATAAGCTTAGAAAAAATGGATATGACCTTGAGCGTTTATACATAGAAGATGTGAATTATTATAGCAGTGTTGTAAGTTCGTTAAGCTTTTTAAGTCAAGCTTTTGATACATCCAAAACAGCTCAAATAGGTGAAAAGATAGGGGTTATAAAAAAACAAAGTGATACGATGTATTTAAATTCCCTTTATTCAGCGCAGCCTATTACGATCAATAGTCTATATCAAAGCAACTTTAAGGGGAACTTTCAAAAGACAAGCCTTATGCATAGCGATAAGGACATAGCCAAAGTGCTTGAAATGAATGGACTTACAAATACTCAGGGTAATATGTGGGCAGCAGGTAAGCTGGCAGAGTATGGCTTAGCTATCAACCGTCATGATGTGGCTAAACTTCAGAATATAAAAGCAGCTGTAGAGAGCCTGGATCAGCAGGAAGAACTGCAGAAAGCGCAGGAAGATTTAGCGCTAGGGAAGGAAGCAGGAGAAAGACCTCTTATAGAAGATGATCATCTTCTTTACAGTGATAAAGATATTAAAGATATTAAGGGAGCGTTGGGAAAAGTAGAAGATGCTGATATTGAGGAGCTTATCTCAAGCGGAGAAGAAATTACAATCAATCAGTTAAAGGCGACGCTTTTTAAGAATACTGACTTGGCTTTAAAACGTAACAAGGCACTTCATTTTACTGAAGGACAAAAAAGAAGTATTGAAGCTGTTAAAGAACAGATTCATCATATTAGGGCTAAACTTACGACAGAAGCAGCTCAGAAAATGAGTGAAAAAATGCCGCTTGAAAGCTCACAGCTCAGTGAGGTTGCTGAAACTTTAAATAGAATGGAAAATGAAAAGATTCTGCAGGCAGTAAAAGAGGCAGATATTCCGCTCTCAGATGAAAATGCAGAGATTATCAGGAATGTGATCCAGGTAAGACAGGAAATCTTTGAACATCGAGAAGTAACGCTGGAACTTGAACTCAGAAACGAACAGATTCAGCTTCAGGAAATCCACCAGGCACTAATGAAGTATGGGCAAAATGAAACACCGGTAGAACAAAGATTTGGTGAAAATATTAAAACCGTTGAAAATCAGATTGAGGGACTTTTGACGAGCCTAGGGGTAAAGGCGACACCAGAAATGATTCAGGCAGCTAAAGCACTTATTACAAATAGTATGGAAGTAAATAGGGATAACCTTACACGCGCCCAAGATATCATGATAAAGATGAACACATTTATTGAAGAAATGACTCCGGCTAAAACAGCTATGCTGATTAAAGAAGGATTAAACCCCTATCACGCCTCAATAGATATGCTGCTTACATGGATTTCGGGAGAACAGATTGATCAGCTGAAAGAGGACATAGCAGAAGCTATCGTTGCCCTGTCAGAGCGAGGGATGATTAATAGTGATCAAAAAGAAGCCTTAATCGGTTTTTATCGCATTATACAGTCAGTTGATCAAAATAAAGAAGAGGTTGTAGGATATCTTTTAAAGAATAATCTGCCCCTTACGATAGAAAAGCTGCAGGAAGCAGCTAAATATGCAGGCAGTCAAGGTGTTATTGAAGCTGCAGTTGATAACCAGTTCGGTGAAATTAAAGAACTTAAACTAACAGCTGAGACGGCGAAGATGATGATAGAAGAAAGCAAGGAACAAATCAGTAAAGGTATTGATATTATCAAAATGTTGGAGCAGATGGAACTGCCGGTAACAGACGCAAATGTTGACAAATTAAAAAAGATAAATGCGTTATTATACCCAATCATTAAAGAACAGTTTAAAAAAGAACTAGGGAAATTCGAGGGAATGGCAACACTGCCTAAAAGTTTTTTGGAAAAGCTTGAGGCTGTCAAAAGGGTTGATCCTAAGGTAGTCAGTTATATGCTTAGGGAGGGAATAGCACCTACTGTATCCAATATTTATTATGTAGATAAGATGGTTAAAAATCCTGAGTTATATAAAGAACTTTTAAACGATGCCGGTCTGCTTAGAGAAAGTTTTCCAGAGTCTTTTGAAGAACTAAGAGAAGAACTTAGCCAGCAGGAAGAAGAAGCTGCTAAACACAAGGAAGCAGCTCTTGAAAAAGGCAATATGCTGGAGTATAGGACCTATAAACAAATTGAGGAAGTTATACACCTGCAAAAAGAACTATCACAAAAAGACGGGGTTTATCAGATCCCTTTTATGATACAAGGTGAAGAGAAAATGGTGCATCTTTATTTTAACCAAAAACGCAATAAGGAAACAGAAAGTGATGGCTCGACGACAGCGATCATTACCTATGATACGTCACACTTAGGAATGATTACAGCTTATATTCAGTTTAAAGAAGATCATGTGAGTTATAAAATCCAAGGGGAAAACAGAGAAGCAACTGGGAAACTCCAAGAAGAGAGTCAATTTTTAGATCAGCTCTTAGAACAGATTGGTTACACTGTAAAAGCCAGTTATTATGAAGCTTTCGAAAATAATGATGATAGAAACAACCGCCCATCCCTTATTAAGAGGGGAGAAAGTGACTTTGAAGAAATGGTCTAGAGGAGGAAGCGGATCATGCAGAATGAGAAGAAAGAGCCTAATGAAAAAACGAAACAAGACGATATATTAAATATAGTGAAGCAGTTTGTCACCTATTTTGAGAAATTAGACGGGAGTGAAAAAGATGGTAACGGTATCCGCAATAGCTAATGCTACAAGAGGCCAGCTGCTTTGTATTACCTATGAGATGTTTCTGTATCATATCGAAGAAGCGCTTAAAAAAGCAGAAGAAAAACGAGATGAACACCTGCAAAAAGCTGGTGAGATTATTAAGACATTAACTGAAGATCTTGATTTCGAAGTACCGCTTTCCCATGAACTGTTTAGACTTTATGTTTATATACAAGGAGTTTTGATGGAGAGTCAAGTTTCAGATGATAAAATTAAACATATTTATCAAATAATTGATATTATCTACAAAGGCTTTTTGGAAGTATCCAAGGAAGAAGAACAGGCACCTCCAAGCATACAAAATGCAGAGCAAATTTATGCGGGGTTTACTTATGGAAAAGGTGATTTAAACGAAATGAGAATCGGTGATAAAAACAGAGGCTTTAAAGCCTAATAGTGAGATAGAGGAGATGGCTGTCAAATGAAAATAAATCATAACATACCAGCACTTAGAACATTAAATCAGCTTAATAAGGTAAATGATAAGAGCAGCAAGACTATGCTTAGATTATCATCAGGACTTAGAATCAACTCCGCAGCAGATGATTCTGCGGGACTTGCTATCAGCCAAAAAATGGATACACAAGTGCGTGGCTTAAAACAGGCAAATAGAAATGCTATGGATGGTATTTCTATGATCCAAACAGCAGAAGGAGCTTATAATGAAGTGCATGCTATGCTTCAAAGAATGAGAGAATTAACTGTTCAGGGTGCAAATGGGACGTATAATGAAGCAGATAAATTAGCGATACAAGATGAAATACTTCAGATGCAGAATGAGATTATTGCCATCCAGGACAGGACAGAGTTTAACCAGAAGAAAGTTCTTAATGGCTCCCATAATGATTTTATGCTTCAAGTAGGTGCAAATGAAAATCAAGCTATGAAAATTTCAGGGTCAGATATGAATCTAGATGATGTGTTATCTTGTATTTATGGGATAGGAACAGAAACTGCGGCTATCTCAATGAATGCTTTGCCCATCGGGACAACTGTTAATGTTAATGGAACGATTACTACTATTACATCAATAAACCCGCCTACAGAGGTAAATGTACCGCCAGATACGCTGGCAGTCATTAAGCTTCCACCAGCTAGTTTAGTAACTGTTAATGGTATCTCCGTGCATGGAGGAGAAAAACTCGCTTTTAGAACGGGGAAAGATCCAGTCACCTTTAATGCAGCACCTGCTCCAGGTACAACAATACTTGCAGCAAGCTCAGGAAGTTCTGTACTTCTCCCCATGCCTAATGTTAATAATGAAAGTTTGCTTGACCTAAGCAGCAATGCAAGCGCAAATAAAGCTTTAATTAAAATTGATAAGGCGATAGAGGCTGCTTCTAAAATTAGAGGGAGGTTAGGCGCATACCAAAATAGACTTGAACATACTGTGAGTAACCTAGGTGTTAGTGAAGAAAATATTACGGCAGCACTTTCTCGCATTCAAGATGCTGATATGGCACTTGAAATGGCAACTTATACACAGCAGAATATTCTTTCGCAGGCAGCTACGGCTATGCTTGCACAAGCTAATCAAAGACCGCAGCAAATATTGCAGCTATTGCAGCGTTAAGTTAACTATCAAAGGCATTCTATATGGACTATAGGATGCTTTTTTTCATCTTTTCTTACAGGATAAAGTTTTATATTAACTGTATAAAGCGTATTGAGTTTAGGGCATACTCCTATTAAAGATAGGAGCGTGCCCTATTGCTCCTAGTTAAGGAGGGATATAGATGAAAAGAAAAAAGAAGAATGTTATATTAGAACGGGAAAAAAAGTTATTAGCCAAGGAAGTAACTAAGGTTCAGGAAGAAATGGCTGCAGCCCTAAACAGTTTTTCAGATGCCACAGAAGCTGAACTTGTAGATTACTATACGTATTATTACAAAGCTCATGAAGTAAAACACAGTTATTTAATTAAAAAGCTGAAGCAAATTTATTATAAAAATTAAATTAGATTGGGGAAGATAAAGAAGTACGGATACTAAAAATGCTGTTTATATTGTAATAAAAGGTCATTTATAAAACGAGACATGCATATCCATATAGTAGACAGGCTGTTTAAAGCTGAAGTCAAGAACATGGAGGGGATTAGAGTGCTTGGTATTCATCCTGCAATTTTAATCAGTATAGGTATTTGCTTTGTCATACTTGCATGGGTATTATTTAAAGAAAAGTGTATAGAGGCTCTGACAAGAATGGTAGTAGGAGGCATTATTATATACTGCCTTAACGGTGTGATGCCGCAATATGCGGTAGGGATCAATGGGATGAGTCTTATATGCTCAGGTATTTTGGGCATACCAGGAGTCGCTATGCTTTATATTGTTGGTGCAATTGTTTAATTAGAAAAGAGGAGTCTCGGTTTAGAGACTTCCTCTTAAATTTTGAGACAGCAAAGTTCGTCTTGCTGGTAAGGGACTCAATTTTCCTATTGCAAATATGCATAGTATTACATACATTTTTTTGAGAATTTAGAAAGACTATTTTATCAGCACGGGAATAGGCTTTTGCGGCCTACATATAGCTTATTGCTGTTTATGCCTATACTATCAGCTTTTTAATTCGATGCAGTTAATTTTAGGGAATGATACAGTAACTTTAAAGAGGTCACCATCTACATAAACAATTAGTGAGCCGTCCTGTAGTTCTGTAAGACTTTTAGCTATGGCAAGTCCGAGGCCAGAACCCTCCGTATGGCGGGCTCTATCACCTCGCGTGAAGCGGTCAGTTATTTCATCAGCATCAAAGTTCATCTCATAAGCAGAAATGTTTTTTAGAATAATGAGTATATTTTGGGATTCATCCAATAAATCAATATATACCCTTGAATGAGGCAGAGCGTATTTAGAAATGTTACTAATAAGATTTTCAAAAATGCGATATGTTTTTTGACCGTCCAAATAACATGAGATTTTGTAGTCAGGCCATTTGGTACGCAGCTGGAGACCACTTGTTTGTATTTTTTCTTCCAGTTCGCCTAAAGCTTGTTTAAGCAGTGAGATAATGTCTATGGGTTCAGGATGGAGTTCTATATTCCCGCTGACTGCCCTGCTTATTTCAAAGAGGTCCTCGATGAGTACTTTAAGTCTTTGGGATTTTTGTTCCAATATATGAATGTATTTTGGCCAATTATCTGCTTCAGGATTTTCGTTTTTAAGAAGATCAATATAGGCAAGAATAGAAGTAAGCGGCGTTTTAAGATCATGAGATACACTAGAGATAAGTTCAGATTTCATATTTTGACTTCGAGTCTCCTGTTCTACAGCCACTTTGAAGCCCTCTTTAATATTATTAAGATTAACAGCTATAGGATTTAAAATACCAAGATTTTCACTGAGGTTAAAATTGAAGGAACCGGAAGCCAATACGTTACTTGACTCGGCAAGGATCTTGATATTACTTAGTATTTTAGAAAGCAAATGATATAATATAAAGGAATAAGCTATAGCTAAACTAAGGCCAAAAGGCCAGCTGATACCAATTAAAAACAAGATAAAGAAGTTAACTAAAAGAATTAAGGCAAGCTGCTTTAGATGATTTTGGGAAAAGTCGATAGAGATTAGTTTTATAAATAAGCATCTTATTTTTTTGAGTAAATAATAAAGTATTCTAATACAAAGAATATCTTTTAAAAATCTATTTTTAAATCCTTCGTAACAAATAGATTTGATGTAAGTTACAGTCAGGTAAGTGAGTAGATAGATTAAGAAAAGCATTGAAGTACTGATAATATAAAAGTTAGGATGACGGGTATGAATGATATTTATAAGCTGGCTCAGGCTGTAGTAACTCAGTATTCGCTCGGACAGATGAATACTAATAGTCATAAATCCTAATAAAGCAAACACTTTAAGCTCAAAAAAGAGTTTATTAATAAAGTGCAAAACCTTCAGCTGCCTTTGATAAGTGTAGGGAATACAAACTGCCATAGCACCTACTATCAAAATACCAAGAAGAGCTATAATAATAAATATAATTATGTATTGAAGTTCGATTAACTTTTCAGTACCACGGGTAATAAAATCATGGCTGTCAGTTAATTCAGCAGGAACAATATAGATAATATCTAAATTAAAATGATAGGCATTATGAATGACCTGATATCTATTGAAAGCTTGTGATAAAGTATTAAAGCTAAAAAGTCTGTCAGATATTTCGTGAACCTTCATATTGCCGTTTTTATCAAAACTAATATGCAGATAAAATCTGCTGTCTGCCATGTAGTCTTTTAAAATCTGATCAGAGAGATTAGAAATATTGCTTATACTTTTATTTGAAGTAGTGTCTATCATATAATATTTTAAATTATCCAGTGATGAATAATTGCGTTTAAAGCTGTTGCCACTTAGCATTTCATTATGTTTCAAATAAGTTGTGACATCTGCAAGGGTATAGATAAAGTCATCACTTTTTAGATAAGTGTTTAAAGCCTTAGAATAAGAAGCTGTTTGGCTTATAACAGGCTTGTAAATTAATACAGCGAATACCGAGATAATAAGAAACAGAACAAGCAGCGGCACAGAAGAGTACAGTTTTTTATTCGGGGTATCCAGTATTTTAGTATCATTTGAAGATGTTACTAATTCAGTTAAGTGCATTTGCTTATTTTTTGATTTGAGTTTCAAATTTATAGCCAATTCCCCACACCACCTTTAAGTATTTTGGTTCTTTAGGATTAATTTCAATTTTTTCACGTATTCTGCGTATATGGACTGTAACGGTGTCGGTATTATAAGCTGGTTCATTCCAAACCTTTTCATAAATCTCCTCTATTGAAAAAACCTTTCCTGGGTTACCCATGAGCAAATAAAGAATTTTATATTCTAGTGGAGTTAGTTTAATAGGTTCATCATCTGCCATTACCTCTTTAGTTTCATCGTTAAGTGTAATACCACCTGCTTGAATGATATTTTTTTTCATAGTATTACAATGGGTATAATTTGTGAAGCGGCGAAGATTAGAGTTTACTCGGGCAAGGAGTTCTATGGGGTTAAAGGGTTTGGTAATATAATCATCTGCACCTAAGTTAAGGCCTAATACTTTATCTATGTCTTCTGATTTAGCAGACAGCATAATAATGGGGACGATGCTTGTTTTGCGTATTTTGAGAGTGGCCTCCATACCATTTAACTTAGGCATCATGATATCCATTAGAATAAGATCGATAGTTTCTTTGTTAAAGATTTCTAACGCAGTTAAGCCATCATAGGCCTTGAAAACATTATAATTTTGATTGCGAAGGTAAATTTCTATTGCATCAGCAATTTCTTTTTCATCTTCTGCAATGAGGATATTGTATGTATACATTATTTAACTCCTATATGTTTTTATTAGATATCTAAGTATTATATTATCATACAATTTTTAAAAAACTCCAAGTATATTTCTTACAAATTTCTTAAGAAATACATCTTATATCCAAAGAAATTAAAAATATAGTGTTTAGATTATATTTCAGGTTATTAAAGATGAGCTCTGAAATATAAAATATAGAACGAAGGCCCTTCGAATTTAATATGAAGGGCCTTCGTTCTTAGGATTATTTATTTAAAAAAGATTAGTATTTAAGATTAAAGCTTAAAAGTTGAGACAATATGGCTCAGCTCTTTTGATATAGTTTCTAATGTAGCCGCGCTAAGGGTTACTTCCTTGCTGCCAGAAGCAACATCTTTAGAGAGTTGATCAACGTTTTCAGCAGTTGCGAGTATTTCTTCAGAAGCAGCAGCCTGTTCTTCAGTGATGCTTGCTACATCTTGGGCTACGGCATTGATGGAGTCTATACTTTCTAATATGTTTTGGATCAAGCTGTTTGTTTCCTGTACAGAAGTATAGATATTATCAAACGTTTCCCCAGCATGATCTATAAGAGAGGCACTGCTGTTAATTTGGTCTACGTTAGTATTGGTTTTAGTGAGTACGCCTTGGATCACTTCATCAACCTCATAGATGAGCGTACTGATATTTTGAGTGGCTTGGGTAGAACTTTCAGCTAATTTTCTAATTTCATCTGCAACAACAGCAAAGCCTTTGCCAGCTTCCCCAGCCCTTGCTGCTTCAATAGCTGCATTAAGGGCAAGGAGATTGGTTTGTTTTGCTATTCCTTCAATAACGTTAATGATTGCATTGATCTGAGAAGTGTTTTTCTCAGCTTCAGCTACAGAAACAGATAATTCTTGTATTGAGTTTTTAATAATACTCATTTCATGAGTGATCTGAAGCATATCATTTTTACCATTTTCAGATATAGTCTGAGTTTCTAGAACCTTTGTTTTGGCATCATTTCCTTTATGCCATGTTGCGCTGACAGTAGAAGCTAAGTTGTTTGCGCCGCCGGCTACTTCGCCTATAGAGAGGGCAAGCTCTTCCACTGTTTTTGCCATCTCAGTCATTGAGGTAGACTGTGTTAGTGAAGAGTCGTGCATGTGTTTGGAAGCGGCAGTAGTGCTTTCAGCTGTATTATTTAAGTGATTTGAAGTTTCTATAATATTTCCGATGATGGTACTGAGTGAAGTGATTAATTTAGTGGTCGCCTCACCCATTTTGGCAATTTCATCTTTGCCTTTAACTTTAACGCCAACACATAAGTTCCCTTCGGCTAATAAGTCGATAGACTGAGACATTTCACGGATAGGTTTGACAATGTAATGGATAATACGCTCTATGGCAATGCCTATAAGAATAATTGAAATCAGAATGATAAGCATTGTTATGCTTTTATAATCATTTAGTAAATTTAAAACTTCCTTCTCAGGAGCAATGACTAGCAGTGTCCAGTTAGCAGAAGGTATGCGATTATAACTTACAATATATTTATGGCCGCTTAGTGTGTAAGAGAATTTTCCTTGGGAAGAATCACCTAATAGCTGTGCAAGGTGAGCTAGTTTTCCTTCTTGAATGTCTGTTAGCTTTTGCATGATCATTGCTTGATCGGGATGGGCTATAATATTGAAGTCGCTGTTATTAATAAGATAAGCATAGCCATTTTCACCAACCTTTATCTGTGTTACGATATCTGCAATGGTTCCAAGAAGAATGTCTCCTGAAAAGACACCGCGTGTTTGGCCAGCAGCTTTTTTCATTTGCATGGCTGCACTTACAACCATCTCGTTCGTTATAACATCAAGATATGGCTCGGTAAACTGGATGGATGTACTGTTAATACCAAGATCATACCAAGGCCTTTTGCGAGGATCATAATCACTATCAGGAACCCAACCGGAGCCATCAATCATTTCACCTTCAGTTGTACCTATGTATAAATCAGAGATGCTTTCATATTTTTTTACCATATCAGATAGGTAGCTTAATTCTGTTTCTGAAGATAAATTGTTTTTTTCAATAGCTTCTTTTGTACTTTCGATAATGGTTAACTGATTACCTAACCAGCCATTAATTTCACTACTGTATGTCAGTGAAGTTTGTTCTAGTAGATTGGAAGATAAATTAAAGATTGTATTTTTTGCAAAGTTATAGGATACAAAAGAAGTTAGTATCATTAGTAGCAATGTCAGTGGAATAATTTTTATAACCATTTTAAGTTTTAAACTCTTCACGTGTACAGCCTCCTATGTAATGAGAATATAGATGTTCTTATAGGTATCATATCATTAGAAAAGCATTATTTCAACGAATTTCGACAAAAAATGATATTGGCTTACTGATGATTTTGATGGGAAAAGGCGTAAAAAAGGTGATTATAAAATGAAAGCTAATAGAAGAGAAAAAACATAACAGATAAAAGAACAAGTAATAACAATATGTGGATAAGTGTTGTTGATAATAGAAAATAAACACCTGTGGATTTGTGGATAAGGTTTTGTTATAAACATATAAACACTATAAAAACAGGATTTTAGTACTTGACACTTATTAACAATCGTGTTATTCTATATGTGGATATAGGTGTGGATAATATTATATCTATTCTTATATTCTTGTTGATGTTAACTTATACAACAACATATCAATCCCTTAATGCTCTATGTATATAGAGCCCTTTTTTTATGCTTTTGCAACAATAGAATGGAAATAAGTTACATTTGGGGGGGATTCGATTTAGAGATGTATATAGGCTTGTTTTTAGCATCTTATTACATATTTAAAGGTTACCTGGATTACCATATATAGGTATAAATTATCCTTATTTTGTATAGAATATTAATACCAATGATAAATATCATATGTATGGAGGATTCTATGAACCTATTAGAAAGGATAAATGAATATACCAAGCACGTTAAAAGCAACTCATATGTTTATTCAATGCAGAAGTTAGGAATAGAGATATTTACCAATTACTTATATAGTAATCAGCTTGCAGGAGAAATAATGAGCATTCAGGAAATAGAGGTTGATAAGCTGTTACTGTATTGGATTCCCAAAAATAAAAAGTATTTAAGTGAAATTCAGGCCTATCAGTTGGTTTATACCGTTCAGGATATTTATCAGTATATCCTGAAAGATAGTGGTGAAATAAGCAAGAAAGATACCCCGGCCATACTTGATTTATATGGACAAGAGTATATGCGGCTTTATAGAGCGCGAAATATGCTTCATAAAATAACCAAAGATCCGATTATTGGAACGAACCCTCTTGTCATTGATTTAAGCTATTATAGAAACAAGAAAAAGAAAAATGATTATGTGGAAATGGCTACTACCTATGAACAAGCTGTCTTCAAGATAGAGGCCTGTAAAGAGGGCGGACAGGTTATTCTTGCAAAGATTTCTAATGATAAACAGTATAAGCTGCTGCTCGAATATCCTACGTATAAATATTTTAAAAAAGGTGATCTTATTCATGCTATTATCAAAAGAAAACTTTTTTATGTGTATTGGGAAATAGAAGAAATTAAATCCTATTACTTACCAGAAGCTTTAACTTATTTATAGTACAAGCTTTTCTTTAATAATAAACTTAGGTATAATGATTGTATAATATTCTGTAAATGTAATGTATTATAGAGAAGCAACATATATATTTAAGTTATTCATCTATGCAAAGTTGTTTCTCAAGTGATTTCACATCATGTATCATCGTGAATAACTTAGATTTAAAGATGTGAAGCCCATAGAATTTCGTTGTAACTACTAGATGTAGGAGGAATAACTATAATGAAGATAGCATTTTTGCTTGCTCAGTGTACACCGCAGTATTTGAAGGATAGTACAGCCATTATCATAAAAGTTTTAAAAGAATTAGATGTAGAAATAGAATTGATAGAACTTAACAAGTTGCCTTACTTTAATGGAAAAAAGACGAAAGAAATGGATAAAGTTGTAGAAATGGTTCATTCAAGTAAAGGCGTAATTGCGGTAACTAATGTTCCGATGCTTTCCGTGCATGGGGCCATGCAGACATTTTTTGATTGCGCGACAGTATATGATGCAGAGAAGTTTGATAAGCCCATTTTAGCTATTACATACAGTGAATGGTTAGGGGAAGTTGAGGCTGCAGAGAAGATTCTAAAAAACTGGAGTATAATTGGGGGAACAGAAGGATATAAAATATGTCTCAATAAAGGCTCTGATTTTAATTATATTTCAAACAGATTAGAACGTATGGCAGAAGACTTTTACAGGCTGATTAAACAAAGTAGGCCTAATATTTCTTCAACGGAGAGACAGATTTATCACTATTTGAAAACAGGTGAGGCCGCTCATTTCTTTGCTTCATCTCCAGAAAACGTTCCGCTGGTAAATAAGGTAAAAGAAGATGAAGTTTCTGCGGCGCCAGAAATTCAGGTAAAGAACTTTGTAGATATTTTAAAAGAGGGGTCTCGGGTAGAAAAGCCAAAAGAGGTTGTAGCGAAACCACTCATAGATTTATCTACTAAAGAGCAGACGATAAAAGAAATTGCTAGTTTGCTTAAAAAACAAGTAAGTGAGGAAGAGATTGATGCTCCAAAGGAAGCCTTTACCGCTATAAGCTCAGGTATTTATAAAAAGCCCTCAGTTCATGCGAATGCCCAGATAACTGTTAAGAGATTGCAGCAAATACCCCATTATTTTGTTGCAAAGCATGATAAAGCATTACAGCTTGTATTGAAGTATACCATTACGAATTCTAATGAACAAGGATTTATTATTATTAGAAATGGGGACTGTGAATACATTGACGATACATCACTTGCACCAACAGTTGAACTTATGTTATCAGATGAAGTGCTGAATGAAATTCTTACTAAGAAAATAACCTATCAAAAAGCATTTATGCTAGGAAAACTTAAGGTGAAGGGCAATTTTGCCATTTTGCCTAAGCTAGACCAAGCTTTTACAGGGGTGAAGTGATTACTAGTATAAGAGAGACCTGTCTTAAGGTCAGGTTAACACCCAAATTTTTTTAGTTTTCAGGAAATCTTATAAAAATTTTAAATCGAAGGGGACTAAAGATGAATAAAGACTGTATTTTTTGCAAAATTATAAGTGGGGATGTACCATCCTTTACAATATATGAAGATGAAGTCTATAAAGTGATTTTGGATAGATTTCCGGCAACAGAAGGACATGCACTTATTCTGCCAAAACCCCATTGTCAGGATATATTTGATATGTCTGAAGAAATCGCTACAGGTATTTATCCACTAGCTAAAAAAATAGCTGTACTTTTGAAAAAGGCAACAGGGGCTGATGGGATTAATATTGTTCAGAATAATGGCGAGGCCTCTGGACAAGCAGTCTTTCATTTTCATTTGCATCTTATCCCAAGAAAATATGGAGATGGGGTAAAGCTAAATCAAACATCTCGTCAGGACACGACTTTAGAGGAATTAGCAGAAATGCTTGAGAAGATTAAAAGGTGTAAAGACCAATAATAAAGAGAGTATGGAAAGCAAATGCTTTTCATACTCTCTTTATTATTGGTCAAATAACCATTAAGATTCAAAATAAACTTTATGCCATACAAGAAACATAAAGATTGTCCATATCTTGCGGCTGTTATCAGCTTTGCCTTGACGGTGCTGATCGAGTAAGTTTACTAGCTTTTGCGTGTCAAAGTATTTGTCTGCAGCAGTATTTGTAAAAGTTTCTTTTACAATATGGTAGTATTTTTCTTCCTTGAGCCATACTCTGATTGGAACCGGAAACCCTAGTTTTTTCTTATTAGCTACTGCTTGTGGCAGGTTGCGTTTGGCAGCAAGACGCATGGCGTATTTGGTATTTTCTTTATTAACCTTATAAGAAACAGGAACGGTGGCAGCTACCTCAAAAACCTTTTTATCCAGAAAAGGAACTCGAAGTTCTAAAGAATGAGCCATACTCATTTTATCAGCTTTTAAAAGAATATCTCCTGCCAGCCACATATGCATATCAACATACTGCATTTTAGTAACATCTTCAAGGTTTTTCACTTTATCATAGAGCGGTTTTACAAGTTCGAAAGGATCAGGTGCATTTGAAGAAGCTTTAAGTAATGCTTTGCGCTCTTTTGCAGAAAACATAAAAGCATTTCCAATAAACCGTTCTTCAATATCTTTACTGGCACGCATTAAAAAGTTCTTTCCTTTAAATTTAAAAGGAATGAGTGAAGCAGCAAGTGCTAAAAGCTTTCTAAAGAATTTAGGAAGTCTTCGGTAGCCGGCAGTATCTATTGGTTCTTTGTAAATATTATAACCACCGAAAAGTTCATCGGCCCCTTCGCCGGATAAAACGCCTTTAACGTGTTTGCTTGCCAATTCGCTGACAAAATAGAGAGCGACGGCTGAAGGGTCAGCTAGGGGCTCGTCCATATGATACTGAACTTTAGGCAGCACCTCCCAATACTCTTCTGGAGAAATAACTTTATGCTTATTAGGAATGTTAATCTCTTTTGAAAGTTCTTTAGCGTAACTTATTTCATTATAATTTTCATTGTCAAAGCCTACCGTAAATGTATTATCTCCATTAAAACAGCTGGCAACATAACTTGAATCTACTCCGCTGGATAAAAAGCAGCCTACTTCTACATCACTGATTTTATGTGCTTCTATAGATTCTTTCATTTGCGCATCTATTTTATCAACATATTCCTCAAGGCTTCCGCCAGTTGCACTAAAGATGGGCTCCCAATAACGATGCACAGTCATTTTGCCTTCTTTAATGAGAAAGTAATGGGCAGGGGGGAGTTTGAAAATACCTTTGAAAAATGTTTCAGGAAGAGCAGAATACTGGAAGGTTAAATAGGTTTCCAAAGCTTCTTCGTTAAGTTCTTTTTTTACATTTGGATGCTGAAGAAGAGATTTGATCTCTGAAGCATATACAAAAGTATTATCTGTAACAGTATAATAAAACGGCTTAATACCAAAAAAGTCTCTTGCCCCAAATAAGGTTTGAGTCTCTTTGTCCCAAATAACAAAAGCGAACATTCCTCTTAAATGGGACAAAAGTGAAGTGCCATATTCTTCATAACCATGAATAAGGACTTCTGAATCACTATGGGTTTTAAATTCGTGCCCTCTTGCAATAAGGGTTTCTCTAATGCTTTGGAAGTTATAAATTTCTCCGTTAAAAGTAAGTACATAACGGCCGGTTTCATTATAAAGAGGCTGAGCGCCGGCAGCAAGATCTAAAAAACTGAGACGCCTAAAGCCCATTCCAATAGAATCATCAATATATTTACCGGAGCTGTCAGGCCCGCGGTGTGCTATTTTATCCATCATGTTTGTTAAAACTAAATCTTTATTATCTAAATCTGTATCTATAAAGCCACAAAAGCCGCACATATGTAAGGGCCCCTTTCTTAAGATATACACAATGACTTTAACATATATCTTATTTAAAATCAATCTGCTCGTAACTCTTATATAAGAGTATTACCGCCTTCTGATAAACTAATCATGTTCAGAAAACTGATTTTAAATTTATACATCTATTTAGCCGGAAGTTAAGAATATAATATTAGGGGTTGTGGAAAGTTATGAAAATAGTTAATATAGACTTAATTACTTTAGTGAAATATGATATAATTATGATATTTGAACATAAAACTACATATACTTTTTTAAATATAGTTGCTTGAGAGTGTTTTCTACAGTTCGGGAGGAAAAAAATGAGTCTTTACAAGATACTTTTGGTTGATGATGAAGAGGAGATTCGTAAAGGAATTATTAATAAAATCAAATGGGAAGAGCTTGGATTTTGTGTAGTTGGTGAAGCAGAAAATGGTATGGAAGCATTGGATATTATCGATAAGACGATGCCGGATATTGTTTTTACAGATATCAAGATGCCCTTTATGGATGGCATTAAACTTGCAGAAAATATTAAATATCGATTTCCAACTACAAAGGTTATTATACTATCTGGGTTTGACGATTTCGAATATGCTCAAGTAGCCATTAAACTAGGCGTCATGCGTTATATTTTAAAACCTATTAACTCTATAGAGATGAAAGAAATTCTTAAAGAACTTAAAGCACTTCTTGATCAGGAAATATTAGCGATGAGTAATATTGAGAATCTTAAGGCGAATTATGAGAAGAGCCTGCCACTTCTTAAGGAAAGATTTTTAAACCACTGGATATCTGAGTATATTGCAGAGGAAGTGATTGATGAAAGTATAAAAAGCTTCAATCTAAAGTTAAATGCAGGACATCTTATTGTCGCAGTTATAAGACCTGATGATTTTATTAAAGAAGTTGACGACTCTACTTTTGCTAAAAATAAAAGCCTGCTTAAAATAGCGATTTTTAATATCTGTGAAGAAATTGCAGAGAATAAAAGCTTGGGGTCAGCTTTTATGAAACTCAATGAAATTGTGCTTGTTATGCCGCTCGATGAAGGAGAATCGGCAAAAACAAGTGAGCAGCTATTTTTGGGCCTTGATCAAATTAGGATTACAGTGCAGAAATATTTAAATACTACGGTGACAATTGGGGTAGGGACAGTATGTACTTCTAAGCCTTTACTCTATAAATCATTTGAAGATGCGTTAGCAGCTCTTGATTATACTGTCATTGTTGGAAGCAATAAAATTATTTATATAGAGGATATAGAACCTGCCCATTATGTTGATATATCTTTTAATGAAAGTGATGAAAGAACACTTTTGGGGGCTATAAGAGTAGGGGATCCAAGACAGATCGAGGAAATTATTGACACTTTAGTCGGAAAAATAGAAGGGGTTACTTTGGCGCTTAAAGACTATCAGCTCTACATTCTGGACATCATTTCGGGTATTTTAAAGTTAAAAAGGACCATGGCTCTTGATTTGTCAAGTTTATTTAATAAAGAAGATAACTTTCTGACACTCATTAATAATTTCAAAACAAAAGAAGAAATCAAAGAGTGGTTACATCACTTGTGTCTTATGATTTCAAAAGAAATATCCATTAAAAGAAATACAAATAAAAATGAACTGATAGAACGGGCTAAGGATTATATTAAGCAGAATTATTCTGATGAAGAACTGAGTGCAGAAAAGTTATGTAACTACCTGCACATTTCAACCAACTATTTTTCTGCGTTATTTAAGAAAGAAACAAAGCTTACTTTTACAAGTTATTTAACACTTATAAGAATTGACAAGGCAAAAGAACTTCTTCGAACAACAGAACTTAAGGCGTTTGATATAGGAAACAAAGTAGGTTATTCAGAGGGCCATTATTTTAGCTATGTATTTAAAAAAACTACAGGTATATCCCCGACGGAGTACAGAAATGGCAAAGATTAGGAAGAGAATTCAAACCTCAAGACTTAATAGTATTAAATCACTTATGATTATTTATTTTACAACCATTATTATATTAGGCATGTTATTTACCGGCATTTCATTGTATGAAAAGTTTAACTCAACATCCCAGGCTTATGCCAATAGAGTTGTAGATCAGCTGCTTACGCAGGTAAAGTACAGCCTAGATACCTATACACGCAATATGATGAACATTTCCAATACGCTTTATTATAAAATTATAAAAAAGCAAAATATTTCTACTTATAATTTTTCAGGTGAAATGAATGTTATCCAAACAACCAACAATGATATTGCTAGTCTTGTTTTATTTAAAAGTAATGGGGAACTTGTTGCCAACAGCCAGTACGCAAAGCTGAAGGAAGATGCAGAGGTAACCAATCAGGATTGGTTTAGAAATGCTCTCGCGAGGCCTGAAAACATTCACTTTTCCAATCCTCACAAGCAAGAACTCTTTGAAGGCTATGATCAATGGGTTATTTCCTTAAGCCGTGCAGTAACACTTAATGAAGATGGAAAGATCATACAAGGAGTTCTTCTGGTTGATATGAATATGAGGGGCATTGAAACGATCTGTGGGGCTATTTCAGAAGATGATGCAGGCAGTATCTATATCCTTTCGGATAATGGAGAAATAATTTATGGGGATAAGGAGCAGCTAGATTTATATAGTGAGCAGCTTAGCTATAAAGAAGATGGCAACTATATTCGTATTATTGAGGATCAAAGGATTCTCTTTACAGTAAAAACAGCTGGTTATACAGGATGGAAAATTGTTGCTACTTGGAGACTTGATAAAATTCTTTTTACTTATGCAGAACTAAATAACTTTTTAATCGTTGTTTTATTCATAGGAATGGTGATGAGTATTATAGGGACACTAGTTATTTCATCGAGGTTATCATCCCCTCTTTATAAACTTCAAAAGTCTATGAAGCTTGTAGAGGAGGGCAAACTGGATATTCAGATTGATGAGGGAGGCGAATATATTGCTGCGCAGCTCTCAAGAAGCTTTAACAATATGGTAAGTAAAATTAAAGAGCTGATGGATAAAATTGTGCAAGAACAGGATGACAAACGCAAAAAGGAATTAGAAGTACTCCAATCTCAAATTAATCCGCACTTCTTGTATAATACTCTTGATTCTATTATTTGGCTTGCAGAAAGTGATAAGACTGAAGAAGCTATTATGATGATAACAGCTTTGTCCAGGTTTTTCAGGATAGGGATAAGCTCGGGAAGAAGTATTATTACAGTTAGAGAAGAACTTGAACATGCAAGAAATTACTTGTCTATACAAAAAATACGTTACAAAAAGAGATTTGAATTTGAAGTTATTGCAAATGAAGACTTGCTGTCGGCCATGACTTTAAAACTCATTTTACAGCCGCTTATTGAAAATGCTTTATATCATGGCATTGAATATATTACAGATAAAGGGATGATAACTATTACGGCAAGCAAAGAGGAGGATACCCTTATTTATCAAATTAAGGACAATGGAGTAGGCATGACTGAAGAAACACTTGAAAAACTTTTGGATAAAGAGCAAGAAATAAAGACGAAAGGATCTGGTGTTGGAGTTAAAAATGTGAATGAGAGGATAAAGTTGTATTATGGACAAGATTATGGCATGAAGGTAGAGAGCAGGCTTGAAGAGGGAACGACCATAACAATCAAAATACCTTTAACTTATACTTGATTTAAAATCCTTTAATGAATAGGTTTAAATATAAGGAGGTAGTGGAATGAGGGGAAGTTTTATTAAATTAAGCTCTCGGGCTTTAATCAGCTTCATAAGTGTTATGAGTTTATGGGGGTGTGCGCCTTTATCAGGGGCGGATGCGTCACTTGCAGCTTCAAAAACTCAAGTTAGGCTTGGGGTAGTTCTCTACAATGCAGCAGATCCGTTTGTTGTCAATATATGCGACAGTATTTCTCGTTATGCAGCCGAAGAAGAAGAGGCATCAAATATTAAAATTATCATTGATATTTTAGACAGCAAAAATGATCAAACCCTGCAAAATCATCAAATAGATCAGCTTATAAAACAAAAATATGATGCCATAGCTGTTAACATAGTAGATCGGGCTGAAGCAGCCAACATTATAGATAAAGTAAAAGAAGCAAAAATTCCTACTGTATTTTTCAACAGAGAACCTGTACCACAAGATATGAATAAATGGAATGAAGTTTATTACATAGGAAGCAATGCAGCAGAATCGGGTGAAATGCAAGGGCAGATTCTCCTGAATGCTATTGAAAAAGGCGAGCGGTTTGACCGAAATAGAGATGGCGTCATTCAATATGTTATGCTGGAGGGGGAGCCGGGGCATCAAGACAGCATTCTGCGTTCCTACCATAGTATTAAGCTTCTTGAAGATGCTGGTATCAAAACAGAAAATCTTGCAATGGATACAGCAATGTGGAAAAGAGGAGAAGCTAAGGGGAAAATACTCGATTGGATGGATCAATTCGGAGAACGTATAGAAGTAGTGATCTCAAACAATGATGAAATGGCTTTAGGTGCAATAGAAGCGCTTCAGGCCAAAGGATATTTTGACAATAATAAAACTATTCCGGTGATAGGGGTAGACGGACTAGATCAAGCCTTGCAGGCTATTAAGCAGGATAAGATGCTGGGAACGGTATTAAATAATGCAGATGAGCAAGGAAAAGCTATTTTTGGTAAGTTGTATAGTTTAGGAGCAGGTGTACAGTCTCGAGTTGTGTTAGATTACAGCGCGGATGAGAAGTATTTATGGATACCACATAAAATAATTACTAAAGAAACAATAAACTAAGTAAAAAAGTATAACAAAGTTGATAAAAAATAGTACCTAAGGGGGCTACCCTAGTTTTAGGTACTATTTTTTTGGTAAAAATAGCATAGAACATGATAAGAAAACTTATTCAAATTAGAAGTATTTCTAGGTACAATGTACTTAAGATATTGAAACAAATATCAAAAAAAATAAAAAACCTAATAATCAAGGGGGAAAAAAATGAGAAAATTATTTAGTTTCTTACTTATCGGAGCAATGGCAATGGGAATGACAGCTTGTGCATCAAATGCACCTGTAAAAAGCAATGAGGCAGCAGCAACAACTGCAGAAGCACCAGCAGAGGCACCAGCAGAGGCACCAGCGGAAGAACTTCCACTTATCGGTGTAACTATTTACAAATATGATGATAACTTTATGTCTTTCGTAAGACAAAATATTGAAAAAGCAGCAGAAGGCAAAGCTCAGCTTATCATGAATGACTCACAAAATGACCAAGCAAAACAAAATGACCAAGTAGATGCAATGATTGCAAAAGGTGTTAAGGCACTCGCGATCAACCTAGTTGATCCAGGAGCAGCACCAGCGATTGCAGAAAAAGCAAAAGCAGCAGGCATTCCAGTAATCTTCTTCAACAAAGAGTATCCAGAAGGTACAGACAAAGTTGGATACGATCAAGCTTGGTATGTTGGAACAACTTCAGCTGAATCAGGAGTTATCCAAGGTGAACTTATCACAAATGCATGGAAAGCTAATGCAAACTGGGATAAAAATGGCGATGGAAAAATGCAATACGTAATGCTGATGGGTGAACCAGGACATCCAGATGCTGAAGCAAGAACAAAATATTCAGTAGATACAGTTGTAGCAGCTGGTATCCAAGTTGAAGAACTTGCAAAGCAAACAGGTATGTGGGATGCTGCAAAAGGTAAAGAACTTATGGAAACATGGCTTGCAGCTCATGGTGATAAAATTGAAATGGTTATCTGTAACAACGACGGTATGGCTTTAGGTGCAGTAGAAGCATTAAAAGCTGCTGGATACTTCGCAGGAGACAAATTTATGCCAGTTGTTGGGGTAGATGCAATCCCAGAAGCACTTGACCTTATCAAAAGCAAATTTATGGCAGGTACAGTACTTAACGATGCAGAAAATCAAGGTAAAGCTACTTTAGAGCTTGCAGTTAATGCAGCACTTGGTAAAGATGTAATCCAAGGAACAAACTGGGTTCTTGATGAAACAAGAGCTGTTCGTGTACCTTATGTAGCTGTAACAGAATAATTGATTTGACTAAAGGCAGGCAAGGATATCCTCTTAAGTTCTTGCCTGCAAATATTTTACAGTAAAGTGTGGTGAACTTCAAAATGGCAAGTATCAGTTATCTGCTTGAGATGAGAAATATAAATAAAGAATTTCCAGGTGTGAAAGCATTAGATGGCGCGCAGCTTTATTTGGAACCAGGATCAGTTCATGCTTTAATGGGGGAAAATGGAGCAGGAAAATCAACACTGATGAAATGTTTATTCGGCATCTATTTGGAAGATTCAGGAGAAATATATTTAAATGGCGAGAGAGTAAATTTTATTAACCCAAAACAAGCCCTTGAACATGGCGTATCCATGGTGCATCAAGAGCTGAATCAAGTAAGACAAACTAGAGTAATGGATAATATTTGGCTTGGAAGATTTCCAACAAAAGGGATGGTTATTTCTGAAAAAGAAATGTACCAAAAGACTAAAGAAATATTTGAGGAATTATCAATAAGTATTGATCCGAAAGAAAAAATTGAGAACTTATCACTTTCACAACAACAAATGGTTGAAATAGCAAAAGCTGTTTCATATCATTCCAAAGTTATCGTAATGGATGAACCAACTTCTTCACTTACAGAAAAAGAAGTTGAACATCTTTTTAGGATTATTAATCAGCTAAAAAGCCAAGGGTGCGGCATAATATATATATCCCATAAGATGGAAGAAATCTTAAAAATATGTGATGATGTTACTGTCATGCGAGATGGTAAATGGATTGACACTCAGCCAGCAGCAAACTTAACAACAGATAAAATTATTAGTTTGATGGTTGGTCGGGATTTAAGCCATCGTTTCCCTCCTAAGGACAATGTCCCTGGAGAGGTTATTATGGAAGTTAAAAATCTTACGGCGACTTATCAGCCGTCTATTCAGGATGTTTCATTTGAACTTAAAAAAGGCGAAGTTCTTGGAATTGCAGGCCTTATGGGGTCCAAAAGAACTGAGATTGTTGAAACTATTTTTGGTGTTAGAAAAAAAGAATATGGCGAAATTGTTGTTCATGGCAAAAGTGTTGTTAATAAAAATGCTAAACAGGCTATTAAAAATGGATTTGCATTGCTTACTGAGGACAGAAGGCAAACAGGAATTTTCGGCGTCTTAAGCATTAAATTTAATTCCATTATTTCTAATCTGGCTGCATATTCTAATAAACTAGGAGTACTTAGAGGCAAAAAATTAGCTGAGGATACAGAGTGGGTAATAAGCAGCATGCGTGTTAAAACACCTTCACAAAAAACGCTTATTAGGTCTTTATCGGGAGGAAATCAGCAAAAGGTTATTCTAGGAAGATGGCTTCTGACAAAGCCTGAAATACTAATGCTTGATGAGCCTACCAGGGGAATAGACGTGGGTGCTAAATATGAAATTTATCAACTTATTTTAGATCTTGCTAAAAAAGACAAAGGAATAATTATGATTTCCTCAGAAATGCCAGAACTATTAGGGATAACCGATAGGATATTGGTAATGAGTAATGGCAAGGTTGCTGGTATCGTTAATACCAAAGAAACCAATCAAGAAGAGATTTTAAGGCTTGCAGCCAAATATCTATAAGGAGGAAAATCATAATGGAAAAAATACTAAATGAATTTAAAACTTTAGATCGTAAAAAAGTAGTCGATCTGTTATTGAATAATGCAATTTATATCGTACTTTTAATACTTGTAGGCGTTATTATTTCTATGGATAAATCATTCTTATCTATGAAGAACTTTACATTTATCATAACACAAGCTTCAACACGTACTATCCTTGCGCTTGGGGTTGCCGGACTCCTTGTTCTTGCAGGAACAGACCTTTCAGTTGGACGTATGGTAGGGCTTGCAGCAGTAGTATCTGCCTCTCTTCTTCAATCGCCTGATTATGCGAGAAGAATTTTCCCAGAACTTCCACAGCTTGCAATTATCATTCCAATTTTGCTATGTATTGTTTTAACAACACTAGCATCTACAATCAACGGGGTTATCATAGCGAAGTTTCATGTAACACCGTTTATTGCGACACTTGGCATGCAGCTTGTTATTTATGGGGTAGCATCTCTTTATTACGATGCAGTTGGGGCTTCACCAATTGCAGGGCTTGATCCAAAGTTTACAAAGTTTGCACAAGGTTCACTGAATATTGGACCGATAGGCATTCCGTATCTGGTAATTTACGCCGCTATTACTGTACTTGTCGTATGGTTTATATGGAATAAAACAATTCTTGGTAAAAACATGTTTGCAGTTGGAGGAAATCCGGAAGCAGCAGCAGTATCAGGGGTAAGTATTACAAAAACAATTATTTTAGTATCAGTTATTGCAGGGATTCTTTACGGCTTTGCTGGATGCCTCGAAGTAGCGCGTACAGGAAGTGCAACAAACAACTTAGGTAATGGATATGAACTAGATGCGATTGCAGCCTGTGTAGTAGGGGGCGTTTCTTTCAGCGGTGGGGTAGGATCTATAGCAGGTATTGTAACAGGGGTATTTATATTCCAGGTTATCAACTATGGTCTTGCTTATGTTAATGTAAGCCCTTATATTCAATACATTATAAAAGGCCTTATCATTATCATAGCCGTTGCTATTGATACAAGAAAATATATCAAGAAAAAATAAAAAAGTTTACTCGGGATGATAAGTTAATAGTATAGACTTTATAAAGCAGACTGCCTTACTTTCTAAGCAAAATAAGGCAGTCTTTATTAGTATAAATTAAAAATGTCTGAATGTTCAAATGGTGGTTAAGGGGAGAGAGCAAATGCCTGTACAAAAAAAGCGAAATCTAAATGTAAAGAATCAAAAAACAAGTCTATTTACACAACTGCGTATTATACTAATTACCTTAAGTCTTGTCCCTAGCATAGCAGTAGGGGCAGTAGCCATTTGGTCGAGTACGCTTAATATGGAGCAGACTGTCGGGCAGTATTCGCAAAAAATCATTGAGCAGCTGAATTATGCATTAGATACTTCAATTAATAATATTAATATAACAGCAACTAACATTATATCAGGCCGCACCTTTAATGCTTATGCCAAAAGCATTGAAAATGATGACAATATACAAATGTTTAGTTCAAAATCACAAGTAGAAGGACTTATAGCAGAAGAACTAGTGGGGACAGGAACAATAGAAGGAGGCATTATTCTTTTAGGAGATCAAATTCTTATTGAAGAAAAATCCCTTACTTCAAAAGCTGTTAATCTTAAGGTAATAGGAAAATATCTTGTTTCGGAGCATTTTCAAAAGGGTGAGGTCTATAATAAGCTGCTTCAAATGCCACGGACAGCCTCCCTATGGTTTTACATTCCAGAAGGAGAGGAATCGGGGGTTTATATTGGTAAGAATGTGGGCAGCATTAAAGGAAAAAGCTGCATCGCTGTATTCTCTGTTAATATGCTTTATTTAGAAGATGTTCTAGATCTTGCAAGCGTGAATGAAAACATTCCTATAATGATTGTTAATGAAGAGCAGAAAGTTATCTTATCTAATAAAGAGCATCTTAAAAATACTGAGATAACCGGCATGGCGTTTAGCAAGCAGACAGATACTATTATTTCGTCGAAATCACTTACGAGTTATGCTGTATGCCAAAACGGATGGACTGTCGTCCTAGATGCGCCCAAAACAGTTCTTTTAAGCGGCATCCAATCTACAACCTATAGTATCTACGGGCTTTTAGCTGCTTGTACAGTTTTAGCTGTAGGGATAAGTATCATATTTGGAAGCAGAATAGTAAAGCCGCTTGAAAATCTTTCAGAAATTATGGGGCAGGTTGAAGGGGGCAAACTGGATGTACAGGAAAGCATTACTAAAAGGGTGAAACAAAATAACAGAGAGATCAGTACGCTGACCAATCAATTCATTGCCATGATCTTGACTATTAAAGAGCTTATTGCCAATGCAAAGGAAGTTACGAGGTCAGTGGAAGGCAACATGACGCTGCTTGCTGAGTCGGCAGAGACAACAACAGCTGCTGCCGAGGAACTGGAAGGAGCCGTTACAACAATTGCACAAGGAGCTAATAAACAAAAGCAGGAAACAGACACTTCGGTAAGTATGATAGAAGCCTTTTGTCAGCAGATTGATGATGTAGTAAATGTGATGTATGAAGTTGAAAATTATTCTAATCATACAATGGAAATCAGCCGAAGTACAAAAAATAAAATAGATGAATTAAGCAGGCATACACAAGTAACACTCGATATGAGTAAAGCAGTTAAAGTTCAAGTGGATGAGCTGGGGAACGAAGCAGGCCGCATTAAAGTGGTTACTGAGCTTATCAGGGAGATCAACGAGCAAACTAATCTTCTTTCTTTAAATGCATCCATTGAAGCGGCGCGGGCAGGAGCGGCTGGTAAAGGATTTGCGGTTGTAGCTGGTGAAATTAAGAGATTATCTACGCAGACAGAGGGCGCTTTAAAAACGATAGGAGATATTGTTGGGGATATTCAGATCAAAAAAACAAATACATTAATTGAGCTTGAAAAAGCTACTCATGTATTTAATGAGCAAGTTCCTATTGTAGATGGTACTAAAGATGCTTTTTCAGAGATTTACAGCAAAATGGAATCAGCAAATCGTCATATTATAAAGGCAACATCTACACTTAAAAATGTTCATACAAGCAATGAAGTGTTATCAAGCAAAATTAATGAAATTTCTAGTATCGTAGACCAAGCTATACAAAGTACAGATGAGGTTTGTGCGATTAGTGAGGAACAAAGCAAATATGCTGAGAAAGTGACGATGATGTCCAAGGAACTTCTTGGAAGCATCACGAGGCTTGAACGGACCTATTCTAAATTTACTTATTCAGAAATAAAACAGGCATAGTATATAACAAGCGGATAGGCGCTTACTTATAGGGACACAGCTTTTGGTGGAAAGCAGTCCCTTTTTCTTATGGGATAAACCTTTCGTCTTATCAACAGGAAATAAAACCTTTTATGCTGCACTTGTGGAGATCTGTTACATCCTCTAGTCTTAAAAAAGATTTGATGCTCTAAAATATAGATTGCATGATGAATCAATATTGACTTAATACAGAATGAAATAGTATTATAAATATAATGGAAGAAATTTAATTAACTAATGATTTAGGCTCATAAATATACTTAGTTCATTTATGAGCCTAAATATTTTAACGAGAAAGCGTGTAGAAAAAGCACGTTCTAAGGAGATAGGGAAGTTTAGCCCATAAGGGTAAGCCGAGTTTTTCTATCTTAAGATAAATACCGGAGGGAATGACTAAGTGCAGTCAATGAGCAGAAGTCATAAAGGTAATCAAAGGAGAAATTGTTAATGGATCTTAGAGAAAAATCATTGCAGATGCACGAGAAATGGCAGGGGAAATTAGAAGTAGTTGCTAAGTCAAAAGTAGATAATAAAGATGACTTATCTATTGCCTATACGCCAGGGGTAGCAGAACCCTGCAAAGAGATTGCTAAAGATAAGGAAAAGGCTTATAAATATACAATGAAAGGTAATACCGTTGCAGTTATTTCTGATGGGACAGCAGTTCTTGGACTTGGAGACATCGGGCCAGAAGCAGCTCTCCCGGTTATGGAAGGAAAAGCAGTACTGTTTAAAGAATTTGCTGACATCAATGCAGTGCCTATTTGTATAGATACGAAAGATACAGATGAGATTATCAAGTTTGTAAAGCAAATTGCACCTACTTTTGGCGGCATTAATTTAGAAGATATAGCGGCGCCTAGATGTTTTCAAATTGAAGAAGCACTCAAGAAGGAGCTGGACATTCCAGTATTTCATGATGATCAGCATGGAACAGCAATCGTTGTTTTAGCAGGGATTATCAATGCATTAAAAGTTGCAGGGAAAACGAAAGAGAAGGTAAAGGTTGTTGTTAATGGAGCAGGATCGGCAGGTATTGCAATTACGAAACTTCTCCTCTACTATGGATTTAAAGATATCATTGTGGTAGACCGGATGGGAATCTTGCAGACAGATGAAACTTGGATGAATTGGGCTCAAAAAGAACTCTGCGAGGATACAAATAAAAAAAATAAAAGAGGGACGCTACGAGATGCTCTTATTGGGGCGGATATTTTTGTAGGTGTATCAGCACCAGGCATTGTTTCAAAGGAAATGATTGCAAGTATGAATGAAAATGCCATTGTTTTTGCAATGGCAAACCCAGTTCCAGAGATTATGCCGGATTTAGCTAAAGAAGGCGGAGCAATGATAGTAGGGACAGGAAGATCAGATTTTCCAAATCAAGTTAATAACGTCCTTGTATTTCCAGGTATATTTAAAGGGGCACTTTTATCAAGAGCATCTCAAATTACTGAAAATATGAAAATTGCAGCGGCCAAAGCTATTGCAGGAATGATAGATGAGAAGGACCTTACTCCAGACTATATACTTCCTCAACCATTTGATAAAGGAATCGCAGACAAAGTTGCAAAAGCTGTAGTGGAATCAGCAAAATAAGGAGGCGTCAAGTGAATACCATTGTACTTACAGGCGGCGGTACCGCAGGACATGTAACACCTAATATAGCACTTATACCAGAACTTAAGAAGAACGGATGGGATGTTAAATACATTGGAAGTTACCAAGGGATAGAAAAAGACCTCATCCATAAAGAGAATATACCTTATTATGGGATTGCTTCAGGCAAACTCAGGAGGTATCTTTCGGTTCAGAATCTTAAGGATCCCTTTAAAGTGGCTAAAGGATTCTTTGATGCCTATAAAGTTTTAAAGAAGGTAAAACCTAAAGTAGTTTTTTCGAAGGGCGGCTATGTAACGGTGCCGGTAGTACTCGCTGCAAGTACTCTAAAGATTCCTGTGGTACTGCACGAATCAGATATGACGCCTGGACTTGCTAACAAAATTGCTATGAAGGGGGCAAAAGTCATTTGTGTAAACTTTGAAGAGACCCTTCGATATGTAGGGAATAAGGGGGTATGGACAGGATCGCCTATCAGAAAAGAACTCTTTGAAGGCAACAGAGAAAGAGGAAACAAGTTATGTGGTTTTAACAGTCAAAAGCCAGTTTTACTCATGATGGGAGGGAGTCTTGGATCTGTTAAGATCAATGAAACTTTAAGAAAAGCGCTTCCAGATTTAATGCCATCTTTTAATATCATTCACATTTGCGGCAAGGGAAACTTAGATCATGCACTTAATGACGCAAAGGGATATAAACAGTTTGGGTATGCGGGGAAGGAGTTAGCAGATCTATTTGCAATAACAGATATTATGTTATCTCGGGCGGGAGCCAATGCGCTTTCGGAAATTCTAGCCCTTAACATACCGAGCCTTCTCATACCGCTTTCTCAGGCGGCCAGCAGAGGAGATCAGATTCAGAATGCAAAGGCTATGCAAAGCAAGGGATATTGCGAAGTTTTATTTGAAGAAGATTTAAATGAAGATGCGTTAATAGAGAAAATAAATATTTTGTATAACAATAGACTTGACTATAGGATGGCTATGAAGCAAGCATCTCAGATTAAGGCGATCGACAAGATTATAAATATAATAAATAAATACCATTAAGATAATCAAACCAAGGGGGACTGCAATATGTTCGGTAAAAAACAAGATATTGAGTTAATGAAGAAACTGGCAGAAGGGGAATTGGAAGAAGTTCTTGCCCAGCTTACTAAAAGCAAAAAAGCTGTTTTGCAGGCGGAAACAGTAGAGGAAATTATAGGAATAAGGGAGAAAATAAGTACGCTTCTTGTGAGCGTGCAAGGTATGGAGGGGGAAGTCCGAGGATTAAGGACATCTGCAGCAAAAGGAGCAGATGCTGTAGCTGCCCAAATTAGTACATTAAATACCATTGAAAGTACGATCAACCATCGCGTAGGGACCTTTGAGGCTGAAAAGCAAAAGACATTGGCAGGTTCAGGAGAAGTTTCTGCGACGGTCTGCGGAATAAATGAAAAAATCAAAGTATCAGCTGATACTACGCAGCATATTGAAAAACTTCTTGTAACAATTACTAAGGCTGTACGGGGCATCAACGCAACGGCGCAGTCAATGAAAAAGCAGGTAACTACTTTTATTGAAACGGCTCAGAATGTAACAAGTAATATTACAGGGATATCTTCTATAGCAGAACAAACCAATTTACTTGCGCTGAATGCATCAATTGAAGCAGCAAGAGCTGGAGAAGCTGGAAGAGGATTTGCAGTTGTTGCAGAGGAAATCAGAAAACTATCTGACGGCACAAAAGAACTTCTTGATAACATGACCAAGTTTTTAGGAGAACTTGAACAGGCTTCCCTCAAAACAAGTGAAGAAGTTGAAGCAACAACAATCGGTATCGGAAAAATAGAAGAAAAAATAGAACAAGTTGATAAGAATATACAAGAAAGTAAATCAAATACAGCAGAAATTCAAAATCAGATGGCAAACATTATGCATTATATGGAAGAACTTGCCGAGGGAAATGAAGCGTATGCGGCTTGTGCGAGGAGCATAGGGACAGAGGCAGGAATGATTAATGAAGTGGTGGGCGCACTGCAGTCTATAGAGCATGATGCACAGGAAATGCTTTTGCAAGCCGACCGCGTAAGTGGAAATTATGAAAAACTAACATCAGCTATTAAAGAATTCAATAAGTATAAAATTATTGGGCTAAATAAATAAATTAACAGGTTTTAAAAACAGTATATAAATAGATAGAAATCTCCTGATTTTATAAAGCAAAGAAGTTGGTTTGTTGTGAGAATACTTTAACTTTTTTTGCTTTGCAAGGCCGTGTGCTTTTAACACGGTTTTTGCAATAAGGGGGATTTTTATATTGTAAATAAAGTTTAACTTGCCACTTATTGTTAGATAATTACCGAAAGGATAAAAGTATAGCGAAAAACAAAAGATAATCGTAACATTACTTGACACTGTGTTATTATAATAATAAAATATAAAGGTTGATGATGAGATGTAAATATAAATACAGTTGAGGTGAATAAAATGTCTACAAAGTATATTTTTGTTACAGGAGGAGTTGTTTCGGGATTAGGCAAAGGGATTACTGCAGCTTGCTTAGGGAGGCTTTTAAAGGCAAGAGGCAAAAAGGTAACGATTCAAAAGTTTGATCCTTATATTAACATAGATCCAGGGACTATGAGTCCTTACCAGCACGGGGAAGTTTTTGTAACAAACGATGGCAGTGAAACAGATTTGGATTTAGGACACTATGAGAGATTTATTGATGAAAAACTCAATAAGTATAGTAATGTCACAACAGGAAAAATTTATTGGTCGGTTTTAAACAAAGAGCGAAGAGGAGACTACCTAGGAGCAACGGTTCAGGTTATTCCTCATATTACAAATATGATTAAAGATTGTGTATACAGAGTAGGCAATACTGGAGATCCATCAGATATTGTTATTACTGAAATTGGTGGTACAGTAGGAGATATTGAAAGCCTTCCTTTCTTAGAAGCTATAAGACAGGTAGCTACAGATGTGGGGAGAGAAAATGTTCTTTATATCCATGTAACACTTGTCCCTTACCTTGGAATGTCCGGAGAGATGAAAACAAAACCAACGCAGCACTCAGTAAAAGAACTGCTTTCAATAGGTATTCAGCCAGATATTATCGTATGTCGTACAGAGCATCCCATTTCTGAGGATATGAAATATAAAATTGCACTTTTCTGTAACGTGGAAAAAGACTGTGTTGTGCAAAACCTAGACGCACCTTCATTATATCAGGTACCGTTAATGCTTGAAGAAGAGGGACTTGCTAAGATTGTCTGCAGAAAGCTTCATATGGAAGCAGGTGTGCCTGATTTGACTGAATGGGAAGCAATGGTAGAAAAAGAAAGAAATAGAGACAAAAAGACTAAAATAGCTCTTGTAGGCAAATATGTAGAACTTCATGATGCGTACTTATCTATAGTTGAGTCACTGTATCATGCAGGTATTTTTCATGGCTCTGTTATAGAAATAGACTGGGTTAATGCAGAACATGTAAATAGAGACAATGTAGATGATATCCTAAAGGATGCAGATGGCATACTTGTTCCCGGAGGGTTTGGAGACAGAGGGGTTGAAGGAAAGCTGGAGGCTGTAAGATTTGCCAGAGAAAACAAAGTACCTTTCTTTGGGATTTGCTTAGGCATGCAATGTGCTGTTATTGAGTTTGCAAGAAATGTGGCAAAACTTGAAGGAGCGCACAGTTCTGAACTTGCACCAAATACAAAATATCCAGTTATAGATCTTATGCCCGACCAAAAAGACATTGAAGATATGGGAGGAACAATGAGACTAGGAGCTTATCCATGTAAGCTTAAAGAGGATTCTAACGCTTATAGCGCTTATAAAAGCGAACTGATTGAAGAAAGACATAGACACAGATATGAATATAATAATGACTACAGAGAACTATTAACAAGTAAAGGACTTAAGATAACAGGTGTGTCACCAGATGACAGGCTTGTAGAGATTGTAGAAGTAGAAGATCATCCATGGTTTGTCGGGGTGCAGTTTCATCCGGAATTTTTATCAAGACCCAATAGACCGCATGCACTTTTCAAAGACTTTATAGGCGCAACATTAAATAATAAATAAAACTAGTATAAGTAAAAAAGGATGACCAAAGCCGTAGCTACTGGACATCCTTTTTTTCTGTTGAATAGAATACAAACTAACATTTTTTTAAAAATGCTTTTAGGCTGTCAAGGATCAAAATGATGGAGCAGCCTATAAGAAAAAACATAAAGTTAAAGTTATCGAGGCTCATTGGTGCAACAGGCTCATCAAGAGTCGTAGGGCCCATAAATACGGCATAAAGTGAACCGATCATTAGTCCTATAATAAAATACACAAGCTGAGAACGCTTCGAAGTTAGTAAATGGCTAAGCAGCCTGACAAAAGTAACTACTCCAAATAAAATCCCTGCTGCAAAGACAACTAAAATAGGAAGATAAGCAAAATCCATTAAAATAACATGCCTGGCTGCTGTAATAATAGGGGTATAGAGACCAAAAATAAGGAGCAGCGTAGAGCCGGAAATGCCTGGCAGAATCATTGCAGAGACAGCTATAGCACCCGCAGCAAATACATACAGTGCAAGAGCAGGAGAAAAACGAACAATAGAAATATTTGCTGCCGCACCATTTGAAACTGGGTTGAAATATGTGATTAACGAAACAAGGACAATACCTATTATTAAGAAGATTAAATGGTTAGTGTTGTCTTTTAAGTTATTTTTTTCTTCTTTGAGCACAATAGGAATTGAAAATAATATAAATCCCACGAAAAGTGAACTAATATCATAGATTTGGCGCTCAAAAACAGAAGAAATAAAAAGAATAGAAGTAACAATGCCTATCAGCCATCCAAGCCCAATTTTCATTAAAAAGGTAAGTGCCTTTTTTTTATTTTGTATAGGAGAAGCTGAAGTAAGCGTATTGATCGAATCAATAAATTCATTATAAAAGCCCATTACAAAAGCAATTGTACCTCCTGAAACACCAGGTACACTATCGGCAAATGCCATAAACATCCCACGTATCAAGTTTAATATAATCATTCTTTAACCCTCAATTTATTTTAAGATAAAAGCTTTAGTCTGTTGGTATAATCTCTATAAATCAGTATATAGTACATAGTAAAGAGAGGCAATACCAAAGATGCTTTATTTTATCTTATGAGGTGGATGGGGGATTTAGTACAAGTATCGGCATACCATTAGGTTTTGGTTTGTAAATCGCATTCACGCAATATTTATTAAAGGTTTAAAATTTGTATGAGGTAGTAAATATGCAGACAGTTAATAGCCAGGTATGCTAGGGACACAACATTGATAAATAAGCTGCATAATTTAAGTGAAGATTCTTTGTCTGTTTTAAGATGGGGAAGCAGTGTAAAGATTAAAACTGCAGGCATAATGATTTTAACAAGAATGCTTAAATAAGGGTTTGAAACAATATGTCTCATGAGGAAATTAGCTTCATAAAAATTTCCTGTTTTTAATAAAGTGTAAGTAAATAAAATATCAGTACAATTGAGTATATAAATAAGTGTAAACTTGGTTTTTATTCTATTTACTGCTTGCGTAATAGATGATTGCATGTGTATAACACCTCCTGGCATAATTATTGCCATATTTTATGAAAGTTATTAACATGATTGCTTGACATTATAAATATTACATCTTAAACTTTGAATAGAAAATATTTTGAGAAGCAAAGTAATTAGATTTTAAAATGAGGAGGAGTTTAGCTTGAAAGGATCAGTGCAGGTAATTAATGAACTTCTTGTAGAATTATTTAATGATATATTAACTATAGAAAAAACAGCACTTCAAAACAGTAAGTTTAATGATTTGTCTATTACTGAAATGCATGTCCTTGAGGCAATTGGTTTGACCCCAAGAACCATGACAGACGTAGCTGGACAAATAAGAGTTACAGTTGGAACGTTGACAACATCTATTAACAGGCTTGTAAAAAAAGAATATGTCATTCGAAAACGTTCAGAAGGAGATAGAAGATTTGTGGAAATAGAATTATCTCACAAAGGAAAGCTGGCCTATAGGGTTCACGAGAGTTTTCATCAGACAATGGTAAAAGCGATGGTAGATAAATTATCTGGTGAAGACAACGAAGTACTTATTAACTCTTTAAAAAGGCTGATGCAATTTTTTAAAGAGCAGTATCGTCTTATAGAAGAAAAAAGTAATATGTAGTTTTCTCTTATTGAGTAGAAATTATAGGATAATGCATTTAGACGGCACATAAAATCATACACTAATGTTAAGGGGGGGGGAGTCTTAATGAATGTACTAAAAAAACAGCTGATTAAAAATTTTATTAAGCTGGCTGTTATAAAAAATGAACCAGGAATTCTGATGCTTCAAGTAACTCATTTATCTAAGCTTAGCGATAAATATAAAGTTTATGAAAACTATGTCATACAAGCTGTTCAGATGCTGGGTGGAACAGGAGAAGTTCTCGTAGATTATAAAAAGAGTGCAGTGACTATAAATTATAATGTACAGAGTGTAACCGCTCAAAAAATATATAACTGGGTACAAGTGATTATAGATGTTGCCCTAAATAACTTAGAGTTTATTGAAAAATATGGAGAAGACCAGACTGAGTATACTGTTCAAAAACTAAAAGAAGTACTGCTTAAAAAAATTAAAGTTTTTGAGCAATAAGCTAAAAGTATTTATAAGTTGTCAAAGAGATTGTTTTAGATTAGTATGTTAAGAGTGTTTAGAGATTATTAGACTTGGAATACAGTTAAGTAATAAACGTAAGAAAATGAAAGGAGCTTTCAAATGATAGGGATAATAGGTGCTATGGATGAAGAGGTTATTTCTCTTAAAAGAAAAATGAATATTAAGGAAATCAGACAGATTGCCAGCATGGAGTTTTATGCGGGGACAATAAGTAGTAAAGAAGCTGTCATTGTAAGATGCGGAATAGGCAAGGTAAATGCAGCAGTATGTACGCAGATACTGATTGATCAATTTAAGGTTAAATGTATTATTAATACAGGGGTTGCAGGAGGCCTTTATCCAAGCATTAATATTGGGGATATCGTTATATCAAGCGATACGGTTGAACATGATATGGATGCCTCAGCAGTTGGCAATCCAAGAGGTGAGATTCCGCGTATGAATAAGACTTATTTTGAAGCGGATGAGAAGCTGGTTCAAATTGCGCAGCAGGCAGCTGAAAATATAAAAGGAGAACATCAAGTTTATATAGGCAGAATTGCAAGCGGTGATCAGTTTATTTCAAGCATTAAGGTTAAAGAAGATATCTACTCTACATTTACAGCCTATTGCGCCGAAATGGAAGGGGCAGCTATAGCGCATACCTGCTATTTGAATCAAGTGCCCTTTGTCATTATAAGAGCGATTTCAGATAAAGCAGATCATAGTGCAGACATCAATTTTCAGGAGTTTGTAAACGAAGCGGCCAAAAACGCCAGCAAGATGATAGAAACGATGTTAAATAAGATAGATTAGTGATTATATATTAAATTTAAAGAAGTGTTAACTATAAACGAGCATTTCCGCATGAAAATTATTTCCTAAGTTCTTACTATATTGAAAGAGATTAACTTGTTTCATCTATTAATCTCATAATAAAATACCCCTAAAGTTTTGATAGTCTAAGAATAACTACTACTACTTATATGGGGGACTTATAAAATGACTACATGCTCAGCTGAAATTAAACTTATTGAAGATGCTATGAGAAATACTCGTTCTACACGTATGCTTGTAAGATATCAAGTCATCCTACTGCATTTAAAAGGTTACTATAATATTCAGATTGCAGATATTGTAGACAAGTGTGAACACAGTTGGCAAATACGTAACCGCTTATAAAACTTATGGAATAGGTGGTTTAATTCCAACACCACCTCCGGGTGCAGAAAGAAAGCTTAGTCCTGAACAAGAGCAGCTATTTATTGAAACTATTTCCACCAAAACACCTGATCAAGTAGGGTTAACTCCTTATAAATCATGGAATTCAAAGCTTATTTGTATATGGGTAAAAGAAACATTTGATGTAATCTATACTCAAGGCGGCATGAGAGATATGCTTCATCGACTAGGTTTTAGCTATACAAAGCCTACTTATTCCCTTGCTAAGGCTGATCCTCAAAAACAAGAACAGTTTAAAGAGGACTTTGAGCTTATAAAAAAACTTAGCTGACGGGAAAATAAACCATATACTTTTTGAAGATGGAAGTCTTATCCGTGACTATCAAGCCATAACAAATACTTGGTCCATAAAAGGTAATCAACGTGTTATTCCTACTTGCGGGCAACATCAAGGCGTTAAATTAATAGGTGTGCTTAATTATGAAACTGGGCACGTATATGTTCAAGAAGAAGAACAATATGATGCCCAAGTCTTTCGTAAATTACTGATAAACGTCCTAAATATTTATCCTAAAGGTAAAATTGTTATGGTTCTTGATAATGCACGTATCCATCATGTAAAGCTCATACAACCCTTTCTCGAAGAAAATAAAGATAGGCTGGAACTTGTTTTTTTGCCTCCATACAGCCCTAATCTAAATCCAATAGAAGGATTATGGAAATGGCTAAAAAATGCTGTTATTTATAATGTCTTTTATAAAAACGTGCATCAGATTAAATTAGCTGTACAAGTATTTATCCAATACATAAATTTACATTGCATTGAAGTCATTGATCGGCTGTGTGTGAGGATGTAATATTATAATCTGTTTCAATATATATAAATAACGACTGATTTAATTCACCCAATAACTCCCTAATGATTTTGATAGTAAACCTCGGTTATGGTAGAGATATACTACTTACAACTGGAGGACAACATGGGAGAAAATATTAACGAACTTAAATGTATACAAGATGCCATGAATACTACTAAATCAAAGAAAATGTTTGTACGCTATCAAGCAGTGTCTCTACATTTACAAGGCTATGAAAATATTGTAATTGCTCCTATTATAGGAAAATGTGAACACACTGTTGGAAAATACAT
>CALJNR010000003.1 GCA_937981575.1 uncultured Clostridia bacterium | reverse complement strand
CTATTGATTATGATGATTTTGCTAAAATGATAGACTTCGTCAGAAACTATGCCGATGCACATCATCATGGTAAAGAAGAAAAAATGCTCTTTAACAGGATGATTGATGAAATGGGAGGGGTTGCCCAGAAGCTTGTCCAATACGGCATGCTTATAGAGCATGATATGGGAAGGCTTCATATGCAGGAACTTGAAATCGCCCTTGCAAAAGTGAAAAGTGGAGACGACGAAGCGAAAGTTGATGTAATAGCCAATGCTGTATCTTATACGCACCTTCTGCACAGACATATCGATAAAGAAGACAGTCTCGTTTTCCCCTTTGGCGAAAAAGGTCTTAAGCAGGAGACGATTGATCTCATTAACAAAGAGTGTGAGGCTTTTGAAAAGGATATGGAAGAGAAAAACGTGCAGAAAAAATATATAGATTTACTAGAAGGACTTGAACGTAAATATTTAAAGTAATTGATAACCTCCTTGGCTACGGGTGCAGCATAAGGAGGTTTTTACTTTTATAGCCCCTAATTCATAAGGGATAATTACAAAAGGATTTCTTTGAGGGACAATTTTCTAAGCGGCTTTGGCGTTTCGGCTGGATAGCCTAAAGTTAATAAACTTACATATTGCAAGTTTTCATCCCAGCCAAACAGTTCTCGGATTTTCTTTGCATCGGCAATTTTGACCCAGCAGCTTCCAAGACCTAGAGCTGTTGCCCCAAGGGCAATGTGCTCTATAGCAATTGTTACGCTAAAAGAGACTTCTGATACAAGATTTTCAGCTCGTACACTGCTAAGGCCGTTCGTTCTGTATTTGACGAGTTTGTAAAAGTCTGCATCGATCATGTCAAGGTTATGTAATTCTTCAGTACCCAGTAAAGAACCATTAACGTAATCCTTAATATGGGCGCAGCACACAATAACAACAGGAGCATCTGCTATATGTTTTTGATTAAAGGCAAGCTGAGATAAAGTCTGTTTAGTTTCTGGGTCTTTAATAATTTTAAAACGCCAAGGCTGTGAGTTGCAGGCAGAAGGGGCAAGTCTTGCATAGTCCAGCAGCTCATAGAGTATATGATCTTCAATATCATCTTTTTTGTATTTTCGAATACTTCTTCTCTGGGCAATACATTGTTTAAAGTCCATTTTGAATCCTCCTTGTAATAGACCGGTTGGTTTATAAAAGATAAAAAAATAACTTATAGGAGATTTATAAAGTTCAGATCTGCTCTTAGGTAAGCGGCCTGTTTTCTAAGCAGACTGCTTGTCTAAGCAGACTACTTTTCTAAGTAGGCTACTTAAGTGACAGCAGGTCTTGAAGAAGGTGATCAAAGGTTTCCATTTCTTTACTAATTCTGTAATAGAGGACATATCCCTCATAAATAGCAAAGGCTTTTCGTGCTGCTTGATCTGCCTCAGTTTTTGCTAAGCCTGACTGCTCAAGGGAGTTTGAAAAAATACCTATCAGCTGTTTCATGCCTTCTAAATAGGCAGCCGATAATTCTGCTTCAATAAAAGCAACTTCAAGCCCCAAAGCGGCAATCGGGCAGCCAAAGAATGTGCCTTCAGCAGCAGAGCTTTTAAGATCACAGATCATTTCAGGAATAAATACATCCCAAGGATTATTTGATAAAGGCTTCAGCCAATTCTGTAGGGTTGTCTTTCCATAATACTTGGCAACTTCAAGCCCGAGTTCTTTTTTACTTGAAAAATAAAAGTAGAAAGAGCCTTTTGACATATTTGCTTCATGCAAAATATCATTTATTCCTGTATTAGAATAACCTTTTTTCAAAAATAACTGAGCGGCTATTTCTATTAGGTTTTGCTTTGCTTGTTCACCTTTGTTTAATTTCATGTTCTTTATACCACCTATAAATTGTTTAATAAAATAATAAACCGGTTGGTACAGTTGTGTCAATACTTTTATTATAGGTATTTAGTTTGTTATAAGTCCTATATAGAGTGCATTCTAAAAAGAATGTACTCTATAGTTTTCTTAAGAAAATGCTCATGACATTCTTATTGTTTGTGAAGAGGTATGGAAGCGCTCATTCATACCAGCTACTGATAATGTGATGATATCATTATCTTTCAAGGTTACACTGCCGGCAGCGGAGGCTCCATTTAACCTTATTAAGCCCTCGTTAATTAGTTTGACAACGCTGGATCTACTTATATCCTGAATTTTTGAGGATATAAATTTATCCAATCTCATCTTTTGCTGAAACGCTTCAAGCAGGATTTCCACCTCGTTAATACCAGATTCTATTAGCAGAGAAAGATTTAGTTCCTGGTACTCACTTTCAATAGGATGATGTGTTTGATGAGTATTTATCAGTCCTGCCATAGTTTTAAATGAAGTAATTTGTTTATTCCAAGTATGACCTTTAGGACATTTATAAATAGCAAAATAGAATATATTTTTCCCATTTGCATTCTGTCTTCTTTTAAGTGAATCTTTGAAGAGTACTTTGCTGCCGCAATTGTGGCAGTATCTTGTTTCAGAGTCTAGTTCATTATGATATATTGACCAATTTAATTTTAATTTTTTCTCCATGTTCCTTACCTCCAATGCATTTAGAACACGGTAAGGAGCATGTGATTATACTGCTTTTAGATAATACGTAAACCATGGTAATTTATATACTCCTCCCGTTTATTGAGCCATATAGATTACCTTAAATATAGGAGTCATAGGATCACCACCAATCTTTTGCTTTATAAAAATCATATCATTTAAGATGCAGAATAAACAACCTCAAACTTTTTTCAGAAATAAAAATGAGGCATAAGACTTTCGTCTTATACCTCACTTATTAAGTGTTATTTTTAAATACTAGGATAATTCTCTGAATAGTTTTGGGAGATAAATAATACATTTCTGAAAGGATCTTTACTGAAACACCGGTTTTATAATGATTATATATTTCGGAATTCCTATCATGGATCAGCTTTTTACTTGAAGTAGTTTCTCCCCATTCTTTTCTGCTCGCTTCTTTTTTTGGAATATAAATGTACTCCCCTTCGATATAAGATTGAATGGCTTTAAGCAGCGCATCGGGTAATACATCTTTTGCCTTTACATAGCTCATATGCTCCTCCTAAATGAGATTAAATGCAGGATTGAGCACGGGCTATTCCATATTTAAATTTTTTCAACTATGCAATAGCCAATGCTATGCACAAAAGATATCTGTTGTCATAAATAGTATTCCTCCAGTTCGAATAGTAACTTAAAAACAGTATACAGAAGAGTTATTATATTGTAAATAGTTTATAGGGAACTTATAGAAAGAAGCTATGTATAAAAACAGATGATGGAGAGACAATAGTCCTTAAAGCCTGCGTAGATTATATGAGGAGGATGGCCCATGAATAGAGCAACAAATAGTAGAATGGAATTTCAATCTTGTATCGATAGTTGTACAAAGTGTGCTGAAGCATGTTTAGCATGTTTTAAGGCATCTTTAGATGAGATGGATCTTAATGCAAGAAAAGATTGTATAAGCATACTAGTTGAATGCGCCATGATATGCCAAGCGTCAGTTGCTATGATGTCAATGAATGGATTATTTTCTAAAGAACAATGTGCACTGTGTGAAAAGGTTTGCAGCAAGTGTGCCGAGGAGTGTGCAATGTTTAAAGATGAGTTCTCTAAAAAATGTGCAGATATCTGTCTGAGCTGTGCGGAGGAATGCAGAGGCGTAAATCATAGAGATTATTCAGTTATTTAAGTAGACACACTAATCATAATAAAAGTCATGAATAACTTTGCAACATGTAAATATTCATGACTTTTCACGTGATATAGAAGGTCAGGACCCTATATACTCGGAGTAGATGGATTTAGCAGCATTTTCATCTTTAGCATGTTTAATGATAGCACGTCCATCGGTAAATAAGTTAATCTCTACACGGCTGTCTGAGAAGCTCAGCATAAACTTATTAAACTTAACGGTACCTATCGGAGAGAGTTTTTTTGCGATACTGCTAAAATCAATTGAAGTTTCTCCAAAAGGGATAACCTGAACAGCATCCTTGCCGCATAATGAAGTGGTATAGGAAGTTCTTGGCTGAGATAAGAACGTAAATTCATGATGTGAGCATGTAGGGCAGTCAGGATTTTTCTTAATATCTCTATAACCCATCGCATTACTCCAGATATCCATATAAATCAGATTGCGGCGGATATCCTCTGAACCAGTAAGGATCTTCAGTGCTTCGGTGGCTTGATAAGAAGCCACAATATGCGTAGTCATGCCAAGGACCCCAACCGTACTGCATGTATCGTGAGAAGCATGCAGGCCAGCGTTAGGAAAGGCACAGCGAAAACAAGGGGCTTCTTCCTCAGGCAGGATATTCATAGACATGCCTGTAGTAGTAATAGCACCACCATAAATCCAAGGCATACGGAGTTTAAGACAGGCATCATTAATAATAAGGCGAATGCCCATATTATCAGTACCGTCCAAAACTAAATCGCAGCCTTCAATAAGTGATTCAATATTCCAAGGATTAACGTCTGTTACAACCGGCTCTATCATAATAGATGAGTTGATTTGTCTAAGATGATTGGCAGCAGCTACAGCCTTTGGCAGACTGTTTTTTGCATCCTCCTCGTTAAAAAGAGTCTGACGCTGGAGATTTGAAAGCTCTACATAGTCTCGGTCTACGAGTTTAATATGTCCGACCCCAGCACGGCAAAGAAGATTGGAGATGGCTGTCCCCAGAGCTCCAACACCTATAACAGCCACTTTGGAGGCAAGAAGTCGTTCCTGGCCTTTTTGACCTATTTCATAAAATACCATTTGTCTTGAGTATCTATTTAGGTTTTGCATCATTACCATCCTCCTTCAGCAGAGATTTCTTTTAGAGCTTCAAGACAAGCATCAATGTCAGAAATACAGTTGAGGTGATTAGGACTTATGCGAAGTGTCCCTCCAGAGCAGATTGTGCCTAGGATTGTATGTGCATCAGGTGCGCAATGGAGCCCAGCTCTTACGGCGATATCAAAAGCATTATCTAAGATAATTGCACATTCAGACGGATCTATCCCAGCAATTGTAATAGAAACAACTGTACTTCTATAGGAAGAAAGACTTGGCCCATATATTTTAATACGAGGTATTTCAAGGAGCCCCAAAATAAGATGATCAGCAAGAACTGCTTCTTCTTTCTGGATCGTGTTGATTCCCTTATCAAGCGCATATTGAACTCCCTTGCCTAAGGCATGAATGCCTGCTGTATTGAGTGTCCCGCTTTCAAAACAGCCAGGAGTGTCTTTAGGCTGGTGAGTTAGTTCAGACTGACTGCCTGTACCGCCATATATAAGGGGAGAGATCTCCAAACCGTCACGTATATACAAACCGCCTGTTCCCTGAGGGCCAAGCAATCCCTTATGACCTGGAAAGGCAAGAAGGTCAATATTTATATCCTGCACATTAATCGGGAAGATGCCAATAGACTGAGCGGCATCGACTAAAAACAAAATGCCTCTTTTACGGCAAAGATGTCCAATTTCATAAATAGGATTTACGGTCCCTGTTACATTGGAAACATGCGTAAATACCATAAGCTTCGTTTGGGGTAAAATAGCTGCTTCAATAGCATTTAGATCTGCGCCATACTCCAAGGAGCAATGCACCTTTGTCACTGTAATGCCATGATCTTTTAGCTCCTCAAGAGGTCTTGTGACCGAGTTGTGTTCAAGTGTACTTGTTATCACATGATCACCAGGGCGCAGAATCCCTTTTAGTGCAAGGTTTAAACTTTCGGTAGCATTTTTTGCAAAAACTATTTCATCCGGTTTTGAAGCAGTAATAAGCTTTGCGATTAACGCCCGGGTTTCTTCAATGGCATTTCTGGCCGAAAGAGAAAGTTTATGTCCTGAACGCCCTGGATTGCCACTAAGATTTCTAAGTGCATAGTCAGAGGCTAAGTAAACACTTTCAGGCTTTGGAAATGAGGTTGCAGCATTATCTAAGTAAATCATCTTACCCCTCCAGACGTATCATACTAAATAGATAGGAATTATAAGTTAATCTTACAAACAAGGCAGAGGAAAGTCAATATGATAAACAATCCATACCTCTTATCTTCTGCGGTACCTAAAAACCCAGCCATCTTTGCGGCTGGGTTTTTAGGTATTTTAAATCAAGCTTTACTCACTTTTTTCACTCACTTTTTCATCTTTATCTTTATGTCCGCAGCAGCTATGCCCTTTGCTATCCTTGAATAAACCAATCATCATCAGTCCCATCATAATCGGGCAGATAAGAGGAGCAATGGATGCAATGAGGGTATTGGCCCCTAAACTCTTAATCTGAAGAAGTGGTAAAACAGCAACAATAATAATAGGCAGCAAACAACAAAGTCCCATCATTCCAATATATTTAAAAGGCTTAAAGTTCTTCGGTTTTTTATCTTGATCATCATGATTAGTCATTATGTTTATTCCTCCTTATATTTTATAACAATTGTTGATTGTACAATCCTAGGCTTCTTAAAACTCAATAACCACGCATTTAATATTTTTAAGTTTTTCCTCTGGTATTTAATTTGTTAATGCAGCAACATAGCAAATGAGTTTAATGTGCGAAAGGGACCTATGAAGTGTATCGTAAAGAAAATCTTAGCAGTTTTTTAAGGTGGTTTTTAAGGAGACTGTTTGAGCAAAGCGAGTTTCGACTGTTCATTTTAAAAAAGTGGTTAGATTTTTAGATATACGGAATCGAGTACCTGGAGAATACTAAAATCATTTTGCGGATTTATTCGATACCCTAAGTTCCTTGGGTTTTGCAACTACCTAGAAGGTTATGACTGCGTCTATCTTTTACTCCTCATTGCGAGGAATAACTACCACAAACTCTGTCCCCTCATTCACTTTGCTTCTAACAGCAATGCTGCCCCCATGAGCCTCAACAATAGCTTTGGTGATAGTGAGCCCCACCCCCATACCGCCGGTTTTACTATTTCTAGACTTGTCTGCACGGTAGAAGCGCTCAAATATAAGAGGCAGATCAGCTTCGCTTATGCCTATCCCTGTATCTCTAACATGGATTTCAGTAGCCTTATGGCGGCTGGCAGCCCGAATTTCTATCATGCCGCCTTCACGAGAGTATTTAACAGCATTAGATAAAATATTATTAAGAACCTGACTCATTTTATCCTGATCAGCGTAAATTAAAGTTTTACTTGGTACATAGCTTACGTGGATTTTCTTAGCCAAAAACTCTTTTTCATAGTTATCTAAAAGCCTTGATACGAGCTGAGATAAATCAAACGCCTCTTTATTGAGCAGCACATTTTCGTTTTCAATACCTGATAGGTTTTCAATATTGCCAATAAGCTTTTGAATACGAATGATTTCATCATAGCAGCTTGAAAGCCTTTTTGTATCCATTTCCCAAATGCCGTCAATCATCGCTTCCATATGTCCTTGGACAGAGGTTAAAGGGGTTCTAAGTTCATGGGCGACGTCTTGAGTAAGCTGCTTTCTTAGCTTTTCTTTATTTTCAAGAGCAACTGAGAGTTTATTAATGGTCTGGATCAGCATTTCAATTTCTTTCGTATTAGAAGTATCATCCAGCCTTTCCTGATAGTTCCCTTCAGAAAGCAAAAGTGCCTTATGTGCTATTTTATTAAGCGGTTTGCTGATTCTAAGGCTCATAGCAATACCGAGAACAAAAGCCAAGAGGAGGGATATTGCGCCGATTATAATAAATAGTTTATTAAAAGCTTTGATAAAAATCAGTTCTTCATTATTAAAATAATAGGGTCCCATGTAGCCCGTTGTAAGGGTTCCAATTTTTTGATTGTTAAAGGTAAGGGTATAACTTTTTTCCTCATACTTTCCGTTCCAATTAGCATGATAACTGTACATGTTTTTCTGCATGTTGTACATCATAGCTTCACAAAGGCCGCCATTATGGTGAGAAGCAGACCATATCAGTTTATTATCAGCATCAGAAATATCAATAATCATCCCTTTTTCTAAAGCATTCATACCTACTCTTTCCAAATAAGAAATATCAAAAGCCTTATCAGTTTGGTATTGCTGCTTGATAAGATTGATGATTTCATTAGTCTGGTTTTCTTGTCTTTTGATAACATAATCCTCGAACTGCATTTTGAAATAAGTATTTGCAATAAGACTTATAAGTCCTACAACAGTTACAACAATAAGTAAATAAGAAAGAGTTAATTTGCTTCTTAGCGAATAACGCAATTTAATCACTCCCAAACTTATAGCCGATGCCGCGGACTGTTAAAACATATCGGCATTCTTTAGGATCATCTTCGATTTTAGACCTCAAGTTTTTAATATGAGAGTCAATTGTTCGGTCAAAGCCTAGATAATCTCCATCAAATGCAACATGTATAAGTTCTTCTCTTGTGAAGACCTTGTGCGGACGTTTAGCTAAAGTAATTAGTATTTTGAACTCGCTGGGCGTTAAATTGACAAACTCTCCAGCTTTTTTTACAGTATAATCTGTTTCATTTATTATTAAATCGCTATCATTAAATGATAAAACCTCTGAATCTTTGTCATCTGCGTAAGCTCTTCTAAGAAGGGCTTTAACCCTAGCTATCATCTGACGAGGACTGAAGGGTTTGGTGATATAGTCATCAGCTCCTATATCCAAACCATTTAAAATACTTTCTTCCTGAGATTTAGCAGTCAGCATGATAATTGGGACCGTAGAAGTCTTTCTGATCTCTCTGCAAATCTGCTCACCGCTGATATCAGGGAGCATTAAATCTAATAAAATAAGGTCAATGGCATGAGTATTAAACAGTCTAAGGGCATCATTGCCTCTATACGCTTTATAGACATCGTAGCCACTGTTTGTGAGATAAGACTCTATGAATTCAACTATTTTTTCTTCATCTTCCACAATTAATATTCTTTTAAAGTTATGATCCATCTTAATCACCTTTTATCAGATTTATTTAAGTCGCAGCAGTTTATTTTGTTTTTACCATACAGTGCTTCATTTTGTGCTTCAATCTTTGCTAAGAAATTTTTGAGTAGTTGTTTAAGTTTAGCAAACAATTTTCAAACCTCCTTTAGAAACTTTGACAAGAATAAGCCCGCATGTATTTTACTGCTTATTCCATACAGCAAAGAAAGGTTCTGCCTGAGTTAAAATGTCTGATGAAATTACCACCTTTTCTGCATCTTCTGTTTTGAGATCTGTGGTTATTGGGACAGGATTACAGCCGCCTTTAGTCAGTTCGATTTGATCAATGGTAAAACGATTGCCGCAGTTTTTGCATACAAGATTAGATCCCTTTTGTTCATAGTAACCTTTACCTGATTTATAACAAACTTGACAAGTATTAAGAGCTGTACGAACGCTGCCATCTGAGGCGCGAACAGCTACTACCTCCATGTAAGTACCGTTAGACTCATAGGGGTAGAAGGATGCTTCTTCTGTAATATCGGATTTAACAATCGTTAAGTCTCCGCCAACCGTTACTGAATTGGGGACAGCACTTGGGGGAGCACTGGGTTTAGGACCAAACAGTGAAAAAAGTGCTGCAGCTGCCACAAGAACAGTACCTACCATGAAGATTATATTCTTATTAACATTACCGTTAAACGCTTTATTATTCTGCTTTTTATTCATATGGGCACTCCTTCAGTTTTAGTGTATTGATCTCACGTTTTAAATTTAGGCTATTCAAAGGGGTATATGATGTGAAATCATTATTAAGAAACCACCTTTTAGAGAGGAATAATTTAAGTTTAGAGGTTGTTTCTCTATATAAGTTTATACTATCAGAGTTTTATGGATTTTTCATGGATAAAGAGAAGATATAACTTTTTTACAAGAGATATGCGAAAAGGGTGTGCGTATGAACGAATGAAAAGCTTGGTCCTTTACTGACAAGGGGAACTTCCTTATCTAAAAAAAGCATAAAAAGCATTAAAAGGTAAGATTGCCCTGAAATGTTTTTACGCTATTTACGTTTTGGGGGTGGGGTGTGTTTGGTCGCTATTTTATTTGCCATATTTATAGTTATTCCAGTTAATAAACCGCTGATTACCGCGTAAAGCAATGTTGGTATTTTTACAATATAAATGCCTAGAATACCAATAATTAAAATAAAGATAAGCATAAAGAAGATAATAAAGCTGGCTTTCCACTCTGAGCGGATTGGGAGCCTTAAACTTAGTTTATCAGTTATCTTATATCTTTTATCAATTTTATTATAGGTCAATTGGCTTAAGAGCAATGAAAAAAGAAAGGGCAGAAGTTTATAAAAGGCTTCGGTCATATTTTTGTAGATCCTTTCTATAATAGATTGGCTTAATCATTACTAAGCTATAACTGATTCTAAGTATATCAATTTTAGGCTAAAGCTGCAATTATGAATAATCCTAAGCAGCTCAAGTGAAGCACGCCCCATGGTGGTGGCTTCACTACATATTTGAGAATAGTGTGTAAGTGAAAGCAGGGTTTAAAAAAACGTAATAAAAAACGATACAAAGCGAAGTGGATAAGCTCCCTTTGTATCGTTTTCACTTATGGCACGCTTCCTAAGCGTTTTTGCTTGTAATATAGCCTTCTGCTTTTAAAAGTTCTGCAATAAGTACAGCACCGCCGGCAGCACCTCTTACAGTATTATGAGAAAGTCCTACAAATTTGTAATCATAAAGAGAATCTTCTCGAAGTCTTCCAACTGTAATACCCATGCCATTTTCAATATCACGGTCAAGATTTGTTTGTGGTCTATTGTCTTCTTCGAAGTAAGTGATAAATTGTTTTGGCGCACTTGGAAGATTTAAAGTTTGTGGTTTGCCTTTGAAGTTTTTCCAAGCTTCGAGAATCTGTTCTTTAGAAGGTTTGTTTTTGAATGAAACAAATACTGTCGCTAAGTGACCATCAGTTACAGGTACACGGATACATTGGGTTGTAATAACTGGAGAGGAAGCTTTTATAATTTCGCCATCTTTAACTTCGCCCCAGATTCTAAGTGGCTCCTGCTCGCTTTTTTCTTCTTCTCCCCCAATATAAGGGATAACATTGTCTATCATTTCAGGCCAGTCTGTAAAGTTTTTGCCAGCTCCTGATATTGCTTGATAAGTAGAAGCAACTACTGTTGTAGGTTCAAATGCTTGAAGCGCTGAAAGCATCGGTACATAACTTTGGATTGAGCAGTTAGGTTTTACTGCAATAAATCCTTTTGTAGTACCCAGTCTTTTTCTTTGAGCTGCGATAACTTCTAAATGACTATCATTAATCTCCGGAATAACCATAGGTACATCTGATGTCCATCTATGAGCAGAGTTGTTAGAAACAACAGGAACTTCTGCTTTTGCATAAGCTTCTTCGAGTGCTTTAATTTCTTCTTTTTTCATATCTACTGCGCAGAAAACAAAATCTACATCAGCTGCTACTTCATCAACAAGTGCAGCATCTTTTACCATTAAGCCTTTAACTGCTTCAGGAATAGGCGTACTCATTTTCCATCTATTCGCTACAGCTTCTTCGTAAGATTTACCTGAAGAATTTTTGCTGGCTGCAATAACTGTTACTTCAAAATACGGATGGCCGTCAAGGAGTGTCACGAAACGCTGACCTACCATACCAGTACCACCAACGATACCAACTTTAAGTTTATTGTTCATCTGATCTCACCTTTACCTTTTTATAGTCTAATTATTATATTTTACTAAGTATATGTAAAAAACACAATATACTCTATAATTTTTTCATATAATTACCAAAGATAACTACTATTTATGCAGAATAATGGTTGTTTATTCTATAAAACAAAATAGATGTTCACGCATAAGATAATAGAGTTTAGGAGAACGCTTTAGCGCAGCGCACATATTATAATATCATAGGACAATGTGGATAAGCAGGAAACTATGCTGTTAAAGGGGGAGGTCAATGGGGATTTTGGCTGCGTTTATAATATGTATTTTCTGCATGGGGGGAATGATCTATAGTATTATATGGACTAAGAAGTGTAAATGTAAATATACCAGCATGTATGAAAAAGATTTAATGTACAGCATATTAGATCAGGCAGAAACCATGGTTGTTATATGGAAGGATGATTTAAGTTTTTTAAATATGAATCACTATATGATGGTTAAACTAGGTTATGAAGAAAAAGAAATTCAAGATCTATTTAGAGATCTCTTTGGGATTGATGAAACGAACAGCAAAAAAACAGCGGCAAAAATGCTTTGTTCTAATAAAAATATTGAACAAGAAGTACCTTATAAAGACGGAGAAACAAAATACGTTATGTGGCGCTCGGTAATATGGTGCACATGCAAGGATGGTGTAAGAACAATACTTTCAATAGGCTTTGATATTACTGAAAAAGTAAAGCTTACTAGTGAGTTGAATGAGCATATGCAAAAGATACAAAGAGATGCTGAAGTGATACAAAAGCTTGCTTTCGAAGATGAACTGACTGGACTATATAACAAAAGGAAGTTTATGCAAGAGGGAAGATGGCTGCTCCAAAACATCAGATTAGAACAGAAGTATGCCCTTATTTACATCAGTATTGATAAATTCAGCTTTTTAAGCAATATTTACGGACAGAAAGTTGGAGAAAACATTATCAAGAAAACATCCCGGATTATCAGGCAGCTTACGCCGAAAGAAGGGATTTGTGCCAGAAAAGGAGAGGATGAATTCACCCTGCTCATTCCTATAAAAAGTCAAAGTGATATTACGCTCTTATGTGAGGGTCTGGCTGCGCACGTGTCTAAAATACAGATTAAACCACATATTAAATATAAGTTAGAACTCTTAAGTGCTGCAGCTATTTATCCGGATCATGGAAATAGTGTAGAAGAGCTATATGGAAATGCAGCCTTTGCAATAGAGGATATGAAGATAAAAGGGAGTAAGACCCTTCAAGTTTTTGACAACAATCTTAAAGAAACTATTATAAAGAGAGAAGTTATGGCAATGGAGCTTCAAGAAGCGATTAACAATAATGAGTTTATTTTATATTATCAGCCTAAAGTAGATATAAGAAGCAATGAACTTGTAGGAATGGAAGCGCTGATTAGATGGAAGCACCCTAAAAAAGGGTTTATTTCTCCAGGGGAGTTTATTGCTATTGCTGAGAAAACGGGACTTATTATAGAAATAGGCAAATGGGCCCTTATAGAAGCCTGCCGTCAAAATAAACTATGGCAAAATAGAGGCTACAAGAAATATAGAGCATCGGTTAATATTTCTGCCATTGAGTTTTATCAGGAGAATATGCTGGAAATTATCAAAGAAGCTTTGAATGAGAGCTGCTTAGATGCAGAGTACCTGGAGATAGAATTAACAGAGAGTATGGCACTTATAAATGAAACAGAAACTATCCAAAAGTTGATGGACATAAAGGGGATGGGTATAAATGTTGCACTGGATGACTTTGGAACAGGCTACTCATCACTTAGCTATCTTAAAACACTTCCTATAGATGTTCTTAAGCTGGATCGAAGCTTTATCATTGAAATTGTAAAAGACGATATAAGTAAAGAGATAGTTTTTACGATGATAAAACTTGCTGAAATATTAAACATAAAAACAGTAGCAGAAGGGGTAGAGACTAAAGAACAAGCAGAACTTTTAAAAGAGATGGGCTGCAGTATTATTCAAGGCTATTACTACAACAGGGCCGTACCACCGGATCTTTTTGAAGACATTTATTTGAAAGGAAAAAAGGAAATAATCTTATAAAAATTAATATAATCCCGCCTATAGACTCATAGGCGGGATTATTGTTATGCATTATTTCTTTATTCATTTTTTACTGCTGTAAGAATCCAGACAAATTTATTCATTGGTTCAAAAGAAACAGTAAATCCTGCGTTGGAGAAAAGTTTTTCTAGTACTTTATGTGTCGTATAGAATTCAGTTTCCAGATCATTTGCCAGATGAGTATACCCCTTGGACAGGGCATCTTGAAGAATTTCTTCACGTACTTCAAGTGAACTATACATTGTATCGGCAATCACAACTTTACCAGCAGGTTTAAGCTTTGCCAAGAAATATTTGACAGCTTCTCCTTTTTCATCATCCGTGAGGTGGTGGAAAGCGTAGCTGGATATAATGGCATCTATGCTTTCGTTTTCAACAGGGATACTTAGAAAGCTGCCTTCTACAAAGTGAAGACCAGGATATTTACCTTTAGCGAGCTGCCTCATTTTACCATTAGGTTCAACACCCGTTACATTGCAGCCGGCAAGAGAAGCTACATAACCAAGATTTCCAGTACCAGATCCTATATCCAATACTTTAGCACCCTCGGGGTTATCTATTTGCTTAACGGTTTGCTTTAAAATCTCTTGATAGTTTACAAAAACCTCTTGATATTCACCGTCTGCAGCTGAAACAGTAGCGTCATAGGCATCGGCCCATCCATCAAACAAAGCATTAAACCTGTAGTCTGAAAGATTAAATTCAAAGTTATAAAGGTTTTGACTGAAGTATCTGTCGCTTCGGTCAGGGAATACTGTTACAATATTAACTTCACGATCAGCTTTGTAAGCTTCTTTCACAGCGCCTGCAAGAGCTGCTCCAGAAGAAGAACCAACCAGGACCCCTTCTTTTTGGCCAAGAAGCTGTACATAATAAGAGGCTTCTTCATCTGAAATTTTTTGAACGTCATCGACCAAAGAAACATCAAAAATAGCAGGAATAAAGTGATTGCCAATGCCTTCAATATGATAAGATCCTTCTGACCCGCCTCCAAGTATTGATCCTTCAGGATCTGCAAGGACAATTTTGATATTAGGATTTTTTTCTTTAAGATAAGAAGCAATTCCCATGATTGTACCCCCAGAACCAGCTCCAGCCACTAAAACATCAACTTTACCGTCAAGAGCTTCATAAATCTCTTTGCCTGTTTTGCGGTGAGCTTTTACATTAAGCTGATTTTCAAACTGCTTTGGCATAAAGGAATTAGTAATTTGAGAGGCTAATTCCTCTGCTTTTCTCATAGCGCCTTCAATACCGTCTTCGGTAGGTGTTACAATGATTTCAGCTCCGAGGGCACGCATTAGAATCTGTTTTTCAATAGCAAACTTTGCAGGGATAACAAGTTTGAGGTGATACCCCTTTTCAAAAGCAGCCATGGCAAGGCCAATGCCGGTATTGCCAGCAGTAGCTTCTATAATAACATCACCAGGTTTAAGAAGTCCTGCTTTTTCAGATGCAGTAATAATTTCATGGCCTACTCGGTCTTTGACGCTGCCGCCAGGATTAAGATACTCAAGCTTGGCAAAAAGATTTGCTCGAATGCCAGGAACAATACGGTTTAATTTAAGAAGCGGGGTATTGCCGATGAGTTCACGAATATCATTAATATAATGCATACCAATTCCTCCTTCATTATAGGCCAAGTTTTAGATCAGCAATAATATCATCAGCATCCTCAATACCAAGAGATAGTCTTACTAAGCTGTCTGAAATACCAAGTTTTTCTCTTTGGTCTTTTGGAATAGAAGCATGGGTCATAGCTGCAGGAAGAGAAATAAGACTCTCAACGCCGCCAAGACTTTCTGCAAGGGCAATCATCTGAACCTTTTCAAGAAGCTTGTGAGCAGCTTCCGCCGTATCCAGTTCGAAAGAAATCATAGCACCCGTGCCTGGATAATAAATATGCTTAACCTGGGGCAGCGTTTCTAAAAAGGCAGCTATTTTTTTTGCATTATCCTGGGCTTTATCCATTCTAATTGCAAGAGTTTTAATCCCTCTAATAAGCAGCCAGCTGTCTTGCGGGCCGAGGATTGCACCTACGGCATTTTGGACAAAATGCATTTTTTCCTGAAGCTCTTTAGTATTTACGACAACAAGACCAGCTACTAAATCGCTGTGTCCACCCAGATACTTCGTTGCGCTATGCACAACCACGTCAATGCCATGCTCAATAGGTCTTTGCAGATACGGTGTAAAGAAAGTATTATCTACTACAGAAAGAAGGCCATGCTTTTTAGCAATTTGAGCGATAGCCGCAAGATCAGTAAGCTTCATGAGCGGATTAGTCGGAGTTTCAATAAAAATGGCTTTAGTATCAGAGGCAATAGCTGCTTCAACCTCGGCAAGGTTTGAGGTATCTACTAAAGAGTAGCGGATGCCAAGATTAACAAATACTTTATCAATGACCCTAAAAGTTCCACCATATACGTTATCCGATAACAAAATATGATCTCCAGATTTAAACAACATAATAATTGTAGAAAGCGCAGCAAGACCAGAGGCAAAGGCAAAACCAGCGATACCCCCTTCAAGTTCAGCGATTAGTGTTTCTAAAGCATGACGGGTAGGGTTACCTGTTCTGGAATATTCATATCCCTTATGTTTGCCTATGCTTTGTTGCCTGTAAGTTGATGTTTGGTAAATAGGAACACTTACAGCACCAGTTGCCGCATCTTCAGATATGCCACCATGTATAACCTTTGAATAGAAATTCATATTAATCCCCCTTTTGTAAGTAAATAAGTTTATGATAAATCATTTAAATATTAATGAGAGTATACACTAATTTCATAACCTAGTAAATAGCTTTGTTTAATTGGATATATTTTTTTGGAAAATAAAAGTTATCTTAAATAGTTTATGAAAGAGTATTATTAATATTGCTATTACAACCTGCACACATTGTTATTTAATGCAATTAAATAGATTGATTGAGTTGAAATGATCAAGTTAAGCCAGCAAACTGGGAGCTGGTTATAATCCGTCTTTTAGAATGCAGTTAGATGGTGATAATGTTTTTAAAATAATAGGCTAGCAAAAATAACAGATAGAGCACATGGTAAGTACATCTGTGCTTTGAGGAACATAAAAAATCTTAAAAAGTGTTGACATAGTAAACCACCCGGAATACAATGGTATAAAAATAATATTCTTATCCAGAGAGGTGGAGGGACTGGCCCAATGATGCCCAGCAACCGTCAATATTTAATTGGCAAGGTGCTAATTCCAGCAGGAGCTTCCTGAGAGATAAGGTTGATTAGTGGCCTTTTATCTTAGGATAAAGGTCTTTTTGTTTAAAAATAGAGAAGGTGTAATTTAGGTGTATAAAATGATTTGAGGGATGGGGAATGAAAAAATTACTTATTATTAAAACGGGAACAATTGGACAATTAATACGAAATAAATTTGGAGATTTTGAGGATTTAATCTGTAAACAACTAGAGATATCTTCAGATCAGACAGTAGTAGTCCCCGTATACGAAGGGGCTTTGCTGCCCGATTCATTAGATTCCATATCTTCAATTATTATAACAGGTTCAAAAGCAATGGTAACAGATGCACTAGCATGGACGAAATATGTCAGCAGTTGGCTTCAAGATTTATCTAAAAAAGATATTCCAATTCTGGGTATTTGCTATGGACATCAGCTTTTGGCACATGCGCTGGGCGGGGTAGTAGACTACCATCCAAAGGGGGAAGAGTATGGAGATACGAAAATACAGCTTACTGACGAAGGGAAAAAAGATGAATTATTTCGAGGCCTTCCTTCTGATATCAGAGCCTATGTAGCGCATGCCCAGACAGTTAAGCAGATTCCAGAGGATGCAGTTGTCTTGGCGAAAAATTCTTTTGAGGAGCATCATGCATTACGTTTTAGGAACCATATATGGGGGGTTCAATTCCATCCAGAGTTTTCCGATGATCTTTTAAAAGAATATATACAATTAGGAAGGGAAAGAATTGCGAGTCAGGGCTATGATGTAGATCAACTATTATATACAGCAGAAAGACATGAATATGGTAAGATGCTTTTAAAGAGGTTCATAGAACTTTAATGATACGAACCTTTTGCCAGAAGAGATTATTAAAATTGTTATTAAAAAAGCTAAGGTGCTTCCCGATCTTGGTATATGGTTTGGAGAAAATGGAAAAGATTTTTCGAGGTTTAATTTTGCATGTCCCCGCTCGGTGGTAGAGGAGGCTTTATATCGGATAAAAAAAGCTTTTAAATAATACAGACTCAAGTAATTAAAGAAATATACAAGATAAAAAGGGATGTCTATCGGAAACTTGCGGCTTTATAACAATAGCTTTCGATAGAGGTCTCTTTTTATTTTTATAAGAAAAGGGTAAAAAACCAAGGAAATGAACGATGAATGAGAATATAAGAAAATCAAATACTAATCAAATAAAAGCTAGATTACTTATAGAACAGAAAGATGGCTAAAAGGAAAATTTGAAAGAAAATCTAAATGAAGGAAAGGAATGCCACCGGGTAATTCTTTGGTGACTTTTTACTCGTGGCAGTATTATATCGAATACAAGATATAATATACAGTGGGTATACAATGATTAAAAGATTGTTTTTATTATACGTAGGATTAGTACTGCTCATAGTAAATAGCAGTTGCAATCCAAGAACTGAGTTTATCTATGAGTTGAATGTCGGAAATCCGCTTAGAAAAGCAATTAGAGTGGATATAACAGCTTTAGGAACAGAATTGGATGCTGAGGGGAAAAATGTTACATCAGCAGTTTTAAATTTTAATATTACTAATATTGGAGCCCAAGATGTTGAACTTAGCCATGACATACAAATAAACTTAGTGCAGCAGGGAGCGGAAATGGCTTTAAAAAGAAACACTGTTATTGAGGGGAAGATACTAGAACCACATAATTCAGGAAGTTATGAAATAAGCTTTAACGTTATTCAGACTGGAATAATAAATGTGGTGTTTGAGGTGGATGGGGAAAGTAAGTCATTCGTTATGACTACCACATACCCCGCACAATTATTAGGAAATAGTCACTAAAAATAAACAAATAAAGTTAAAAGTAAAGGCGATAGAAAAAGAAATTTATAGAAAGTACGCAGTAATAAACATAAAAAGTTACAAATAAATAAATGTTTGACTAAAAATTTACAAAAAAGTGAAAAAACCATAAAAACATTTGAATATTACTAAAATAAATAATAAAATAAACTGATGATTAAAAATATTTTATATTTTTGGGGGTTTTATGAATCAGCATAGTGTTATTTGGATATTTCTAGTAACGGCAATCTTATCCTTAATGTTTAATTATAACAGCTATAGTAAGAAAGAATATGAATTAGCAGCTAGTTCACTAACCAACGATACCGTAAAAAGCAGCTTAGGACAATCTAAAGACCTGGAGGTAGAAAATAGTATCAATAAAGGAGAAAGTGAAGTAATGCTTAGTCAAAGTCTGAGAGCGGTAAATACATTATCTAAAAGAGATAAAGAAAAGTATTTTGTGCTTAGTAAAGAAATGGTATTAGTTTTCTTTATCGATGCCATTCTTCTTTTAATCTGTATTATTATGCTGCTGATGATCAGTATTTACAAAAGAAAAAGAACAGAAACGCTTTTAAGAGAGTCACGGCAGCATTATAAAGAACTTCTTATGAGTATGCCTAACAGTGTTATTTTATTAGAAAATAAAGAGGTTAAATTTATCAATCAGTTTGGAAAAGTTTTTCTGGGTGTAGATAAAGACAAAAAGCCCTCCTATGCTGATTTGCAGTATATGTTAGGAGAGTCTATAGATTTTGAAGATATCAGCTTATTTCCGATGCAAATCAAAACACAGATCAAAACATTATATAATGAAGTAAAAGATGTTGAACTGACAGCGGTTATCAGCGATAAGTTAAAACATAGTAAAAGCATTATTTTGCTCATACAGGATGTATCTGATAAAAGGCTTTTATATGAGAGTATAGAGCGGGATAAGATAAGAAATGAGTTTTTTGCAAATTTATCTCATGAGTTTAAAACACCTATTAATCTTATACTTACTTCTTCTCAGCTTTTAGATAAAGTTCAAGACAAAGGGGAAGACCTAAAAAAAATCCTTCCCAAGTCTACAAAGATTTTAAAGCAAAATGCCTACAGACTTATTCGATTAGTTAATAATGTAATAGATTCTACAAGAATAGATGGAGACGATGTGAAACTTGAACTACATAACTGCAATATTATAGAACTTACAGAAGATATTACTTTATCAACGGTAAGCTATGCAAAGGCCAATGGCATCAATGTATTATTTGATACTGAGCTGGAAGAGCTGGAAATGGCTGTTGATCGTGACAAATACGAAAGAATTATACTTAATCTCCTTTCAAATGCTATTAAATACAATAAGCCTAATGGTGAAATCTATGTTAATATGTCTCTAAAAGAGAATACTATAGTTATTTCAATAAAAGATACTGGCATAGGTATAAGTGAGAATATGCTTCCGTATATATTTGAAAAATTTATGCAGGTTAATAAGTCACTGATTAGAAATGTAGAAGGGAGCGGGGTAGGGCTTTCCATTGTGAAGTCATTTGTAAAGCTTCATAATGGAAAAATTGAGGTCAATAGCTGTGAAGGAGAAGGTACAGCGTTTATCTTGTGCTTTCCGATTTATAAAATAGAAGAGAAAACAGCAAACAAAGGGGAAAAAGTACTTACAAAATATAATGATACGCATACTCAAATAGAGCTTTCAGATATTTGGGGCGGCCAGTAGTCAGCATAATTCATAAGAAATGTATAGGGTTATCTTAAGAATGGGTATATAATAAATACATCTAAGTTTTAGTATTGCAAGAGAAAGAGGATTTGAATATGCTGATGGATTATAATAATAAATTACCACAGGATGTGAGGGAAATTATAAGGCTTATAGAAGAAAATGGGTATGAGGCCTATATTGTTGGGGGCTGCATTCGGGACATGCTTATGGGAAGAGAACCTCATGACTGGGATATCACTACTTCTGCAAAGCCTGAAGAGATTAAAAAAATATTTAGGCGAACCTATGATACCGGTATCAAGCACGGCACGATTACTGTCATTATAAATAAAGACCATTATGAGGTGACCACCTATCGTATAGAAGGAGACTACGCAGATTTTAGAAGACCAAAGCAGGTTGATTTTGTTGAAGACATTACACTTGATCTGTCAAGAAGAGACTTTACAATGAATGCGATTGCTTATCATCCAGAAAGGGGATTCATTGACCCTTATTGTGGAATAAAGGACATAGAAAATAAATGCATTCGTTCGGTAAGAGAGGCAAAGGAGCGTTTTACTGAAGATGCCCTTAGAATTCTGAGAGCGGTTAGGTTTTCGGCTCAATTAGGCTTTGAAATAGAAGAGGGTACGCTTTTGGGCATATCTGCTTGTAAAGCATTGCTAAAACATATTAGTAAAGAGCGTATTCGGGATGAGTTTATTAAGATATGCATATCTCATAGACCAAGCCATATTAATAAGCTCTACGAATTAGGCTTGCTGGATTACATTGCGGCTAAGTTTGGAGAAGCTTACGGCGTGCCTCAAAATCATCCGGAACATATTTATGATGTGGCTCAGCATACGATCACTGCTATGGAAAACATAGCGGGTGATAGGCTGCTAAGATTAACGATGTTTCTTCATGATATAGGCAAAATTGATACGAGGACTACGGATCGGAAAGGAATAGATCATTTTTATAATCACGCCGAAGTTTCTATGAAGCTAGCAGAACAAATATTAAAAGATTTAAGGCTCGATAATCATACCATTAGAGATATCTCTCTACTTATTAAGTATCATGATTATCACCTGAAAAGCAAAATTTCTAAAGTTTCGGTGAAAAAGGTTTTAGAAAAAATAGGCCCAAACCTATTTGATAAGCTTATGCATGTGCAGGAGGCAGATGTAAAAGCCAAAAACCCTGAAAGAATAACCCTAAGATTGGAAGATGTTAAGCGGCAGCGCAGCCTAAAAGAAGAAATAATAGAAAGCGGAGAGTGCTACAATAAGTCAATGCTGGCAATAACCGGACAAGACCTCATAGATCATGGCATTCCAAGTGGAGCAAGTATAGGGGTTCTCCTTGATACGGCACTAACCTATGTGATTAAAAACCCACAGGCTAATCAGAAAGAGGCATTAATTAAGTACTGCCTGGCGTCTTACCAAAATATTAAATAATACTCTTTTATTCATTTCTTGCGCAAAGGGGGCTGCGGCACGACT
>CALJNR010000002.1 GCA_937981575.1 uncultured Clostridia bacterium | reverse complement strand
ACGCCGCCAGCGTTCATCCTGAGCCAGGATCAAACTCTCATATAAAAGTTTGTCCACATTCGATTAGAATGTTTGTGACTATAATTACTTGTACAATGCTTAAAGCTAAACTGTTACATTTAGTTTAAACTGTACTCATTTGCTTCTTTTTATAGAAGCTAATGAATCGACTGGTTTTATGGTTACTATTTTATTTTCAAAGTTCATTTAATTGATTAAGATAAAGGTCTCAGCCTTTTCTCTTGGCCGCCGTTAACTAGTGGCGACTTTTACTATTATACATGATTTTTGACACAAGTCAACACCTTTTTTCACTTTTTTCGAGATTTCTTTTTACTGCTGACTTGTACTTATTAATATGCCACATTTTTATATTATTATACATTTACATTATATCTTGATGAAATACATTATTCTTTCTATGCTGTATTCCTCTCATATTCCAAAAACAACTCATTCCCCCATCCCCTAGTTAATATGATAATGGATTATAGTAAAATATACTTTTTCAGATATCTCTCCGCATTTAATTATTGAGTCAATCCTGTTTTGTGAAAGTGGGTTTATAGCTGTTTATAAAACAATCAATAGAATGTAGAAGGTTCTCTCATTATAAAAACATAATAAAGCAGCATTAAAAAATACCCTTTCTTATAGTAAATGGTATTCATTGATGCTGCCAAATGACGTCATTGTTTCTATATTATAAATGCGGTAAAACATGATTGATGACTTCAAAAATCGCATCATTATCATTACTTACCGTTAAGAGGTCTGCTGCCTTCTTTGCTCCTTCTGATGCATTTTCAGGTGCAATTCCTAAGTCTGCCATCTTTAGCATCTCAATATCATTATCATAATCTCCAATAGTTATGACTTTCTTATAGCGATACTCCGCATAATTAATTAGTTCGCATAGCGCAGCCCCTTTCGATACGCCAAAAGGCAGAACTTCAAGATATGTGGGTACTGAAAAGACAGTATGAATACTATTTTCCTCAGTCGTATCATTTAGATATGCATTGCACATTAAAAGTTCTTCTGGGGAACCATTCAAAATAATTTTTATCCAATCCTTATGTGAAATACTGTTTAGATCTGCAAACTCGTAGGGTTGTTTTTCTTTTAGAATAACAGGATCTACTCTTTGATTATGATTGATAATATAAAGCGTTTTTGGTGTATAAACTTGAATACACAGGTTACTGTAATGCTCTAAAAACCATTCTATAGAACTAATCATTTTATTCTTTTTTAGTAAATGGCATTCTACAAGTCGCCTTCCATCAAAATTGTAAATTGCTGCTCCATTATATAAAATACATGATTCATTAATACTTAGCCCATCTAAATAAGGAACAACATTTTGGACGGTCCGTCCAGTAGCTATAGTAAAATGCCCTCCTTGAAGAACAAAGTCGTGAATCGCCTGCTTATTTTTGTGCGAGATCGTCTTATCTGTTCTAATGAGCGTTCCATCTAAATCACTAACTAATAAATACTGTTCATATTTTTTCAAAAACATCTTCTCCAATCTGTTATAATTTCTTTCAGCATCTATGTACAATAAGGCTTGCATTCTTAACAAATTCAGTAGGTGAGGTGTGAGTATACTTTTAAAGAACGCTGCAAAAATGTTTGTACTCACTAAACCCTGTTAAATCAGAAATCTCATAAACACAATATTCCCCTAAGCACAGTAGTGCTATTGCCTTTTGTATGCGATCCTTATTCAGCATCTCTAAGAAAGTTTGTGAAGTTTCTTCTTTAAACTTATGGCTCAAATAACTGGCACTAATCCCGGCGCGTCGGCGATAGATTCTATGCTTATCTTTTGGTTATAATGTTGTCTTATCTGTTTAAATGTTTCTATAAACATAGCTGTTATATTTCTTATCTGATTAAATATCAAGCTCTGTAAGCATAATATCTTTTATGTCTTTTGTTCAAATGATGATAAAAATTTTGACGGATCGCACTGGGCGATTTTACCTTTTACCACTGGATTTAACAGCTCCTTATACCCTTCGATTTTTATATCTTCAATCAAGTTTTTATTAACCTCAATAACACTTGAAATATTAATAAGTCTTGTAAGCGCCCCTTCTATATTTTTCATATTATGAAATACATATTCGTTTTAGATAAGTCATATTACAATTTTAGAGGATCAATTATTATACGTAAAGATGAACTTTGCGCTTAGAATAAAAAATAACAAAAAAGCCTATGATATAGAGATAAAAATCATAAGCTTTTTTGTTTGTTAATTTTTATGCATTATTTATAGGTTTTCAATAACATAGTTGGCAAACTCCGCACCAGTTGCGCCGTCGCTTCTGCCTGTCATTTTTACATTATCATTTGCTGCTTTTAATGCCTTTAGTACTTGATCTGCTTTTTGCGCATGTCCAATATGACGAAGCAGCAGTTCTGCAGCTTTGATCATACTTGCAGGATTGGCATAAATCTGTCTTCCTGTTTCAAACATTCTTGGCGCACTGCCGTGGATTGCTTCAAACATGGCATATTTATTCCCAACGTTCGCACTTCCTGCTGTGCCTACGCCGCCCTGGATTTGAGCTGCTTCATCTGTAATAATGTCTCCATATAAATTCGGAAGAACAAATACTTCATATTGTGATCTAACTTGTGTGTTAATAAGGTTAGCTGAAATGATATCAATAAACCAGTCATCTGCTTGAATTTCTGGGTAATCTTTAGCTACATCATAGCAGATTTCTAAGAATTTGCCGTCTGTTTTCTTAAGAATATTTGCTTTTGTGATGATAGCTACGCTTTTTTTACCGTTTTTGCGGGCAAATTCAAAGGCAGCCTTAGCAATTCTTCTCGTACCTTGAGTTGTGATAACTTTAAAGTCAAAAGACATATCCTCATCTATAGCGATACCCTTGCTTCCAAGAGCATATTCACCTTCAGTGTTTTCACGGAAAAATGTCCAATCAATACCTTCTTCTGGAACAGAGACTGGTCTCACATTTGCAAAAAGATCAAGTTCACGTCTCATTGCAACGTTGGCACTTTCAATATTTGGACCATCTCCCTTACTTGGAGTTGTTGTAGGCCCTTTCAAAATAACATGACATGCTTTAAGTTCTGCAAGTACATCATCTGGAATAGCTTTATTTACTGCAATACGATTCTCTATAGTTAGCCCTTCAATTTGTCTAAATTCAATTTTCCCTTGCTGGGTTTCATCTTTAAGTACAGCACGAAGTACTCTTTCTGCTTCTGCAGTGATCGCTGGGCCTATACCGTCTCCGCCGCAGCATCCAATAATAATTTTATCAAGTTTCGCATAATCTACAACTTCCGTGTCTTCTTTCATTTTGGCAACACGTACTAATTGTTCCTCTACTAATTTAGTAAAATGCTCTTTAGCAGCCTGTAATTTATCCATCTTACTAACCTCCTAATATTTTTCAATTGTATTTTTTACCCATTTCTCATTATAGCAAATGATAGAGAGTCTGTCCAAGTTTTATTTTTAACAATCTTTGTTTCTTAATACGCACCCATAGGCTTTTTAAACTATATTTTACTTTATATTTCTCTATTAGCTAAATAAATTTTAATAAAGCTTTCAAGTTCTTCATCACTCATTACTGTAATACGCCCATCATCATATTCTTTATCTACCCATTCTTTAATTGTTTGACAAAGCGGATGAGTTTTTTCTAAACTTTTCAGTTCAGGGAATTTAGGATTCGTATTAATCCAGTGTGCGATACCTGCAAGCCCTGAGGTATTACTAATCGATACACGAACAGGTCTGTTTAAAAATTTATCTGTATCAAAGACATTATATATTTCTTCATTTTTTAATAGCCCATCCGCATGGATTCCTGCACGGGTTACATTGAAGTTTTTTCCTACAAAAGGCGTTCTCTCTGGAATTTTCTCTCCTATTTCATGTTCAAAATACTCAGCAAGCTCTGTAATAACCGTTGTATCCATGCCATCTAATGTTCCTCTTAGCTGAGCGTATTCAAATACCATAGCTTCAAGCGGTGTGTTGCCTGTTCTTTCTCCAATACCAAATAAAGAACAGTTTACTCCGCTGCATCCATACAGCCAAGCTGTCGTAGAGTTCGCTACTGCACGATAAAAATCATTATGTCCATGCCATTCCATCCACTCATGAGGCACGCCTCCATATTGATGCAGTGCAAAGATAATACCTGGTACACTTCTAGGGATCATAGCGCCAGAATACCCTACTCCATATCCCATTGTATCACAGGCACGTATCTTAATCTGAATACCTGTTTCTTCGCTGATTTTCATCAGTTCTCTCACAAAAGGAATAATAAAATTATAAATATCTGCACGGGTTATATCTTCAAAGTGGCATCTTGGAATAACCCCTTTTTCAATACATTGTTTCACAATTCTTGTATAATGACTAATAGCTTCTGATCTTTTCATGTGCAGCTTATGAAATATATGATAATCAGAACAGCTTACTAAAATACCGGTTTCCTTAATTCCCATACTTTTAACAAGTTCAAAATCTTTCTCTGAGGCTCTGATCCATGAGGTAATCTGCGGAAACTCATAACCAAGTTCCATACATTTATAAACGGCCTGTCTGTCTTTTTCACTATATAGGAAAAACTCGCTTTGTCTGACGATGCCTTTCGGTCCACTAAGCTTATTTAACAGCTTGAAAATATGAACAATCTGCTCTGTCGTATAGGGAGCTCTTGACTGCTGCCCGTCTCTAAAAGTTGTATCTGTAATAAAAATTTCTTCAGGCATCATCATAGGTGCACGAACATTATTGAATGCTATCTTAGGAATTTCGTCATATGGATAAAATTCTCTAAACATGTTAGCTTCTTCACGTTCTTCTAATTGATACCTATATTCAGGACTTTCAAGCAGATTTGACCTTTTATTTAACTCAAACATTTCATCACCTCTGAATTTTATCTATTTAAATCCTTTAATTGTCACACAATTTACCTATGTATAATTGTATACAATTATACCGTGTATGTCAATAAGATCACTTTAAAATATTTATGTTGTAAGCCTTTAGAATTTATTCGAAAAAATATTTTTACAGTAGTAACATTTTTTTCCAATTGTCATACTATATTATTGAAGCTAGATGAAAGAGATTAGGAATAGTCCTTTCATTCTACAAATTAATTTCCAAATTCTAAAGAAAATGATACAAGCGATAGAAAAAAATATTTTCTTTCCCTTTTTTGGTAATTATAGTCATTTTTTTAAATTTAACTTAATACAATAGAATATGTAAGCTATATAAGGAGGTCAAATATGTCCGGTTTCGGAGGTTGCTATGGTTGCGACCCTACTTGTTATAGTGATATCCTGCCCGATCATAGCACTTATAAAGGTTCTTGGTTACTACCTGTATTACTTATATTTGCAGCTTTATTCTTATGTGGTGGCTTTAGCTGGATATTAATTTTACTTGGTATTATTTTATTATTTGGATCACAATTATTTAATTTAATATTTTAATATAGGAGGTATATATAATGGAAGATAGCAGACTTTTAACTGGTGGCTCTATGTGGATATGGATACTTTTAGCGTTCTTACTTTTCAGTAATTATGGAAGAGGTGGTACTGGTACTTTTGGTGCTGGACTTGATTGTGCATTCCCTAATTTATTTGGTTGTGGTGACCGTAGCAATACCTTTATGTGGATTCTTATAGCAGTTCTTGCTTATATGCTTCTAGCTGGTGACGGCATTGGAACTAGCATCTTCAGAAATGACGTTCAATAAGATCATTAAAGTTACCCCTTCATAATGATTGCTAAATGCAGTAAATAAAGGAGCTATCCTAGTGGATAGCTCCTTTATTTACTGATATCTCCTTTTTCTATTGCCGTTATCAGCTTAAAAAGAATCAGCTTATAGGTTAGCTTTTTAAGGGTTTCCCTCTCTTTATTTTCATCCCTATACAAATTCGTCAGTTCTTCATAGTCATTAAAGGTTCTTTCAATCATATCATTATAAACGATAAGTTCAATGACAAATTCTAATATACTTTTTTCTTCCTGCATAAATGGAATCAGTGCACGCATCAGCTGCCCTTCTCTACATAAGTTGTTTTGACATTCCTGCCTGTATCCATTAAGCTTTTTCTTTAAATCCGATATGTAGGTTTTATCCATATACCCCCATATAAGGGTTGCAATTTCATTGAGATCTCTCTCCAGGTCCAAGGCTATTAATTCTTTTTCCATTACCACCAACTCTTTCAGCTATTAGTTTTCACTAATATTTTATTCTGATAGCTTGGTAAAAATAACTCAATTGGTTCTATTATATTTATCTTCAGTCATACATTATAAAAGATACTATTTAAAGGGGAGTTTTTATGATTACGATGGATTCTGCCATGAATAACGACTTTTTAATGATCTCTAAATCACTTGTTCCTTATCTGGATGCTGATAAACAAAGGGCTGCAGCAATCTTTATCAAAGCCTTTGAACTCATGTCAACAATAGACCTGTTTTCTAAAGAAGATTTCAGAAGGACAATAACTAAACCCCGGGATACAGGATGGGAAAAGAAACTCCTTAGTGATATAAGATCAAACCTCTCCGATGACCGTGCTTTTTTTATAGATGCTATCTTAAAGCTTTCTGAAGTCAGGGACATTCTTACTGTAAAAAACACTGATTCATCCTATGCTAACTTTGCCCACACCCCTCCAGTAAGTTCAGCTATGCCTGCTAATCCTTCTGAAAAAACAGCTGATCCTATTTCTTCTGCAGGGAGTACAAATAGTGCGCCTAAAGCAGCAGAAGTAATTGACCAGCTTTCCGGCGTCCTTGATCCTAATCAGCTGCAAATTCTTAAGCTGATTTCTACTTTTATGAAATAAACCTAGGAGGTTAAACTATGGATTTAATCAAACACCCAGCCTTTAAAGAAGTTGATCACGAGTTTATAACTTCCCTCGAAAAAACGATTAGTTCTGTATCTGGTAAAAGTGACATCGAAGTGATTGGAACTTTAATGGCTATATCCAATGAAGCTAATAAGAAAAATGTACAGTTCACCTCTGATATGCAGATAGCTTTGCTGGAGTACTTAAAATCTCGTATTCCAGCCCATAAGCAACCCCAGTTCGAAGCCCTCGTTTCATTGATTGCATCAAAAATGAGTTAGTTTCTATCTAAGTATTCCTTTGATAAAAGGATATACTCTTTGGCAGACTGCACGATATGTTGTATTTGGGTTTCATCAAGGGGCTTTATGATCTTTGCTGGAGCCCCTAATACTAACATGCCGTCAGGAATCCTAGTATTTGCTGTAACCAGGCTATTTGCGCCTATTATGCAGTTGTTACCAATGCATGCCCCGTCAAGTATAGTACTTCCCATTCCTATAAGTGTATTATCTCCTATCTCTGCGCCATGCAAAATGGCACCATGTCCAATAGTTACACCTTTTCCTATTGACGTTTTATTTTTCTTTCCCACATGAATGACTACATTATCCTGAATGTTGGTATAGTCTCCAACTGTAATCGTTTCGTCATCTCCCCGAAGTACTGCGTTATACCATATACTGCAGTCTTTTCCTACATGAACCTTTCCAATAATACGTGCTCCTTCTGCTACAAAGCAGCTTTCATCTACGTTAGGATTACATCCTTTATAAGGGTAGAGCATATCACAGCACCTCTTTCTTATTAATCAAAACCCACATATTATTTAACTTCTAGCGTCAGCATACGCTCAATTAACGCTTCATAGTCCCCGTCATATTTAAAACTCTCATTGCTAATCAGCGTTGAAATGCCATGTACAATACTCCACATGCTCAAAATAAAAAGATTGATTTTTTGCCGGTCTTCTATAAATTGCTGCAAATATTTAGTGGCAGCAATGTCAAATACTTCAAAGGGATTGCCAGATTTATAAATAAAACGGCCTTCTTTAAGTTCTACCGTTACTTTGCACTCACTGAAAAATATAAATCTAAAGTACTCTCTATGTTCAAGCATAAATTTTACATAAGCTTTACCTGCCTCTGCCATTCCGAATGGGCTGCCTTTTCCTTTTCCAACCGCCTCCCTTAGACACTCACCAAAACTTTGAAGCACTCTATCGGATATAGCCTCCATTAATTCTTCCTTGTTTTTAAAGTGTTTATAAGGAGCTGTATGGCTGACGCCGCACATTGCAGCTACCTTTCTAAGCGAAAATCCTTTTAAGCCCTCATTATTAATCAGAACAAGACCCTTTTCAATCATTTCTTCTTTTAATGAACCATGATGATAATTTGTTTTTTCCATAGGATCTCCTTTCATTCTTTTCGGTCTCTGAAATTTTAAAGCTTTCACTTATTATAACCAAGTATGTTGACATTGTAAACATACGATGCTATAATTTAATTAATGTTTACACCGTTAACTTAAGGGGGTTTTAAAATGCATATTACGATTTTACAAGACGGTTCCATCCAGAGTTCTCTTGCAAATACTATGAACACACTCGTATATAATGAATTATCAACTTTTAAAAATATTTCCTGGTATACTGCATCTAAAGAAGATATAAAACCTTGTATTGGATGCTTTAACTGCTGGATTAAAACACCTGGAAAATGTATAATGAAGGATATAACAGCATCCATTAACAAAGATTTTATAAATAGTGATTTAGTCATTTATGTTACGCCTCTAGTTTATGGGTCTTACAGCCCCGCCATCAAAAGGACTTTAGATCATCTTGTTCCTATTTTACTGCCATTTTTTAAAAAAATAAAAAATGAAGTGCATCATAAGCAGCGCTATCCCAAGCGTCCTAAGCTTATTATGTTGGCTTACAATGAACATATTACTGATAATGAAAAGGAGACATTTATTTCCCTTACTAAAGCCAATGCACTCAATCTAGATATTCCTTATCCTGAAGTTTACTTTTGTACCAATGAAAATGAAAGTACCCAAGCTGTGAACCATATAAAAAATCAGCTGATTCAAAACCTGAAAGAGGTGAAGTGAATGCGCAAAATAGCTTTTATAAACGGCAGTCCCAAAACAGGTGAAAACTGTTCCTTATATTTAATCGATCATATTTCAAAAGAACTTGGAGATTCTTTTCAGGAAAAACTAACAGTCAATGCACTTAAGCTCCTAAGTACCTCTCATATAGAGCAAACCTTTGAAACCCTGCTCTCATCTGATGCTATAATCGTTGTTTTTCCACTTTATGTAGATAGTCTGCCATCAAACCTGCTTGAAGTCCTTGAAAATCTGGACCTGTATAAGAAGACACGCTTTTTTAGTAATTCGCCAATGCCTTGTCTTTACGGCATCGCTAACTGTGGCTTTATCGACAGTTTCCAAAATATCAATGCCCTCCGCATTCTAGAAAATTATTCTTTATCAGCAGGATTCAAATGGTGCGGCGGTATAGGCATCGGAAGCGGTGAAATGCTCAGAAGTACCAAAGATCAAATGCCTATGACCTCTAAAATCAATGAACCGATCTATAAGGCTTTGTGCACACTTACAGCACATATTAAAGAGCTTGAAGAATTACCATCAAAAGATAAAATGATATTTGGAAATCAAAAATTCTCACAGCGACTCTTTATCCTAATGGGCAACCTTGGCTGGACTAAACCTGCAAAAGCAAACGGCATTACAAAAAGAATGCTTTTTGCAAAACCAGATCTTCAATAAACTTTTTGGAAGCCTAATTTTTCATTTACATCTCAAAAGGAGAATTAATTATGCAAAGACAACGTACGCGCAGCCTTTTACTTTTCGTTTCATTTTTGCTCTTTCCAATAACCCAGTTTTATTTTTCTCCTTATATTATTATAGCAGGGGCTTTTGAAGGCGTAGTCACCGGAAGCTGCATTGTATTTACACTACTCCTTTTTAGCGGCATTTTTGCCGGCAGGTTATTCTGCGGCTGGCTTGCTCCTTGTGGTGGTTTGCAGGAACTTTGCTGTCATATCAATAACAAGCGTGCAAAAGGCGGAAGACTTAACTGGATTAAATATGCTATCTGGATTCCTTGGCTTTTAATTATTATAAGCGGAGTCACATCCTATGGCGGTTATCACACGGTTAATCCTTTTTTCTATATTGATAACGGGATATCTCTTAGTCACCCCTTTGCCTATATTATTTATTATGGTGTCATTATTTTAATTGTTTCTTTATCCCTGGGCTTTGGAAGACGTGCAACCTGTCATTATCTATGCTGGATGGCTCCTTTTATGATAATAGGCCTAAAAATTAGAAAGCTCCTGCATCTTCCAGGTCTTCACATCTCTATTCAAAAAGAAAAGTGCATCAGTTGCAGCCAATGCACCAAAGTATGTCCTATGAGTCTTGATGTAAAAACAATGATACATACCCAGCAGTTTGACCATGCAGAATGCATCCTTTGCGGAAAGTGTATAGATATCTGTAAAAGCAAGGCACTTTCCTATAAGTTTAGTTCATTTAAAGAAGGAAATAAAAAGACAAATCAAAAACATATAAAAAAAGATACGCCCTTGTAAATCTGGAATCTTAGTTTAACGTAATTAAAACAACTTCTTCTCTAAAAAGGTTTTCAAAGAATACAAATATATATGAGGCAGACAAGTCTGTTCCCCTCGGAACAAGCTTTTCTGCCTCATATATATTTGCCTATTTACTAAATGCTTCCTCATAATCTGCATTACATGAAGTTACTTCTTATTCTATTTCTCCTGAAAGTATTTTACCTTCCCACGGCCTCACACTTAACTGACATTTGCCATTTGAACAAGGATACTGCCTTTCTTCTAAAACATCATATAAGCTCGCACATTGATCATCAGTTTCTATATTTATTTCTTGCTGCTTATCACTTCTATTAAGAATAATAATCAAACCATCCTTTTTATTGCCTCTTCCAAAAATATAAATCTGGTTTTCTTCATTTTTATATAACGTTTTATATTCACCCAACATGGCGCCCATGTATTTTTTGCGAACGGCAATTAATGTTTTATAATAGGCTGTAAGGTCAGCGGTTACCTGATCATCCTTCCATACCATAGGCTTCCTGTACTCTACTTCTGTCATCCCCATAATTCCTTTTTCATCGCCATAGAAAATAGAAGGAATGCCAACAAACATCATTTGATAAAAAACAGCTAATTTAAACCGTTGAACATCACCGCCTGCTCTCGAGAGGAACCTGCTGATATCATGGCTGTCTAAAAGATTCATCTGCACATATGTAACTGGGTGCTTGTAGCGCATGAGCAAACGATTGATGCCATGATCGAAAGCTTCAACCCCTATACTTTGCTCTGCAAAAAATTTCGTACACAGATATGAAAATTTATAATTCATCGCTGAATCGAATTGGTCGCCTCCAAGCCAGTTTTCTGCATCCTCCCAAATCTCAGCAACTAAAAATGCATCTTCTTTTATAGATTTAACAGCTTTTCTAAAGCCTCTCCAAAAATCATGATCTATTTCATTTGCTACGTCCAAACGCCATCCATCAATATCTGCTTCCTGAATCCAGTATTTTGCAATATCATAAAAATATGCCTTAACTTCAGGATGCGACGTATTTAGCTTTGGCATTTCTTTGACATAAGCAAAACACTCGTAGCTTGGAACCGGGATATACTCCATTGGAAATTTGATATCATAAAACCAGTCTTTATACTTGGATTTTTCTCCTTTTTCCATTACATCTTTAAAGGCGAAAAACCTCCACCCCGAATGATTAAATACCCCATCCAGAAGCACCTTAATATTATTATCATGACACTTTCTAACAAACCTTTTAAAGTCCTCCATGTTTCCAAAACAAGGATCTATTGATTTATAGTCCCTCGTATCATATTTATGCCACTCAGTTGCTTCAAATATAGGATTTAAATATAAGCAGTTGATACCAAGCTGTACTAAGTAATCTATATTTTCTTCAATCCCTTTTAAAGTGCCGCCGAATAAGCTTTTGCTTATCTCTCCTGATTTGCTGGGTATTTCTTTTCGTAGTCCTGTAATAACCCTTTTATCTGTTGCAAAACTGTCAGGAAAAATCTGATACATCACAGCTTCTTTGGCCCATTCCGGTACGCTCACAACTTCCTCTCTTCTTATATAAGGAAACTGATAGTATAAAGTGCGGTCTGCATCGACCTCTGTTTTAAACTCCCCATCATAGTAATACCGCATCTCCTCTCCATCATCTAGCAGAAAATAGTAACAGACTCTGCTATAAGGCGTTTGAACAAAGGCTTCATAGTAGTCATAAAGTCCATCACATGCTGTCTTTTGCATAGGGTATGAATCCATTTTAACAATACGCTCCCGGCACACCCGATCTCCAAAAAAGATCAAACACCTTTTCATATCATCCTTAGCTGTTCGTATTCTAAAAACTAACTGATCATCTTCATAAGCATAAGCATATGAAGAATCTATAATATGCTGAACTGCTTCAAATTTCATTTTTCTTACTCCTTTACTCCCCCGGCTGTAAGGCCTGATATCATATAACGCTGAATGACAAAATAGATCACCAGAATAGGTGCACTTGCAAGCAGCGATCCTGCTGCAAATACGGGCCAATTTCGTGTGTATTCTGTTCCTTGAAGTGAATAAAGCCCTGCTGCCAGCGAGTACTGTTTACTGTTTTGCAGAAAATTAATAGCATAAATGTATTCATTCCAAGTTGAAATAAAAATCATCATTCCCGTTACGATAATAGCAGGTAATGCCAGCGGTATAATTATTTTAATGAGAATATATAACTTTGTTGCTCCATCAATCATTGCAGCTTCCTCAAGCTGAACCGGTATCGAGTCAAAATAGCCTTTAAGATTCCATATAGCAAAAATGAGCATTCCTCCAGTATAAATCAGGATAAGTCCCCAGTATGAATTAATCAGGTTAAAATGATTAAATAGAATATAAATCGCTACCATTGCCAAGATAGAGGGAAAAGCATTTAGGAGCAAGAGTACACGTAAATGTGTATTTTTATTTTTAAAGTTGAATCTTGAATAGGCATAAGCCGCCGGTATACCTAAAACAAATGTAAAGGCTACAGTTCCTATGGTTAATACAAGACTGTTTATAAGCCACTTGACAAAAGGCTTCTCCAGCAGTATGGTTTTAAAATGCTCTAAAGTTATCATACGCGGAAACAATGAAAAATCTGTTGAAATGAGTCCATTCCCGCTCTTTAGAGCAATTCCTAATGTATAAATAATTGGCAGCATAGCAGTAATACATACCAGAAGCATAAAAAGGTGAATCCCTCCATGCAGAAAAAACGTTTTAAGGTTAAAGGGTGCCTTTGTTTTAAGCATCATAGCTGCTTGACCTGGTCTCCTCATCACATACCTTGTATCTTTCATCTTAAATACCTCCTCATTCTGCCTTAATATACTTTTTATTGCAGAGTGTTAAAAATACAATAATGATAAAAATAATCACAGAAGTTGCTGCGCTGTAACCGTAATTATTTGTAATAAAGGCGTTTTCGTAAGCATATGTGATAACCGTATGAATGTTTGCCCCTGTTTTTAACCCCGTCTGCTGAAGCATCAAATAGACGATGTCAAATTGTTTAAATGTAACAAAAGTTGTAAGCACCACCGCTGGAATTAAAATAGGCCTAATGAGTGGTAGTGTAATATAAAATATAGCTTTGAAAGATGAACATCCATCCAAAGATGCACTTTCATAGTAGCTTCTGTCAATACTTTGAAGGCCTCCAAAAATAACCAAAATCATAAAAGGCAGTGCCATCCACAAATTCACCATCATACATGAAACGAAAGCCATGCTATCAGTATTAAGCCACGCAACTTTCTGAAACCCCCATGCTCTCAAAATACCGTTCAGCATACCGTAGTCATTATGAAATAAACCGTTTCGCCAAATAAGTGCCGAAATGTAAGAAGGCATTGCCCAAGGAATAATTAAAATCGTTTTATAAAAACCCTTTCCTATAAGCCCCTCTACATTTAGAAAAAGTGAAATGATCAAAGCCAAAACAACTTGAACCAAAACATTACTAAGCGTCCAGATAAGCGTTGTAAAAAGCGCCTTTAAAAACCCCTGTTCTATTCTCGTTAGTGCCTTGAAATAATTATGAAATCCAATCAGCTTATAATCTGTCCAATGGTAAATATTCATATTAGTAAAAGAGATATAAAGCAGATATAAAATAGGAAAGATCACAATAGCCCCCATCATGATCCACGCAGGACTTATATAAAGATACAAGTTTAATGTTTTTTTACTTTGATTTGTTTTTGTCCTCATCTCGATTCTCCTCTAGCGTAAAAGCGAGGCTCATAGGCCTCACCCTCACAACTTAATGCATATCCAAAATGCTCGTTTCAATCTGTTTTTGGGCATCTTCCAAAGCCTTTTTATAGTCTGCCCCCTCGCTTTTATTAATAACAGATAAAGCCATCTCCGTTGGTCCCCATACAACTCCCATTTCAGGAATATTAGGCATAATTACCCCATTGTTAGCCGTTTCTTTGATGACACTAATCAGCTCATTATCAGCAATTTCACCGTTACTGTAAGCGTCTTTATGAGCAGGCGCCGAACCTACCTTTAAAGCTAAAGTTTCTCCTAAGTCTTTGTTTAATAAAAACTGAATGACTTCACTGGCTGCTTCTTTATTTTGTGAGCCAGCATTCATCATCACACCTTGAACACCAACAAATGGTTTAAGCGGCTTATTATTCTTAGAAATAACAGGCAAAGGTGCGAAGCCAAGGTCTATGCCATTCTTTTTGGCATCTGCTATAATCCAAGGCCCATTAAATGTAGCTGCTGCTTTTCCTTCGTTAAAAAGAGTCGTTACTGTATTCCATTCGCCGTCTAAAGGCATATATTTTACAAATTCATTCTGATAGGTAGGTCCCTCAAGGGTTTCATTTTTACTTACTCCTACCTGTGCGTTTTCATCAATTAAAAATCCTCCGAATCCATTAACGAAAGCTCCCGCATAATAAGCTGTACTATGCTGCCATACACAGCCGTAATTACCGTCTTTTGCCTTCTCTTTCATCATAGCAAGTAATTCATCTGTATTTTTAGGCGCTTCTTTCAAAAGCTGTTTATTATAAAGCATTATGTATGTTTCATAGCAGACAGGAATCTGGTAAACTTTTTCTTTAAATTTACCTGCCCCTTGTGTAACCGGAAGAAATTGATCCATCTTATCCCCTATCCATTCATCTAAAGGCTCAAATACTCCTATAGAGGCAAGCTCGCCTACACTGTCATGAGGGGCCCAAATAAGATCTGGTCCATCATTTCCTTTTGTAGTACTCATTAACTTAAGGGTATCTTTCATTTGATCTTTTCTTACAACGTTAACTTTAATACGAGGTGCCAATTCATCAAGCTCCGCTTGAATCACTTCAGCTATAGGTGCTTCAGTTTCATGCCACAGTGTTAGTTCAACCGGTGTACCCGAATCTTTATCATTAGCCTGTGTTTCAGAAATACCGCTCTGTTTTGTATTGTTTAATGATGTCTGCGTCCCCCCAGAACCGCAGCCTGTAAATACTAAACTCATCGCTAGTGGAACTGCTAAAAAACTACTTGTAATCTTTTTCATAATACCCCTCCATTTTTGGTGTACCGGTTTCCCAAAACCGTTAATATGATTATAGCATATTTTCATAAATTGTCTATATACTATTTAAAGTTTTTTTATTTTAAATAATCATTAACGTCGTATAGCATTTTTATAAAATATATTGTATAGTTTTTATAGACGTGTTATTCAACCGTTTTCACTACTACAAATAATGGAGCTGCTATAATGTCTATTACAATAAGAGATATCGCAAAAGCTGCGGGAGTTTCGCCTTCCACAGTTTCAAAAGTTATTAATGATCATCCTAAAATTCCAGCTGGTACTAAAGAACGTATTCGGCTGCTTATGAAAGAACTGAATTATTATCCAAATCAAATTGCCAAAAATTTTGCTCAGCAAAGCTCTTATACACTTGGCGTTGTGCTTCCTCTTCAAAAAGCCTATGCTTTTACAAATCCTTATATTTACGAAATACTTGGAGGCATTGAGCAAGTTGCTTCAGATAATAGTTACTTAGTCACACTGATTAAGGCTTCTTCTGCTCATGACTTCAAAAAATCTTTAGATCAGCTTATTTTTCAAAAAAGGCTGGATGGACTCATTATCAATACATCCCTCATTAATCAAAGTATCATCAATAAATTAAATGCACTCAGCTATCCTTTCACCGTGATTGGCCAGCCCGAAGACTGCATAGATGTTTCTTGGATTGATATTGATAATCTTTCAAGCGGGGAAATTGCGGCTAAGCATCTTTTAGAAAAAGGTTATAAAAAAATAGCCTTTTTAGGCTATAGTGATCCACAAGATACGATTACTGTCAGAAGATTTAAAGGATACAGCAAAGCTTTGATAGATAATAACCTATCTGTCAATAATGATTACACCCCGCTCATCACCCATGAAAGCAAAGACATTTATGCTGTCACACAGAATCTCCTTAGACTGCCAAGCCCGCCAGACAGCATCATTTGCTCTTCAAGCCACTTTGCCTTCAGCGTGATTAAGGCAGCAAAAGACATGGGGCTTTCTATCCCTCATGATTTTGGAGTAATCAGCTTTGACCGCTATCCGCTTTCACTTTACACGGATCCAGTTCTCAGCGTCGTGGATTTAGATGTGTTTGAAATCGGCTCTCATACGGCAACGACACTGCTTAATAAAATCAAAAACCCAGCTACACCTACTCAGTATACTCTGTTAACACCTACGCTTATTTTAAATGAATCAACTTCCCGGCAGTCCATTCACTCTTAGCTTCTAAAAGAAAGAGGGTAACACATGCTATGAGCATAGAAAGTTTGCCCCTTTCTAGTAAGGCGCACTTTCCTATCTCTAAATAATGTATACGAAGAATACACGCATATGCATAACAAAAAAAGTATGCTGTGCTTCCCTAAGAATAATCTTTCTCATCTTACAAAAACCCCTCAGCTTAAACAGCTGAGAGGTTTTTGTTTTTCTTATTTTGCAACGATATTTACAATACGTCCTTTAACATAGATCTCTTTAACAATTTCTTTGCCCTCAAGTCTTGCAGCAGCTGCAGCCTTTGCCTTCGCAAGTACGCTAGCCTCATCCTCATCAGCTGCAACTTTTATTTTGCCAGCCATCTTACCGCTTATTTGAATGGCGATCTCTATTTCATCATCTTTCATTTTTTCTTCATCAAATACAGGCCACTCGTTGGCAAAAACACTTCCCGCTTCTCCAACACTCTCCCAAAGTTCCTCGCTGATATGCGGCGTAAACGGCGCAAGAAGAATAATAAGTGTTTTGATCGTTTCTTTATCAATGCCGCCCGCTTGCTTTTGAATATCTAAAAACTTGTTTGTATATTCCATAAAGCCGCTTACAACAGTATTAAGATTGAAGCTTTCCATACGCAGTGTAATATCATGAATCATCTTGTGACGAAGTCTTTCCATTTCTCTTGTTGCATCAGCTTCTTTATTTTCATCAATAAGTTTCCATACTTTATTAAGGAAACGGTATACCCCTTCAATGCCTCTGTCATCCCATTCAGAATCCAGCTCTGGCGGTCCGATAAAGAGTTCATACATACGAAGAGAATCACAGCCGTATTTTTCAACCAGTTCATCTGGAGAAACTACATTTCCTTTTGATTTACTCATTTTCGCACCATTTTTAGTTACCATCCCTTGATTGAAAAGGCGGGTAAATGGTTCTTCAAAATCTACAGTCCCTATATCATATAAGAACTTTGTATAAAATCTTGCATAAAGCAGGTGAAGTACAGCATGTTCAATACCCCCTACATACATATCAACAGGAAGCCATTTTTTCATATCCTCTTTGCTGATAAGCTCTTTATCATTATGTGGGTTAGGGTATCTTAGGAAATACCAAGACGAGCCAGCCCATTGAGGCATTGTATTGGTTTCTCTTTTAGCAGGGCCTCCGCATTTCGGGCATGTTGTATTCACCCATTCATCAATAGCCGCAAGCGGTGATTCTCCTGTCCCTGTCGGCTCGTAGCTTTCTACATCCGGAAGTGTAATTGGAAGCTCTTCCTCTTTAACCCCTACAACGCCGCAGTCTTTGCAATGTACAACAGGGATAGGTTCTCCCCAGTACCTCTGACGTGAAAATACCCAGTCACGGAGTTTATAATTAACTGTTTTTGTTCCAATTCCTTGTTTTTCAAGATAATCAGGAATAGCTGCCTTGGCTTCACTTGACTTCATGCCGTTAAATGTTCCTGAATTTATCATAATACCTTCTTCAACAAATGCTTCTTCTAAGTCTTCAAGTTCCCCTGTTTTAGATATAACCTGTGTGATCTTTAGATCAAATTTCTTTGCAAATGCAAAGTCTCTTTCATCATGAGCAGGCACACACATGATTGCACCTGTTCCATAATCAGCAAGCACATAGTCAGAGATCCATACTGGCAGTTTTTCTCCATTAAGTGGATTAACCGCATATCTTCCTAAAAATACTCCTGTTTTATCTTTGTCCGCCATACGATCAACAGATGATCTTGTGGAAGCATCAAAGATATATTTTTCTGCTTGAACTTTCTGCTGATCAGTTACAATATCCATTACCAGTTCATGCTCAGGTGCAAGTACCATAAAGGTTGCTCCGTATAAAGTATCTGGCCTTGTCGTAAATACCTTTACCTTTTTATCCGTTCCTTCTATTTCAAAATCAATCTCTGCTCCATAGCTTTTACCTATCCAGTCGGACTGCATTTTTTTAACTTTTTCCGGCCATTCCAGCCCTTCGAGGTCATTAAGTAATCTTTCAGCATAAGCTGTGATTTTCAGCATCCATTGACGAAGGTTTTTCTTGGTTACAGTACTGCCGCATCTGTCACAAGCCCCTTCTTTAACTTCTTCATTAGCAAGTCCTGTTTTACAAGAAGGGCACCAGTTAATAGGCATTTCTTTTTCATAAGCCAAACCTTTTTCAAACATTTTAAGAAAAATCCATTGCGTCCATTTGTAATAATTAGGATCTGTTGTATTCACTTCTTTATCCCAATCATAAATAGCGCTGATATCATGAAGCTGACGCTTAAAATTTGCTACATTTTCTGCTGTTGCAATAGCAGGATGAACTTTCTTTTGGATAGCATAGTTTTCTGCAGGCAGACCAAAAGCATCCCATCCCATTGGATGAAGCACATGGTAGCCGTGAAGAATCTGATAACGACTCCATACATCCGAAAGTACATAGCCTCTCCAATGGCCTACATGAAGACCATTGCCTGATGGGTAAGGAAACATATCCAGACAATAGTAAGGTTTTTTATCCGGTGTTTCTACATTGATCGGAGACTTTTCCCAATTAGCTCTCCACTTTTTTTCAATTTGCTTGTGTTCGTATTTCACAATCTATTCCTCCTTAAGTATTAGTATCTATTACGTTTTAAAGATCTGCAGCCCTAAAAAGACTTACATAAAATAAAAACCCTCCGTCTCCTAAAGAATCTAAGAGACGAAAGGTTATTTCCGCGTTACCACTCTAATTCGCTAAGCTATGTCATAGTGTAAGCTTGTTATAAAAACCTCTGCTTAAATTGACTGCTTGGCGCACTTTATTCTTCTTTAACGGGAAGCACCGCCATGACCTACTATCATTTCAGCATGGAACTTCGCGATGAGTTCATACGACTGTTTTACTGCCTCGCACCTGACGGCAGCTCTCTTAAAAAACCTATCATACTACTATTTCGCATCATTGTATTTAAAATATGTGATTTTCATAGCAAATTTTATCACATAAACATACTAAAATCAACGCCTAATTATTCTTTTTGAGTATCTTCCTCAGACTTTTTAGCTACTGATACAGCCTTTTTTCTATGCTGCTTTCTTATCATAAGCGCAATCACTATGATAAGAGGAATGACAATGATCATAAATGGTAAAAGCGCTACTAGAATAAGTACAAGTCCTTGAAGCAGACTTATAAGCCCCTTAACAGATTCCTTAAATGTGTTTTCTATTTTGTCCATAAAAGTAATAACTGGTCTTACTTCTTCAATTTTATAAACTTCTTCAATATAGATATTGATGGTACTCATATCTACCAGTTGGTCATATTGCGAAAGTGCTCCGCTTAACTTTTCAATTTCATAAGTTACATCTCCTAATTCCTGTTCAATTGTAAATAGGTCTTTAAGTGAACCGGTTTGTTCTAAAAGCTTAAGCAGTCTCTCGTGCCTTGTCTTAAGAGATTTAAGTCTTATTTCAGTATCAACATACTGACTTGTTATATCTTGGCTGTTTGATGTTGAATAAACAACGTTACCAAATTCACTGGAATTATTTATAAAGATATCAAAGCTTTTCTGTGGAATACGTACTGTCAGATTAGCACTTCTTCTATTTGCATAATCATTATAGAAATTGTTGCCCTGTACATTTGAACTCTCAACATAACCTCCAAGGCTCTGTACTTTTGAAACAAGGGCTTCAACGCTCTTTTTAAATTCTTTAGTCTGAAGCTGCAGCTCTCCTGTCTTAATCATTTTTCTGTTATAAGTTACTTCCGTACTGATATTAGGCGCATCACCTCTTGCTGCTTCACCCTTTTCTGCTTCTTGCGGCGCCGTTGAAGCTGCATCCATCGCCGCTTCCGTTTTTAACATCTCATTAGACATTTTCGTCTCTGAAGCTGCACTCTCTCCAGAATACTTCGACGCACAACCTGCAAAGCTTATTACCATCATAATAGCAAGTAAAACCCTTATTATTTTTGACCAATACTTTTCTTTCATTTTACATCCCTCTCTCCCATTTGATTTTAATTCACTTTTTAGACGTTTAATTGTTCTTATTTGTTTCAAAAATACTAATAAGTTTAAAATTTATTTTGTATTATTACGTAATGCCTTTTGATACTTCCCAATCATTGGCGCTGCCCAGCTTTTTGGCATTTTAACAAACAGCTTATTCCACACACCTGGGATGATTACCTTTTTATTTTTCATCAATCCTTCAAAAGCAGCTTCTGCAACCCTTTTAGCATCCATTGCTCCTCTTGGATCTGTTTTTCCTGCTCTTTTGGCAAATTGTGTACGCGTAGCCCCCGGACACAGTGCCGAAACCTGAATGCCATAGGGCTTAAGTTCTATAGAGAGTGCCTCAGTGAAAGATAGTACATAGGCTTTTGTTGCATAATATACAGCTGTATATGGCCCAGGGTGGTAGGAGCCTGTAGAAGCAACATTAAGTATTCTGCCATTCTTTTGCCTTATCATTTCATGGGTTATAAACTTCGTCAGTTCAGTAAGACACCCCATATTAAGCTGCATAATCTGAAAGTCTTCCTCAAGGCTTTTTTCGTGAAAAGATCCAACATAACCTAATCCTGCATTATTGATAAGTATATCTACATCAAGACCTAACCGCTGGACCTTTTCAATTACCTTTTCAGCCGCTCCAAGTTTAGACAAATCTTCTGTAATAATATGAACCTTTTGTTCATCTCTTCTTTTTAGTGTTTTGCTTAACTCCCGAAGTTTTTCATTATTTCTTGCCACTAAAATAAGATTATAATCATGTTTACTGAAAATCTCAGCCAGCTCATAACCGATTCCGCTCGTAGCCCCTGTAATCAGGGCTGTATTTTCTTTTGCCATCAGCTAATCTCCTTTTTTAATATCCGCCTCATATGTAAATGAAGGCCTATAGTTTAAAATGATTTATTGTGGGTATCTTTTATTACATACCATCTGTTAACTCTATTAATATGGCTGCTTATGATCAGGGCTTATCTTTTTTATGAAAAGCGTATAAGTTACAGCGTCCCTTAATCCTATATTTCTTCTCCCTTGTCTGCAGCTTATTTTAGTCTTATGCAAAATCCCCTGATCAATCAGTCTTCCTTTAACTTGCATGTAATATGCTGTATCCTGTGTGACTAAATATTCTTCCCATTTAGGCCTAAAAAATCTAATTAATCTTTCAAACATTTTACTCTCCTTATGTACAGCCTAGTCTTATTATATCTTTTTTCTGAAAATTCTTCAAACATTTTATTTGTTTACTTATCTTCTACCTAAACATTCCCTTGACATATTCTGTTTTACCTGTTATATTTGTTGTATAACAAATATAACCTATATTACTAAGGACTCTAAATAGGAGGACAGCCAATGCTTATAGAATTAGACTTTAACAGCCAAAAACCTATCTACGAACAACTTTATGAGCAAATTATTTTATCTATTGCAAAAGGGACGCTGACTAGTGGGGATTCACTGCCGGCTGTCAGAACTTTAGCCGAAGAAATAGGGATTAACCTTCACACTGTTAATAAAACCTATAATATCTTAAAAGATGAAGGGTATCTCCTTATCGACCGGCGAAAAGGGGCTTTGGTCAGTAAGCTTCCGATAACTCCAAAAACTGAATACCATGACCATTTTTTAGATGAGCTGCAGCTTCTGACTGCAAAATCACATCTTATGGGAATGAAAGAAGACGATTTTATAGCAGCCTGCAAAAATTATTTTAATCACTATAAGGGGGAACTCTAATGAACGAAATGTTTCTTATTAATATGATACTCCTGTTTACTTTCACAATGCTTTATCTTGGCTTTTCCTTCTCTCAAGAACTGTCTAAAGACAATACCTTTTATGGAATCTACCTTGAAGAAAAATACAAACAACATCCCAATGCAAAAAAAATAAAAAAAGCTTTTCATATGAGAAGTTTAATTGTTTTTTTAATGACTTCCATCTTGACACTTTTTTTATTAAATATAACGAAATCACCTGAAAATCCACTCATCATTCTAGTACCTCTTGTCATTCAGATCGTTTTATATTTTTGTGTTTACTTGGAAGCCTACAGAAAAGTCCGTTCCTTTAAAGCTTCTTTTACAGAAACCAAACCCATGTCTTCTAAAACAATAATAGACACAGACTTTATCAGTGCCAAAACCCGTCTTAAAAAAATATATATTTACTTATACAGTATCCCTATGCTGATTGCATTAGGGCTTATGGCTTATACCTTTTACAAATACCCAGAGCTTCCAAACAAGATTCCTGTTCATTGGAACCACCTTGGTGAAATAGATGCCTGGGCACCTAAAACTTATATGAGCGTTCTTTTTCCAACTATCATGCAAGTGTTTTTAGTACTCCTTCTCGCTTTTGCAACACTAAGCGTATTTACATCAAGAATAAAACTAGATGCATCGGATATAGAAGCAAGCAAAACTTCTGCACTCAATTACCTCAAAGGTATTGCACTTGGTCTTTATTTTATGACATTATCTATCATCAGTATATTTGCCATCATTACGCTTGCCGGACTGAAAGGGATCAATCTAAGCACGTCTCTACTATGGGTTACTCTATTCGGCCCTCTCTTTGGCATTCTCATTATTTTTTATAGTTTTATAAAGTATGGATACAAGAAAAAGTCCAAAGAAGAATCTCCTGCCCCTTTTACACCTGAAGATGAGGATCAGTATTGGATTTTAGGCTTCTTATACAACAATCCTAATGACCCTGCTGTCATGGTACAAAAAAGATATGGCTTAGGGTGGACACTGAATATCGGTAATACCATAGGAAAGCTCCTTTTAATTATTTTATTAGTTTTTATACTCAGCAGCTTATTTTTACCTTTCTTTTTAAGATAGCCCCTTAGCCTTTATTAAAAACATACGCTGGAAAGCCCGCCTGCAAGCTATATTTCTTAGCTGTAGGCGGGCTTTTATTAAAAACTACATTTTCTCATTTAATTCTTCGTAAGTAAACAAGCCTTCTCTTAGGGCTCTTTTCCTTAGCGTAATATAAAGTTCAGCCTTGGTAGCATCTACATAAGGATGTACAAATACCATCCCAATACCACATGCCAATAAACCTAGCAAATACCATCCAATGAAAGATAAATCAAGCACCCATATATTAGCCTTTTCTCCCATAGTCATTTGCTCGCTTAGTTCCATTGCTCGCTTATAATCAATCTGCGGGTTATCTGCTAATATATACGGTACCATACTATAAGCATACCCTTTAACAATACCCGGAATGATAAAAAGTAAAGTCCATAAAAAAACAATGAGATTTGTTATAAACATTACCTTGATAACATTACCATATCTTCCGGTTTTAAAAGCATAACCTAGCTTATTAATCTCCGTATCTTTAGCCGTTAAGCTGATAAAAAATCTCGCAGCTCCGACCCTTAGCGGGTATGCCAAAAACAATTGCAGCGCTATACCAAAAGCTATAGCCAAAAGTACAATGATTCCTGTTACCCCCAAGATCGCCATGATAACCTTAGGATCTAAACCTTTAGCCATATTATCAAAATCTGATCTGCCTGTTGCCTGATTGAATACTCTATAAGATACATTGCCGCCTTTACCAGATAAAACTGCTGCAACAAAACTTACCAAAAGCGCTTTCCAATAAGACCTGCTTAATACCGCTTTAGCTTTGCCCTTAAGTTCTTCTCGTGTCCACATCATGAGTCTCCCCTCCTAACACTTATATTCTATTCTTAATATTAAATCACTTTAGATTATTCTTCAACAAAAATTTGAATACTCCCTATTCCTGACTTAACAGTTATGGTTTTGTCCGCATTATTATTAGTTTGCAGGTTTCCAACTGAATTCCGGTTAAGCCTAAGTTCTCCCAGCCCTTTTTCAAGCTTATAATTGAAATCTGACTCCGCCCCTTTAGCTTTAAGCTTAATTTCACCTATTCCTCCATTTAATGTAACATCCCCTTTAAATTCTCCCTCAATATTTATTTCTCCAACTCCTGCACTCAGATCAAGCGTATCTGCAACGAAGCGCTTTGCTTCGACTTCTCCTACACCTCCCTCAATTTTACAATAGCCTGCCAGGACTTCATCCATCTTAAGTTCTCCAGCCCCCATTGTTACACGCATGTTCTCAACTTCCAGCCGTTCCATTTCAATCTCTCCTGCCCCACACACAAGATTTAACGTTTTAAGCTTAGCATGTTTCGGAACATAAATAGTTACCTTCCCAGAATTTCTATCCATTGGTGTACCTGGAATATTAATCCCCCAAAAACCAAAGACAACCTTTTTGTACTTTTCTTGTGTGACAATAAGCTTATTGTTTTTTACCTCATAACTTACTTTTCCCCTATTAAGTTCAGGAAGCTGAATACTATAACTGTCTCCCTCAATAACCCTGATAGTTGCTGCTTCAATGTCTATTTCTAAGTTCTCAAATGGCTCGATGTCTCCATCTAAAGGCTGACTTACTTCCTGTTCATACGTGCGGCTCCTACTTTGAAACAGATCATCAAAAGCGATATACGTTTTCCCTCCTTTATACACACCTATTCCTACAAAACTTAAGCCTACTACTATTAATAGAATGGCTATTATGATTAATCTAGCCCAACTTTTCATACTGCTTCTCCCCTTTCACTTTTATTTAATAATTTTTTTGAAATTTTTATCACAGCGGGTATCCCTCTTGAAGTTAAAAAGTATATAAGCGTGATGAACATGATGCCTATGCCCAAAAGCAGAAGGGCTATCCCCAAAAATACAATACCAGTTACCGGATCTACAATAAGCTGCACAACGGCTGCTACAAGTGCCACTACACCTGCAAAAGCCACAGCTCCCGCAGCTATAAACAATGCTAAAATAACAGCCCCCATTGCCACTGCCAGCGAGCATACTACGGCAGCTAATGCTATAGCCAGCGGTAGCGCAATCGGTGCTCCTAAAATAGCAAGAACCATAAAGACGACTGCCAAAATTCCTGATCTAGGAGACTTCGGATTGTTTTCCACCTGCCTTACAGCTGTCTGAGCCAAAATCTCACTGGCGACTGATGCCGGCGTTCCCACTGCTGATAGATCAACGGGATTATAGCCTATACCTGCTTCATCAAAATATTCTTCATAATAATTAACAGCATCTTGCAGCTCATCAGGAGGCAGTCTTTTTAATCTCCCTCTTAGTTCTCCAATAAATTCATATCTATTCACCCGTTTTACCTCCCAATAGCACTCGATCAACTCTTGCCTTATAATCCTGCCACTCTTTTACATACTTTTCAAATTGATCTTTTCCAAACTCAGTTATACGATAATACCGCCTATTTCTTCCTTGATAAGGTTCATCATATGTTATTAAGAACCCTTCCTTTTGAAGCCTTCTCAGCACTGGATATAATGTAGATTCCGATAGGTCAACAATTTCCCGCACGCGCTGTGTAAGAACATAACCGTAGGTATCTTCCTGCATAACTACCGATAGCACACATGCATCCAGCAAGGCTCCTCCTAATTGAAATGCCATACTCTGCCTCCATTTCTGCTTCATAACGTATCCTGTCAAATAAACTCATTTTACTTACAGCTGTCAAAATAATAACCTTTTCTAGTGAACCCCGCAGCTAAGTCCACCTCCACGATAAACAAATAGACCCCTATCTATCTAAAAATCAGTTAGCACTTTAGAATGGCTTTATTAAGATATCTAGTACAATATTATACGTCATATAATATTGGCTTTATCATATTATATGACGTATAATATTGTAAGTCAATATTTTTAAAAAATTTTAAATTCCTTCATAAGAATACACATAAAAAAACGCTCCTTAAGTTCTGCTAATCTTTCTTAGAACTTAAGGAGCACTTTTAATTAGGCCATTTCTTTTCTGGCTGCAATGACTTTTTGCTGAACATCCAGCGGCGCTTCTTCATACCTTTCAAAATAATAATCAATATCCCCTCGCCCTTGCGTCATAGAGCGTACATCTGTTGCATAGGTGTAGAGTTCTGCCATTGGCACTTCTGCACTAATAACTTGTTTGCCTCCTTTTAGCTCCATCCCTATCATACGTCCTCTTCTTTTTTTCATGTCTCCCATAATATCTCCTGTATACTCTTCCGGTGTTGTAATCTCAACGCGGGCGATAGGTTCAAGAATAGTAGGCTGAGCTTTAACAAGTCCTTCTTTAAAAGCAATCGTAGTCGCCATTTTAAATGCCATTTCTGAAGAATCAACTGGATGATAGGAACCATCTAATAATACTGCTTTTAGTCCTACCACGGGATATCCAGCAAGAACCCCTCTATTAATACATTCTTCAAGGCCCTTTTCTACTGCTGGGAAGTACTGCTTAGGAACTGCTCCGCCAAATACCTTTTCTTCAAAAACATAAGGCATTTCTAAGTCTCCAGATGGCAAAAATTCCATGACAACATCTCCATATTGCCCATGTCCTCCTGACTGCTTTTTGTGCTTTCCTCTTATATTAATTTTGCCTTTTATGGTTTCGCGATAGCGGGTTGTTGGATTTTGCAGATAAACATCTACTTTAAATTTCGCTTTCAACATGCTCACAATAATATCCAGCTGTTGCTGCCCTACACCATAAATAACTGTCTCATGAGTCTCTTTATCATATTCTATATAAAATGTACAGTCCTCTGCCATAATCTTATTAAGAGAACTTGACATCTTTTCTTCATCACCTTTTCCTACGGGGAATATTGCCATTTTTACATATGGCTTAGGAAACTCTATTCTATCATAAACAATTGGAAATGCCTTATCTGATAAGGTATCAGATGTCTTTGGCGATTTAAGCTTAGCCACTGCCCCAATATCTCCAGCATATAGTTTACCAACTTCTTTTTGTTCTTTTCCCATAAGGACATAAAGATGAGATAGTTTCTCCATTTCTCCTGTTCGATTGTTAAGAAGCGTCTCATCTGAACTGACTGTTCCCGTTTTAACTTTGAAAAGTGAAAACTTGCCGATAAACGGATCTACTATTGTTTTAAAGACAAATAAAGAAGCTTTTTGATTCTCACCGCAGGTTATCTCTAATCTTTCATCAGTTTGACTATGGGTGGCAGAGCTTTTGTTTCCTTCATCCGGAGATGGGAACAAGGATATCATCGTATCCATGAGTACGGATATACCTGTGCTATTCACTGCACTTCCGCAAAGCACCGGAACAATTTGTTTCTCGATAACCCCTTTTTTGAAAGCATCCATGATTTCATCTAATGTAATCTCTTCTTCTGCAAAATACTTTTCCATAAGCACTTCGTCAGTTTCAGCAACCGCTTCTAAAATCATCGTACGGATAGGGGCAATTTTACTTTGAAGTTCATCTGGTATCGGGCAAGTTACAACTTTTGTACCATCAAATCTTCTTCCTAGCATTTTAAGCACATGTACATACCCTACAAACTTACCCTTTTCATACCAAGGAACTTGGACAGGGGCAATGCTCATGCCGAATTTTTCTTTACACTCTGTGAGAATAGCTTCAATATCTACATTTTCAGCATCCATTTCAGTAATAAACATCATTGTAGGTATATCTGCTTCTTGGGCATATTCCCATGCTTTTTCAGTACCTACTTCTACCCCAGATGAAGCTCTCATTACAATAAGTGCACTGTCTGCAACACTAAGTGCTTCTTTTACCCCGCCAGCAAAATCAAAATATCCTGGAGTATCTAATATATTAAGTTTATAATCCTTCCATTCTACAGGGACAAGTGATGTTCTGATTGAAAACTTGCGTTTGATTTCTTCTGGATCAAAATCACTTACCGTTGTTCCTGCATTAATCTTCCCTAACCTAGTTGTCATACCCGCTGTATAAAGCATTGCTTCTGATAAGGTTGTTTTTCCTGCACCACCATGTCCCAGCAGTGCAATGTTCCGAATGAATTTTGTTTCATATACTTTCATATAATTACCTCCTTCAGATGATATGGTTGCTTTTACCTCTTATAATACTATTTCTACATTATCGATATTTTTTCCTTCTTTTATTCAAAAACTTTATATATTTATCACACAAAACTCATTTTACTTTTCAGAATAGTAGAAACAAACTATAAAAGGACAAATAATATTTACTATATTATTTGTCCCAGACATTTATGCCTATTTCATTTTATTATGTTCCATCTTGTTCTTAATATGTTTCTGATCCCCTCAAACTCTGTTTTCATATCCATGGTGCTTATTATACTTTTAATAAAATGCTGCTCTTCTTCATTAGCACTCGTAACATTGAGGCTTTCTAAATAATGAATAATATAGTTGTGCATAAGTCTTTCAAAATTCTTGATAAATAAATTAATAAGATAATCATTTAATACTAACATCTGCATAATCGTCGAATCTATATTTAAATTCATATGTGTAAGTACTGCCTGATTAATAAGATTTGAAATAGCTGATTCCACCGAACCCATTTTGACCTTTAATAACCCATTTAGTATCTTTTCTTCATCTAGATCATTATACTTATTCTCTGTTTCTAATCTTAGATAAAGATCTTGAATATTTACCATATCACTCCCCCTTAAACATGTTTTTTTGCTTCCTAGGCTCTTCTCTCTCTACTTACTTATTATACCATTCCAAGAAGCAATTTACACACTATTTTACAATTATTTTTCTATATATACTATTCAAACTATTAAAACTTGTACTCTTTTTTAAATATTATTTTGCCTTTAAGTAGAATCCTTGAATAAATGCTACCACATCATAGGTGTATGTAGCATAAAGAAACTTAAGATCATAGAATGAAATTGATGTTTTCTTTATAACATACAAAAACGATGCTCAAAATGTTTTGATTTTGAGCATCGTCTGTTTTTTAGTAAAGTGGATATTTGTTTAAAAGCTGTGCAACTCTTTTAATACATTCTTCTTTATTAGCTTCGTAGTCTTTAAGTGCCAGATAGATGATATCAGCAACTTCATCCATATCCGCTTCTTTCATCCCCCTGGTTGTTACAGCTGGTGTTCCAAGTCTGATACCACTTGTAATAAATGGTGATGCCGGATCAAATGGAATAGTATTTTTATTGCATGTGATCCCTACTTCATCAAGCATGTTTTCAGCTTGTTTTCCAGTAATATTCATATTTCTTACATCTACGCTCATTAAATGTGTGTCTGTACCGCCTGACACAATACGCAGACCTCTTTGCATAAGTGCTTTAGCAAGTGCCTCAGCATTTTTAATAATTTGTTTTTGATAGCTTTTGAACTCCTCTTCAAGAGCTTCTTTAAAACTTACAGCTTTTGCTGCAATAACATGCATAAGCGGTCCCCCTTGAATACCTGGGAAAATTGCTTTATCAATAGCTTGAGCAAACTCTCCGCTGCAAAGTATCATGCCGCCTCTTGGTCCTCTTAAAGTCTTATGAGTTGTCGTTGTTACAAAATGTGCATGAGGCACTGGATTTGGATGAAGGCCAGCTGCAATAAGTCCCGCAATATGAGCCATATCAACCATCAGATAAGCACCAACTTCATCTGCAATCTCTCTAAACTTAGCAAAATCTATAGTTCTTGCATAAGCGCTGGCCCCTGCAATAATCATTTTAGGCTTATGCTCTCTTGCAAGTTCTCTGATATTTTCATAATCAATTTGTTCTGTTTCTGCGTTTACTTCATAAGAGATAACGTTATAATGTTTACCAGAAATGTTAACAGGGCTGCCGTGTGTTAAGTGCCCGCCATGGCTGAGGTTCATCCCCATAACCGTGTCTCCTGGTTTAAGCACTGCAAAAAATACTGCTTGGTTCGCTTGTGAACCTGAGTTTGGCTGTACATTAGCATGTTCTGCCCCAAAGAGTTTTTTAGCTCTTTCTCTTGCTAAGTCCTCAACCTTATCTACAACCTCACAGCCTCCATAATAACGTTTTCCTGGATAACCTTCTGCATATTTATTAGTGAGCGGGCTTCCCATAGCTGCCATAACCGCTTTAGATACAAAGTTCTCTGATGCTATTAATTCAATCTTATTTCTTTGTCTATTTGTCTCCTCTGTGATTAAATCTGCTATTTCTTTGTCCACACTGCACAGTTCTTCTAATGAAAACATGTTTACACCATCCTTAATAATTATAAGTACATTCATTATCTATTCGTATAGATAATTCTTCTGAGTTATTATTATAATAAACCATTTAACAAAGAATGTACATATTTTTTCGAACAATTTTATTATATCCAGATAAAAGGTTCATTATTTATTGAGATAGGCATAATACCCTTTTTTTAACGCCTCTTTATTCATTGCAACGGTATGAAGAGGGACAGTCTTTTCAACAATCACTTCCCACTCTTCCAGACTATCTCCAATGTACGCAGCGTAAGCCCCTATCATAATCATATTAACTACCTTCACATTGCCTATTTCTTTAGCAATAGAAAGGGCATCAATAAAGCATGTCTGGCTGCAAGCACTACTTATTTTCTCTAATATAGCTTCTGGATATTTAGCCATTCCCATTACAACAGGCATAGGATCAATTTGCTGCGTATTCGAAATAATAACACCGTCTTTTTTTAGAAAAGGCATGTATCTTAGTGCTTCTAGTTTTTCAAAAGCAAATATGATGTCCGCTTCACCAAGTTCAACAAGAGGTGAGTATACTTTTTTCCCATATCTTACCTGCATAACAACACTGCCGCCGCGCTGCGCCATGCCGTGCACTTCTGACATTTTTACATCGAATCCCTTTGACATAGCATAATTACCAATAATACGCCCAGTAAGCAGTGTTCCTTGTCCTCCAACACCTACGATAAGTATATTTTTTGTCATCTTAGTTTCCCCCCTTGCTAATCGCGCCTTTTTTACATACAGATTCACATAAACCGCAGCCTGCACACAAAGCTTCATTGATACTTGCAGATGCTTCATATTTTTGAATCGCAGGACATCCTAAATTTAAACATAAACCGCAGCTGCTGCAATTTTCTTCATTTATTTGATAAACATCCCACTTTTCTTTGATAAGGAGTTTACAAGGCGCCTTCGTAATAATAACTGAAGGTTCATCTTTTGCAGTTTCTTCTTTTAATGCTTTTTCAACTGCTTTCATATCATAAGCATCAACAGTAATAACATTTGGTACCCCAATCGCCTTACATAATGCTTCCAGATCTACAGCATAAGTTTCTTCGCCTTTCAAAGTTTTTCCTGTTCCTGGATGATGTTGATGCCCGGTCATCCCCGTTGTTGAATTATCTGCTATGATAATAGTAGACATCCCTTTATTATAAACAACATCAATAAGTCCAGTTATCCCCGAATGCATGAAAGTCGAGTCCCCAATAATCCCTACAACATTTTTTGAAAACGCTCTTCCCCTTGCTTTTTCTACCCCGTGAGTCATACTGACACTGGCTCCCATGCATACACAAGCATCCATTGCCAAATGTGGAGGAAGTGATCCTAATGTATAACACCCAATATCTCCCATAACCATAAGTTTAAGTTTTTTAAGTACAGTATAAACGCTTCTATGAGGACATCCCGGACAAAGAACCGGCGGTCTGATCGGAAGATTCTCACCTGCCGTAACTTCAGGCACGTCCATTCCTAAAACAGTTTTTATCTGTCTGACTGTAATTTCCCCTTGTCTTCCAAATAATTCTTTGCCTTTAGCCTTTATACCAGCTGCTCTTACTTGTTCTTCAATAAAGGGCTCAAGTTCTTCAACTATGTACAGGCAGTCTACTTTTTCTGCAAACGCTTTGATGGCTTCTAGAGGCAGTGGGTTAACCATATTCAGTTTAAATATGTTCGCATCAATACCTGATTCTTTTACATACTGATAGCATACACCGCTTGTGATAATTCCTATATTACTTTTTGATTCTTCTATCGTATAAAGGCCAAGCTTTGTCATATCTGATTCTAGTCTATTCATTCTTTCTTCCACAACGCGATGTCTGACTCTTGCATTGGCTGGCGTCATAACATACTTTTGAATATCTTTTTGATAATCCTTAAGAACAGCAGCTTCCTTTTCATTCGTTTCTACAATTCCCTGAGAGTGAGAAACTCTTGTTGTCAGTCTGATAATAACAGGGGTATCATATTGCTCACTAAGCGTCATGCCCATTTTTACATATTCTTTGCACTCCATACTATCTGCTGGCTCAAGGACAGGGACACTCGCAGCTCTTGCAATCAGTCTGGTATCCTGCTCATTTTGAGAACTGTGCATTCCTGGGTCATCGGCAACAAAAATAACAAGTCCAGCGTTAACCCCCGTATAAGCTGCTGTAAAAAGAGGATCTGCAGCAACGTTAAGTCCAACGTGTTTCATCGTCGCAACAGACCTTGCCCCTGCAAAACAGCTTCCTATAGCTACTTCCAAGGCTACTTTCTCATTGGGTGCCCATTCCGCATATATCTCATCGTATTTAGCAATAAACTCAGTAATTTCTGTACTCGGCGTCCCCGGATAAGCAACAGCAACTGTTGCCCCAGATTCATATACCCCCCTGGCAATAGCTTCATTTCCCAGCATTAATTTTTTCATTGAAATCCTCCCCATGAACATTAAGAATGTTTAAAATCTAACTTCTTTTAATGATATCACCATTATTCTTTATTTTTCAAGTATTTATAAATTATTTTGCATTTTTATAACAATTGTATACAAACCTTTATGGCTTTACACTAAAATACAATAAGGTTATACTTGATATTAACGTGATACCTAGGAGGCTTTTCATGAAATTATCTTACTACCACGAAGAAATATTAAACTTCGCGATTAAAGCCGGAGAGCTTATGCTAAAAAGCGGCGCTGAAACCTATCGGGTTGAAGATACAATCACCCGTATTTTAAATTCTCATCATTATCACTCTGTAGATACGTTTGTTATTCCAACAGGTATTATAGTGACAATTGATGATCCTCACTTTTCGATGTGTACTAAAGTCTCAAGAGTCAAAAACCGCTCAATCCGTCTTGATCGTATCGAACGCATTAATCAGCTCTCCCGTGATTATGTACTAGGCATCGTCTCATTTGATGAAGCTCTCTCTCAGCTTTCTGAAATTGAAAATATGACGACCTATTCCCCTTTAACTGTTATTATATGGCTCGGAGTCAGCAGCTCATTTTTTTCAGTTATGTTTAAAGGCAACCTGCTGGACTTTATTCTTGCTTTTCCAATAGGGGCCTTGGTAGGAACCATCCATTATCACCTTAAGAAAAAGTATATTATAAGTTATTTTGTGCTTTTTATCTGCTCACTTTTTATAGGATTCAGTACAATTACTTTGTATTATCTATCAGGAAGTCGAATCACTATCGAACCTATTATAATCGGCTGTATTATCCCGCTTCTTCCAGGGGTTGCTTTTACGAATGCTGTACGTGATGCTATAGGAGATGAACTTTTATCTGGTATATCTCGTGGCATTGAAGCCCTGCTGATAGCCATTTGTCTGGCTGCAGGTATTGGAATATCTTTAAGCATTGGCTTTACTATAGGAGGTCTGATATGATCCTAAGTATTTTAAGTGCATTTATTTCAACAATAGGCTTCTCTATACTTTTTCATGTCCAGAAAAAACATCTGTTAGTTTGTGGAGTGGTAGGCGCAGCAGGCTGGCTGGTTTATTTAATTGGCGAAAACAAAGAATACTCTGCTGTTTTATCAACCTTTTTAGCCAGTCTTTTAGTAACACAGATCTCATATATTCTTGCCAAGAAACGCCGTACGCCTATTACAGTATTTTTGATAGCTGGCATTATTCCTCTAGTCCCTGGACTTCCCCTCTATCGAACAATGTACTTTCTGATGATGAACAATTATACTTTGGCTGCTAATTATGCCATTCTTACGGTTCAGATAGCTGGTTCAATAGCTGGCGCTATTGTTATTATCTCTCTGTTTCCACTTATTTGGCGAAAACGGTCATCAAGAAATTAAAAAGGGTATCCTTATATAAGGATACCCTTTTTATCATGACTACATTATCTTTTTTCTCCTAAAAACATGACTGCAACGGTTCCCGGGCCTGCATGGGAGCCTATTGCTGCTCCAATCGGATTGATGATAACATCTTTCACTTTAAGTTCATTTCTTAGTTCACTGATGATCCCTTGGAGTTCTTCTTCACAACCCCCATGACTGATAAAAACAACTTGATCCTGTGGATTTGTAATATTTTCTTTAATCTTTTCGAGCAGAATATTAAGCGATTTCTTTCTCCCTTTTGCTTTGGCAACTGGCACAAGTTTACCTTCATCACTTACTATCATAATGGGTTTCAGGCTGAGGATTGTTCCAATAGTTGCTGCCGTTTTCGACAGTCTTCCCCCTCTATGCAGATGATTAAGGTCTTCTACTGTAAACCAATGGTTAACTTTGAGCTTATTACTTTCTACCCAGTCTGTGATAAACTCTCTTGTCTTTCCTTGTTTTATGAACTCATTGGCATAATACACTAAAAGACCTACCCCAAGAGAAGCTGACTTACTGTCAATAACTGTTATGGGAATATCTCCCAACTCTTCACTTAGTTCTTCCTTAGCAATACGCGCACTATTGACGCATCCGCTTAGTACTGCAGAAAATCCAATATAAATAACTTCATTGCCTGCCTTAATCTGTTTTTCAAACTCTTCTTTAAAAGTATAAGCATTAATTTGAGAAGTAGTAGGCATTTCACCTCCCAGAATAAGGTCATAAAATTCTTGGTATTTGTTTTCTTTTCCTAGTTCATCACGTATTTCTTTATCCTTAAGATGTACTGTAAGCGGTAATACAGTAATATTATTTTCTGTTGTATACTGATAAGGCAAATCACAGCACGAATCTGTAACAAGTACTATATTCATTCTCTCACTCCTTTGATTATTAATTCTTTATTTTGTTTACTTATAAAGCAGCAATCTCCCCCAATCTTTTAATAATAGGAAGTTTCTGTGTACAGACCTTTTCACATTTGCCGCATGCGCTGCACGAAGCGGCCCCTCCTTTTGGCACCTCGATCTGCCAGTGGTTATTAATACGACTCATAATCCTGTCTTTTCTTTCTGTCAAAATAAACTGATTATACGCATCCATAAGTTTTGGAATGGCTATCCCTTTTGGGCAGCCATCACAGTAGCCGCAGCCAGTGCATACATTATTTAAAGCCTCACTCAAATGCAACTTAATCTGGATCTTCTCTTCTTCAGTGATAGCTTTAAGATCTTTAACAGCCAGGCAGGCTTCATCCACCTGACTTTTTGATTCAAAGCCGCAAAGTGTAACTGTAATCTCTGGGTGAGAAGCATTAAACCTAATGGCCGCTTTTGCAACGGTATCCTCTTCATCTTTCTTCAAAAAGTCATAAAAATCTTCGTGTTGAGGAATAAGTCCCCCGCCTAACGGATTCATTGTAACAACTGCACATTTAAGGCGCTTAGCCGCTTCTAGGCCTTTCTCGCGAAATGCAAAGTTAGTGGCATTATAGCCTAGGAGGACACCTTCAAAAAGATTAGTCTCCAGCATCTTCTCAATTTCTTCTCCTCCTGCATGGGTAGAAAGGGCAATATGCTGAATGAGCCCCCTTTTCTTCGCCTCTAGAAAACCTTCAAAAATACCGCCTTTTCGGGTATAGGTTTTAAACATTTCATAATCCAGAACGCACCATAAATGCATAAAATCAATATGATCAACCTGCAAACGTGAAAGAGATGTTTCAATTCTCCTTAGAACATCATCTCGGGTCTTATCTCCTGTTACATGGGTAGATGTTTTTGTGGCTACATAAAAATCTTTTTTCATCTGCTTAAAGGCATAACCCATTATCTTCTCACTTTGATCGCCGCAATATAAAGGGGCTGTATCAAAATAGTTAATTCCCTTATCTCTCGCATACATAATAAGCTCAGCACATTTATCATAATTTCCTTCTTTAAATTCTTCTTCCAGGAAACGCATGCCCCCAAACCCTATAATCGATACGCTTTTGTCCGTCTTGCCATATGGCCTATAAAGCATCTTAATCCCTCCTCTACTTTTACTATAGTATAAGTTGCCTTATTTTTCTATAACATTTTCAGATTTTGGACCTTCTATAAAAAGTTAGGCTAGTTTGTTCTTAGTATTCATTCAAGGTTCCCGTTCAGCCCATAGACTGTTTATGTAGTTAGTGTAGTTAAACAAGGCGGGCTGATGCCCGCCTCTTTTATATTTTACTTCAGCCTCCAAGCGTAATATCCTGCCTGTTGTACCAGTCAAGGGCATCATAAAAATGCTCTTTTTTGAAGCTTGGCCAATATTCATCAACTACATAAAAGTCAGAATATACAGACTGGATAGGAAGAAATCCACTGAGTCTCCTTCTTCCTCCCCATCTGATAATAAGATCAATCCGCGAAATATCGCTGGACTTAATTTGTTCATTAATTTGTTTTCTGCTTCTTGAATTGTTAGTAATACTTTGAATATCCCATTCCCATCCATAATTCACCAAAAAATTAATACGTATCCCGCCCTTACCAAATTTCTGTCTTGTAGTGAAAGGGCGGAGTTCTTCTGGAAACATCTCTGATTCACTATTGCCTACTACCAGAAGTTCTGCATCTTCTCTAGATAAAATTTTAACTGCATCAACACAAGCTTTTACAAAAGCTTGTGTTTGATTTGCAGGCCTTTTAGTGTTATCCGTCGTAAATCCGTAGTATGTAACTTCTTTAACACCTTCTGCCTGACAGATTTTGAATGCCTGAAGTCCTGGATCAATTCCGGAATCATAGCCTCTCTCTTTTGTCATTCCCTGATCTACTGCCCATCTTCTATTCCCATCCGGAATAATACCTATATGATTAGGAACTCTCATTTTCTCACCTCCTTCTAAGTATTTACCGCATCTTATAAAACTAATCAAATGCCTATTAATTATTTAAAATATTATTAAGCTCCTTCTTAATGAGACGACCTAAATAAGCGAAGGCACCAGCCTCCGCTTATTATTCCTCAGTGTTTAAATGAAAAGTCTACTATGAATTGTCTCGCTCTAGCATTTACATTTGCATTTGTTGCATCCGCATTTATTACAGCAATCAACTTTTGGCGGACAGTCTTCTATAGGTCTTACTGTTTTTGCATCTGTTCCTACTTCCAGTGGCTGAATACTTGGTTCTAATAAATCCCCAACTACGAATTCCAGACATCTGTTATCTTCTTCTTCTGCAATAGGTGATAATTTAGGTGGTATAGTTAAGCCCGCATGCTGGAACTTGTATTGTACAAAGTAAACAGATTTAATATATAGTGTAAGTCCTATTGCAAAGCAGTTTTCATCTTGAGCTACAACTTTAGCTAGTGCTTGAGCAGAAACGCCTTGTTGAATCTGGTTGTTTGCATCAAATTTACAATAATGTCTTGTGTCTTTATCTTTGCAGCCACAATCTCCGTCTTGACCTGAAACAAATCCCATGTAGTTAATGGTTGGAACGAGTTTGTTGCAGCCCTGTGGATTTTCTGGAGCAAAAGATAAACCATAAGGTGTATATAAATCAAATGTTACTGCTGATGGGTTAGTGCATGGATCAAATCCTTTTTCACATTCGTCACCCAAATATCTAACTGTCATCATACCTTGAGCAACAACTTTACAGCAAGCATCAAGCACTGTTACTGCAAATGTTACATCGATATCTTTTAAAGTAATTCTGCTAAGGTTAGGATTCCCTCTTGTAGGTCTGATTTCTGAATAGCGTCCGTCAGCTGGGTCAACAAAATTGAAGTCAATATCTATTACCTGAAGCTGAATATTGCATGCACATGCAAGATCTTTTTTAGATAATCCGCCAAACAGGATATCTGTTTTTCTGCACGTATCGCTTTGGCATACATCTTTAAGTTCATCAAGACATATTACACGGCAAAGGTTAATTCCACTTTCATCAAATACTACTGGAGCAATTAAAGTAAGGAGTCTAGGTTCTCCAATTGGTGGGCATAATGCAATAGATTCTAAAGGTGAAAGTTTATTTTTAGCAGGGTGACAAATATCACAAACTCCTGCATTAGGTTTAGCAAAAAACTTTACGTCGTTGTTACAACAACATTTACTCATAATCTTAAACCTCCTATATGATTCAAAATAGGTGAATCATAATTTGTCGTTTTCAATACTATAATATGGAAAATAAGGTCCTTTGGTGACATATATGTATAAAATTATTTTTAATAAAATATATTTATATAAGAACTATTTATTGTCATAAAGGCAGGTTTTAAAACCTTAAAACCAAGGAGGTTTATTATGTCTTACTTATTTAATTACAATAATAATTTTTCAATAGTCGAAAATAATTCTAAGTATGGTGTTTTTTGTCAGCTCTATAATCATACCGGCATATCCAGGCCAATACAAATCCATACTTCGAACTCTGCAGATTACAATGCTGCTACGGATAATTCCGGTAACCTTCATGTTATTACTATGCCTACAAAATATCAGCTTAGTTACTTTTCATATGAAAATGGTCATTACACTAAAAAAACTCTTGTAGAAAATACAACTGAAGCTTATGCTTTTTCGAATCCAATGATCCATGCTTTAGGCAATGAAATTCATGTGTTTTATCTATCAAACCGAACAGGTTCTAACGCCTATTCCATTGTTCATCAAACTTTAAACAGTCCTTCTGTCGAAACGCTCCTTGATACCAACTGCGCCCTGCAGACTATTAAGAGTTTTACTTATGATGGCAGTATATACATTTTTTATATGATACAGCATGATAACTATCTCTTAAACTGTCTAAAAATAACAGGAAGTGAGAAACAAGAAATAACGGTACTGGCTTCAAAAGTTCCTGTTTGCGATTATTCAGTATGTATCAGTGAAAACCACATTGACATTGCTTATGTCGCAGAACTGCATGGCAAATATCAGCTCGTCTATTATAATTATCAAAATATGACAGCCAATGCCATATGTCATACCATCTCTCCCTCCTATCCAGTTATTTTCTGGTATCGCGGCTATTTGTGGATTAATTATTTAGAAGATAGTAAGCTTTATTCCCTTTTATCCATCGATAACGGTAATTCCTTCAGTGCTCCTGTCCTGTCTTCTATTCAAAACAATACAGGCAGATATTATTTTATGACCAATAAAGAATGCACACTAAGGTGTACTGAACTTTATGCATCTGTTGGAAATACTATACGTATCAACCCAGTTTTTACCATAGATCTTGATCATATTCATCCCGATTCCAAAGTACCACTTGAACTGGAACTACTGCTTGAAGGACTTACTTTATCTCCTAAGGCCTGTTCTCATGCTGATGAACTTGTTCAGGAAAATGCCCGCCTTAAAGAGGAAATACGGCTGCTTAGGGCAAAATACGAACGCACGCCAAGTACAGCTTACACAGCCCCTGCTGATGGTTCTGTTTCTTCTTCCGTTAAATCTGCTGCTGCTGCATTTATGGATGAGCTGAATCATTGGAACGCCCCTCCCCGTCTCTAAGAGTTTTGCTATTTATTCTAAGCTATTCTTACGCCATATATCTTACACTTCTTAAATAACTCAAACTTAATGAAAGACCGATTAGGTTCCTACCCATGCAACATATAAAAACAGCACCCATTAATGAGTGCTGTTTATAATTTTCACGATATGCGGAAGCATTTTTTTATATTTGTTTTTTTTATCTTGGCTTTTTATAATCAAAAAAGTAATAAGCATTCCTAAGCCTGCCCCTGCTATCATGAAAAGCTCATTATTTATATTCGGAAAAAAGGAGGCTATAAAATATCCTAAGGCTATTCCTATGCCAAGCCCTAAAAGCGGGAGTCCATAAATAATATAAGTGGCTTTTAAAAAAGTCGTATTATCAAGTGAAATTTCAACTAAGTCTCCTATCTCACTCTTAATACTATTTATACACTTAAGTGTACACGACTGTGAAACATGAACAGCATCACATGCATGGCAATCTCCGCACATGTCTTGCCTTTGAATCTGTACCACTGCGTATTCCCCTTCAATAATTTGAACAACTCCACTTGGCATAAGTCTTCTCCTTTTGTCAGTTACTCTTCTTCTAAATGTCTGCTAAATAAGCTTCGAAGGACAAATACAACCCCCGTTAAAATGAGTATGACGCATCCTCCCTGCAGCACAATACTTTTTACGGTTTCCCCTAATGCATCAGCTACAAGATACGTTCCTATAACCCCAAGAATTAAAATAGGCAGTGCCGGCCAGTTCTGTCTTTCAATAATCCATATAAATATAAATGCCAGAACAGTAAACAGCATAAGAGCCCCTACTGAAAAATAGTGCCCCTGTATGCCTATCGGCTCTCTTAAAAGAAGGAAAAATCCCCACGAAGTCAAAATAGATCCTATAGTTAAAATAACCGATTTCCTCTTAGTTATGTATAGCAATAGAAGTATAATCCCAGGGATCAAAGCAACTCTCGGAAAAAAGCTTTCTGTATTAAGAAGTCTTGCTGCAACCATAATCGATACATTTAAAAAGAAAAACACAGCCATCATCAACGTTATCTTTGTTCTTGTTTTACCGTAAAGAATTAGAAAAATAATAGCTATTGCTACATTGGCATATTCATAAAAATGATCCTTTGGCAATAATCCATTAAAATATAACAAAAAAACGATTCCTGCTAATATACAACTTATCCCCATGTATAAAAGCATATTTTGCTTAGCATTCAAAATACCACCCCTTACTCATTATTATACTTAAGTTTATTATAATGCATTTTAAGTCCTTTTAACAGATTTTAATTAGTTATTGCATCTATTTTCTAAGCATAAGAAGAGATATTAAAGAGTACAAGTTCTATCCTGCACTTTTAATATCTCCCCCCTCACTATACTATCTGTTTATTTTCCACGTTTTACATAAACATCTCCAGAAGTTGTATTAACAATAAGCTTTGCATAAGGCCCTTCACCTACAACTGCTTCAGCTTCGTTTTCTTTTTTATTTCTATAGATCATGTCAAAGTTACCACTTATTTCTCCCGATGTGCACCTTGCATCCATTTCAAAACTAATGTTTTCTGATAGTCCTATACGAATATCACCGGATGCTGCACTAAGCTTTGCATAGTCCCCCACAGCTACATAGGATACATCTATATCCCCTGATGCTGTACTGATTTCCCCTGTCCCTTCAGCACTTTGAATTTTTACATCTCCTGAAGCCGTTCGGATTTGATAATTTCCTCCATTAAATGCTTTTACAAGGATATCCCCTGAACTGGTCTCAATATCCCCAGCCCCTTCAAGCGAACCAATTGTAATATCACCCGATGCTGCCCCTAGGCTAAACTTATCGCATGCTAAGGCATTCAGATAGATGTCTCCTGATGCCAAATGGCTGTTAAATGTCTGCACCTTGATATTATAAGATGATTTTACATCCCCGGAAGCCTGCTCTATGCTAAGGGACCCTAAGTTTAAGTCACTCAAAAATCTTGTATCACCCGAAGATGAGTATAAAGATAAATCGCCAATGTAGCTTTTGGGAATAAAAAGTTCTATGCGGTGCTCGTTCCATCCGAAAAAAACTACGCTGCGGTTACTCTTACCCTTTCCTATTGTTAATACTCCATTCTGATTTGTTAAAGTAAATACTTCATTTTCCCGTAGTTTTTTCGTTGAGCTTTCTACGATTTTTATTGTGTCATCATCTGTTATGGACACAATAATATCAGCACTATCCGCCTTAAGCTCTATTGCACTAATACCATTTTGACTTACACTTTCTTCTTTTTGTATAGTCAGCTGCCCCATGCCTACACTGAAAAAATTAAAATCTAAATCAACGCTGGAACCTGATTTTTCCTTTTTTACAGTTTCGGACTTATTTGCAGTACTTAATCGTCCTCCACTATTTGATCTCGCAACAAAACTCAGAAAAGCGATAAGACTAACTGCAACAACTACCAATAAAACAAGCTGGATAAACTGAATAATTCTCATTTTTTTCATGGCCTTACTCCCTCATACCGTTCATATCAAAAACAAGCCTTATAATTTGATCTACAACTGCCCCTATTATAAATATAATCCATGAATACGCCCATATTCCCATAGTAAAACTAATAAATAGATAAATTGCAACAGTCAGCGTCCACATGATAGAAATCAAAGATTTACATAACTGATTTTTTTTCGTATGTTCCTGCTTCCATTCTTTAAATTCTTCAACTAATGTATCATCTGCCTTAATATACTTAGGTTTTGACATAAAGTGATAAATCAGCATGCATGTAGAAAACCCTGCAATTAACAAAAAGACGATAAGTGCCAAAACCCCATCTGCTCTGAAAACTTCTACAATAGAAATAAGCGCCAATATACTTAAAATATATAGTCCTACAGCTCCCGAAACAACTAATGCTGTTTTTCTGCGTTCTTTTTCTTCTCGTTCAGAGTTAAATACATCATTTTGCCTTAGACCCTTAATAAGCTCATCAACATCTCCAATGCTGGCAATAACACTATTATACGCGTCTTCTGGGGCCTTTCCGAGCCCTACCAAGTCATCATATTTTTCAGTTAAGTTAACAATAAGTTCTTCTTTAAGCTCAAACACCTTTTTCGTCTGTGGCGCATCTGCAAATAGCAAATCCACCTTACTTCTTATTTTATTGCTCATTTTAAATTCCTCCCACTCTAATTATTTCTTTGTTATATTAATCGATCAATGAGTTCTTTAGCCCTTTCCCAGTCCTGCTTATTCTGCCTGTAAGCTTCTTTTCCTAAAGGGGTAATGCTGTAGTAACGCCTTCTTGCACCGGTTGTTTCATCTCCCCAATAAGATAATATAAAACCAGCTTGCTCAAGTCTTCTAAAAGCACTATATAGTGTAGCTTCTTTAAGTTCATACTGGTTATCTGTTTTTTCTTGTATTGCCTTGTTGATTTCATAGCCATAGCTGTCTTTTGCAATAAGCTGGCCTAATATAATCGTCTCAGTATGCCCTCTGATCAAATCTGATGTAATGGACATCTTATCACCTCTCTTTCGCAAATACTTTTTTCTTATATTTATATATTAATATTATATACCTCGCCTGTCAAGGTATATTTAATAATAAAATATCATTTTTTATAAAATGCATACTATTTCTTGATTTGCTAAAAATAATTATATCTTTTATATAATGAGGTGACAGTATGAGAAGATATATTGATATAACACCTAAAACCAAAACAAATACTACAGAACTTTTAAACATTCCTACAGAAAGAAGTTCATCTTCTAGTGAACCAAACGACGGCACTTTTATTCAATATGATCCCAAAGACGGTTTCAGTTCCAATGGAACTGTCCGCTATGGCGAAGAAACCGATGTTGATGATATTTGATCAAACAGCTTATAACCAGAAACTTTCACTGGTTATAAGCTGTTTGGCTGTTGAAAGAGTCACTTATCAAGCTTCCTATTAACTTAAATATTTGAGAATAGAATGTATATTTTTTCTAAATATTCAGCTATAATATGACTAACATTATAAAATCAGGGGGTTTACTTTGAGTAATTCGTTACATAAAACACTTCATTATGATGCTTTTATAAGCTATAGACATTCCGAACTTGATAAAATGGTGGCAGAACAACTGCATAAAGCGCTGGAAACATTCAAGGTTCCAAAAAGTATTGCAAAAAACCTTTTGAAGAAAAAAATTACCAGAGTTTTTCGTGACCGTGATGAACTTCCGTCTTCCAGCAACTTAGCAGATAATATCACTGCTGCATTAGAAAGTTCTGAGTTTCTTATCGTTATATGCTCACCTAGAACGCCTGAGTCTCAATGGGTATGTAAGGAAATAGAAACTTTTAGTCAAATACATGGACATGATAAGATTCTTGCCCTCCTCATCGAAGGAGAGCCCCATGAATCTTTTCCTCCAGCCCTTAGGTATACTAAAAAGCAAATTACAAATGATACTGGGGAATTAGCAGAACAACTAGTGGAGATTGAGCCACTCGCGGCAGACATACGTGCTAAATCAAAAAAGGAAATGCTAAAACTTCTAAAAAAGGAGATCCTGCGACTTCTGGCGGCTCTGCTGCACTGTAAATATGATGATTTAAAACAGCGTCATCGCGAAAGAGCCATGCGAAAAGCAGTTGTATTTTCTTTTTGCCTTACCCTGTTTTTTGCTGTCTTTGGAACTATTAGTTTATATCAAGGAATACTCATTAAAGAACAGATGCAGAAAGTGCTCCTCACCCAATCCAGATACTTAGCAGATAGATCCAGTCAGCTTCTTAAACAAGGCGATCGCAAAAGGGCTATTTTAGTTGCCCTTGAAGCGCTTCCCCTAAACACTGAAAAACCTGATAAACCTTATGTTGAAGAAGCCGCCTTTGCTTTAAGCCGTGCACTATATACCTATAAATATGATGCGAGATTTGTATCCGACTTAGCGCTTAACCATCCTAACAGTATTAACTTCTTGAAATTGAGTCCTAATGGCCTCTTGGCTGTTACATCATGTCAAGATGGTTATCTTTACGTATGGGATACCCAAAAAGGCATAACCCTTGGTAAAATAAAAACTTCATCTCCTTATATGTCCCAAGATACATTCTACTTTTTGAATGACTCAGAGTTTGTATATTTAGATAACTCAGCAATTTGCTGCGTAAGTACAGAAGACTTAAGTTTCAAATGGATAAAGGATGATATCTATTCCAGTGAACTCTCGTTGAGTTCTGACAAAAATTTAATTGCTGTTTTTAGCAGCAGCACCTTAATGATACTCAATCGTACTGGAACCACAATTCTTTCTCTTCCTTTTAAGGCTGATTTTGATACTTATGTCAGCAGCCTGAAGTTCAGTCCAGATGGAAAACATCTATTAGTTTCTCAAGCAGGAGGCCTGGTATCGGTTGTAGATATTTTGCAAAAGACCATAAGTTCCAGTTTCAAAACTACATATGATACTTTAGTAGACTGTATTTTTATAGACTCTAGCCGTATTGCTGCCATTAGTAATTTAGTAAGCCTTGACAATGTCCTCGATAAAGGAAAAGGTTTCCTTGAAATAATAGATATTGAGAAGAAAGCAGCAGTCTCCTCTTTAGCCTTTAATAATGGGGTCATCAGTGATTTAACTTATTCCCCTCAAACTGGTCAGCTCTTGATAATTGAAAATGAAAAAATAAACTTAGTGGATCCAAAAACGTGTGAATACATTGCTTCTTTTATCCATGGTGATTTAGTAAGTGATTATCAAATGATAAATGACATTCTTATAAGTGGTTCCCATGATGGAACTATACGTTTCTGGTTTTTAGATAGCAAACTTGAGCATGACCTTAGCCGAATAAGCAACTTAGGGCGAATATCGTCTCTTGAAGCAAATAAAGGCATACTAGCTGCTTCTTACACTAATGGATCAAAAGCTTATATTTTTAGAATGTTAGAAGGCAGTAGTATTATCCGTATTCCCGGACATAACGAAGCTGTCAAGTCTGGTGAATTCAGCTCAGATGGTACAAAATGTCTTACTACTACCTTTAACTCGGGTGAACTTAATCTCTGGAGTGCAGAAAATCAAAAGCTTCTTACTAAGCTGAAATTAGATGAAGAAATAGTGGCGGCACACTTTATCACTCATTCAGATTCTCTTTCACTCTTAACAGCCTCTGGTGAACTTATAACTGCCAGTCAGGTTGATATGAAGTCCATTAAGCAAACAAAACTGAGTGGATTTACAGCTTCCCATTACAGCTCGGATGCAAGGCTGTTAGGGATCAGTTTTGAAGACAGTATTGATGTTATTGACACCCTGTCACACCAAAGAATACTTCATATTCCTTATGATTACTTTTTTGGCACACTTAGCTTTAGTCAAGATCATACCAAACTACTGATATCAGCAGATGGCAGCATAAAAATTTATAGTTTATCAGATGGCCAACTCCTTTATAATCGTGAGGATTCTTCTCTCAACTCAGCTTACTTAAGTCCATCTGGAACTGTCCTTGCACTGGTTTATGATAATTCATCCATTGAGCTTATTGATCTTTCTACAAAAAAACAAACAGCTTCCATAACTGATATTGCACTTTCTCTCTCTATAATCATATTTTCTCCTGATAGCAGCCAGTTGTTCGTAGGGCTTGATAATGGCACTACAAAAATATATCAGACTAAAGAGGGAAAGCTTATTACAACACTCGATGATCTGGACTATCCGCTGACATCCTGCCTCTTCAGTAAAGACGGCAGATACTTTGTAACCCTAAGCGGCTATAATAATGCACTTATTTGGAGCTCGAAAAATTATAAAAAGCTTGGGGAAATCAGTTATTTATTAGCTATCAACCCCTCCTTTACAACTATGCTTACAAGTCATAATACTGATGTTATTCTCATGCCCTATTACACGCTGGATAAACTTCTGAGTGAAGCAAAGCAGCAGTTAGGTGACTTAAAGCTTACCCCTGATGAAAAAGAAAAATTATTTATTTCAGAGGAACGTTATTCAAAAAATGTATACTGATATTAACGAGAAGACTTTTCTCACCGATAACTCAAAAAACTTTTATATTTAACTAAAAAGCGTGCAGTTTTAGCTGCACGCTTTTTAGTTCATTTTACTTCGTCATAAGTTTTGCTGAAAATATCCCTCTCTATTACATAAATATCATGGTGATCATCTTCTCTGACTGCTAAATAATCCCCCACTTTGCCATACATGTATTTTTCAAGATCCCAAGCCGTAAAGACTTTAACTGCTTTTTCTAAAGGCCTTGCATAAATATAGCTTTCTCCTTTTGAAATACATTTTTTAGCATACTGCTGAAGATGAATCATAGTGCTATCTTTTTTATTTCTGATACTTGGAAAGTACTCAAGCTCCATATCATACTTTTCTTCTAGAACAGTATAGCTTTTCTTAAACTTTTCTTTTGTGGTCGGATAAACTTCTCCTTTTATGCCAATCATGACATAAACATTGCTGTTAGATAAAAGATCTACGTCTCCTTCCAGCGTTCTTATAATAATGGGTGTATGATCCGGAACAACATCAGTAAGCGGAACAAAACCAACTGGAAGGGGTCTTTTTTTATAAAGCTTCATATTTTTCATGCTGATATGATCTTTCATACTATAAATAACGTCAAATGACTTATAATACTTCGTTAACCTTCTTAAAAAGTATTCATCTGCATTAAGATGTGCATGCTTTTTATCAAATTCAGTTCTGCTGATGAATCCTCCTGCCTTTTCTATATGTCCTCCCCCTGATCCTATCCCTTCTGCAAGAAATGCTGCCAGTTCATTAGCCATAATTTCTTTAACACAGCTTCTTACGGAAAACTTAATGCCCCTTGGCACTTCATTATAAACAATGCAGACATAAACACTGTCTACCTGCAAAGCTAAATCACTAATAAATCCTAAAATATTAGGGTCGCACTCCTGCGCCTTAACCACAACAAACTTATTGGCTACATTATAGGAATGTCTGATAAGTGCCATGCCGGCTATTTCAAGCTCTGGCAAAGTAAGTACTGAGTTCTTTAGTTTTCTTATGACACTGCTGTCTATTTTTAAGCTGTCCTGCATATCTTTATCAAGGGGGTGATGAATTTCTGAAAACCCTCCGCTGTCTGTAAAAAGGCCATAATAAAGGGCCGTTGCAACATCAATATAAGTATTAACATCAAAGCCTTCTTCTGTTAAAATATCCCACACCAATGTACACGCACTGGATAAAAAACTTCTTATTTCAGCTTTTTCTATTCCTTCTACTTCCGGTTGATGATGATCTATAATGGCTACATCCTCCGCGTTAAGCTTTGTTACATTCCCCGCCCCATACTGGCAGTCCACAGTGATTAGCAACCCTTGGATATCCAGCTGATCAACATACTCCAAAGGTATATTAAACTCATTGATAATCATTTGAATATTGGGTTTTGTAATTTTAAGGTTACCACTATAAATGAATTTAACACACTTCCCTTGACTTTCGAAAAACTTATACAAAGCGTATCCTGCACCTATTGCATCTGGATCCGGATTATCGTGGCATTGAATAACTATATTTGAATACGTATTAAGTTCGGATAGTCTCATAGCTGCCCCTCTTCTGTTTTATGTTTTTTATATTTATCTTATCACAACTTAATCTTATTTAAAATATTTGCTCTATCAGTTTTCTAAATAATCATATATGGGTACAATATATTGGTATTTGCATATCAATTTGCCTTTGATTATAATAGAGAGTATACTGTTTTGTATTTACTAACTATTATTTGGAGGTTCATCCATGCTATCTGATCATCACCCAAAGCTCACGCTGCAGCACATACTAGATGCTAAAGAGAGAATAAAACATACCTGTATTGAAACAAAATTGATTCGTAGTTATGAACTCAGCAAAGAATATAATCATGATGTCTATTTGAAGCCTGAGAACCTGCAGATCACAGGCGCTTTTAAAATCCGTGGCGCACTTAATAAAATTATGAGTCTTAGCAGCACTGAAAAGGAAAAAGGACTTATTGCTTCTTCTGCCGGCAATCATGCTCAAGGGGTTGCATACTCTGGCCACCGACTCGGCATAGATGTAACGATTGTCATGCCCAAGACAACTCCTCTCATAAAAATCAAGGCTACAAAAAATTGGGGTGCAAAAGTCGTCCTTGCAGGAAGTGTATATGATGAGGCGTATGAAGAAGCCAGAAGACTTGAAAAAGAGAAGAACTACACCTTTATTCACCCATTTAATGATTTAGAAATCATGGCTGGCCAAGGAACAATAGGTCTTGAAATCTTAGAAGAACTTCCTGATGCTGACATTATTTTGGTTCCTATCGGCGGCGGCGGACTGATCAGCGGAATTGCTGTAGCTGCTAAGATGGTTAACCCCCATGTTAAAGTTATTGGCGTCGAATCCACAGGCGCCCAGGCTATGAAGTTATCTATAGATTCAGGCAAGCTTGTTCATCTGCCTTATGTGGATACCATTGCCGATGGAGGCGCTGTCAAAAAACCTGGACATCTGGCATTTGATATTATTAAAGACTATGTAGATGAAATCATCACATTGGATGATCACGACTTAATAGAAGCTATTTTTCTGCTGGTTGAAAAACATAAACTCGTCGCTGAAGCCACCGGAGCTCTTTCTGTAGCTGCACTAAAAAAAATCGGTGGATCTGCCAAAAAGATTGTATCCGTTGTAAGCGGCGGTAATATCGATGTACTTACCATGTCTTCTCTTCTTAATCATGGCCTTTATTCAAGAGGCAGACTTTTTTGCTTCTCTGTCAAATTAAAGGATACGCCAGGCCAGCTGGTTAAAATTGCAGAAATTCTTGCAAAGCTCGGGGCCAATGTCGTAAAGCTTGAACATAATCAGTTTAAGGCGCTTGACCGACTCACCTATGTAGCTCTTGAAGTAACTGTTGAAACCAATGATCACCGCCACATTAAAGAAATTACAAAAACCTTAGAAGATGAAGGCTATGGCATTGAAATTGTCTATTAAAATAAAAACCACAAAGCTCAGCACTTGCTGCCCTTTGTGGTTTTTATTTTATTAGTTGCATTTATTATTTGATTTTCCTTGGAGCATTAAAAATCTTGCTGGATCTTTTTAACTTCTTATGACTTCCACTTTATAACCATCTGGATCTGTTACAAAATAGTATCTTGGTTTTTCACCTGGTAGTCCCTTTAGATCGGTAACTTCATATCCAAGCTGAATATGTCTTTCTCTTGATCCCTCGAGGTCCTCGACAGATACTGCTGTGTGGCTGAACCCACTACCTATTTCGTAAGGTTTCTCCGGATTATAATTATACGTAAGTTCTAGTTCATAGGTGTGGGATTCGTCCGTTAAAAAGACCAGGGTAAACTGATGCTCTTTAAAGTCCTTTCGCTTCACTTCTACAAAACCTAATGCATCTTTATAAAAGGTCAAAGATTTTTCTAGATCCATAACTCTTAAGCAGGTATGCAGCATTTTATATTTCATAATTCTATCTCCTTTTATTTCCTGTGGACATTTAGCTAGGTCAGATACTCATCCTACTAAAGCTCTATCTCAAGCCCTACCGGACAATGATCTGACCCTAATATCTCTGAATAGATCAAAGCATCTTTTAAATAATCTTTAAGCCTTTCGGATACTAGAAAGTAATCTATTCGCCAGCCGGCGTTATTAGCTCTTGCCCTAAATCTATAGGACCACCAGCTGTAGGCCCCCTCTTTATCAGGATAAAAATAGCGGTATGTATCTATAAATCCTGATTCTAAGAGCTTATTAAACTGCTCTCTTTCCTGAGGGCTGTACCCGGCACTTCCTTCATTAGCTTTTGGATTCTTAAGATCGATAGGCTGATGAGCAACATTCAAATCACCGCATAAAATAACAGGTTTATGTCCATCAAGCTTTTTTATATATTCTCTAAAGTCTTCTTCCCATTCCATTCGGTAATCAATACGTGCCAGTTCTCCTTGTGCATTAGGCGTATAGACAGTAACCATATAAAAGGCATCAAACTCCAATGTAATGACTCTGCCTTCTGTATCATGGCAGGGAATACCTAATCCATACTTTACGTTTATAGGTTTCTGCTTCGTAAAAATAGCTGTCCCTGAATAACCCTTTTTTTCGGCGTAATTAAAAAACTGATAATACCCTTCAAGCGCAAGGTCAATTTGTCCCTCCTGCAGTTTTATTTCCTGAAGACAGAAAACATCTGCATCTATAGCGCTGAAATACCCTAAAAACCCTTTAGTTACAGCGGCTCTTAGGCCATTTACATTCCACGATATAAGCTTCATTTCTTCGCTCCTTTGCTAAAAGCTTTTTTTATTGCAGTGTAAGCTCCATAGGCACATAAACTATGCCATTGGTCTCTTTAGGTTCTCCGGATGCGAGGGGCTTAAAGCCTAAGCTTTTGTACACTTCCGCTGAACTTGCATAAGCATTTACAGTTATTTTTTTTATCTGCCTTGCATCACTGCTTAGAATCTTATCCAGCGCTTTATAAAATAAGCTTTTTCCTATACCTTGCCTATGATAGTCCTTATTTACAAAAAATAATGCAATATGATCTTTGTCTTTTATAGAAATTGTTCCTATAATTTTCCCTTGATATTTGGCAACCAGCGTAAAGGCTATCCCTTTTTCTTCTCGCTGTTTTAAAGATACCGGAGATATAAATTCTTTGAATAAAGTGATGCCTTCTTCAAGAAAATCTCCTGCTACAAACTCTTCAAACACCTCTAAAATAACCTCACTTAGTTCTTCTACTTCTTCCTCTTTTAAAAGCTCAATTTGTACTCCCTCCATGCCCTCTCTCCTCCTAAGCAGTTACTTTACACACATCGATACATTTGCCATCTACAGCCTCTATAAGCTCCTTCGGAGTCATCTTTACAATGGCATTAACAGCTCCTCCAGCTGGATAGATGGTATCAAAATGCGTAATCGTTTTATCAATATATACTTCTACATTTTCAGGCAGTCCAAAAGGGCATACGCCTCCAACAGGATGTCCTATTTTTTCAAAGGTCTCTTCATGGGACATCATTTTGGCCTTTGCACTAAATGCAGCTTTGAACTTTTGGTTATCTATTTTGGCTGTGCCGGAAGCTACAATTACAATACTTCGTTCTTTAACATTAAAGGCTAAGGTTTTGGCTATTCTCTCTTCCTCTACTCCTAATGCCTTAGCTGCCAGCATAACTGTTGCACTGCTTTCATTTAATAATATAATATCATGATTTAACTTCTTAGCTTCAAAAAACTTTTTAACATCTGCAACTCCCATATCCTTTTCCCTCCTGTATCATGCTATGCTTATCTTATAAAAAGCAGAGCAGTTCCTTAAGCTCTTTGATTTCATAGACTGGATGAACGCTTGTAGTATTTGTCTCATGCCTAAAGTTGTACCAGCATGTATCTATCCCCGCATTTATTCCTCCTTGAATATCCGAGCTTAAGGAGTCTCCTGCCATCAGCACACTCTTTTTGTCCTTATGTCCAACTTGCTTTAATGCATATTCAAAAATAGCGGCGTCCGGCTTTTTGTAACCTGTTTCTTCTGATGTAATAATCGCTTTGATATAAGGCATAAGTCTGGACCTTCTCAATCTGCTTTGCTGAACTTTAGCCATGCCATTTGTCAAAATAACTAACTCATATCTACTGCTTAAAACTTCGCAGACTTCCTTCGCTCCTTCATGCTCAAAGCATGCTTCTCCTAGATGTTCTAGATAGATGTCACTGACTTCATCAGGTGAAATAGGCTCATTGAAAAAAAGTTTTTCAAAACGTTTGCTGCGCAGTTCTTTAATATCAATTATTCCTTTTTCAAAGTTTATCCACATCTCTTTATTAATACGCTTATACCTTTCAAGTTCATGGATGTTAAAAGTTTTATTAAAATGCGCATAAGTTTTCATCAGTGCATAGGTTTCTGCCTGATCATAATCAAAAAGTGTATCATCTGCATCTAAAAGAATCACTTTATATTTCATCCCAGCCCCTCCTGCCGAATACAGTTTTTCACTGTGATAGACCTAATCCCTTGTATGAGAGCTTCTGCATTCAGAATTCACCTTTCACAAAACTTCCTTCTGTCATTATAGCAGCCGCCCCCCGATTTTCTAAGAAGTCATTTTTCTCATTGAGCTTTGGCTGCTGACCAGAATATTATTTTAATTATATAACAATTTTTTCAGATATACAAAACTCTTCTGAGAAAGATTTCTAATAACTACTAACTCTTTTAATAAACTACCAACAAATTGCTTCCTTCATAGGCTGTCATCTTTGTAAAATGCTTTTTTAAAACTTTCATAGCGCAGCACGACATCAGGATTATCATTTAAAAATTGATTAAACAGCTTAAGACTTTTAACTGTATTTAGGCTTACATCATGCTCAATCATTTCTGTATCTTTTAATAACGTTTCCTGAATGCCTAATTTCTTCAAAAACTCCTCTATAATTTCATGTCTTTTCAAAAGAAATTCCCCTATTACTTCTCCCTCTTCAGTAAGCTTAATAGCAGTATATTTTTGATACTCAATAAGCCCCAGCTCTTTAAGCTTTTGAACAGTCTTAGTTGTAGAAGAAGGTCTTACATTGAGTCTTAGTGCCAGCTGATTAACACGGATATATCCATCTTCCCTGCAGATCCGATAAATCATTTCTAAGTAATCTTCCATACTTGAAGTGAGTAACTGCTGCTCTGCATTTAGTATTTGGTAGCCTCGTACCGTATGAAATTCTTTTTGTCTTTCCAGGCTCTCCGCCTCCCTTTAACTTTTAATTTTCTCGATACATGCTCCAGGTACAAGTACTGATGCATATAGTAATTATTAGCTTTATCAAATAAGTTTCCTATGACTAACTTATGAACTTGAAATAGAAAAAATAATAATAAAGGAGATCTTTATGAATATAAATTTAATCCCGCTTCATGAACTTCCTATTGGACATAGCGGAAAAGTGAAAAAATTAACTGCCAATGGCTGCTGTCGAAGAAGACTTCTTGACCTTGGTATTATTATAGATACCACAATAAAGCCTTTAAAAGAAAGTCCAGCCGGCGATCCAATATCCTATGCAATCCGAGGAGCTGTTATTGCCCTCCGACAAGAAGAGTCCTGTAAAATTTTAGTTGAATCGCTCTAGTACTTAGTCACAAAGCAGATAAATAAAGGGGGTATATTATGGGTTTAACCAACCAATCCACCGGAACAGGTGCATTAAAAGAAATGTTTGAAGTCCAGCTTGAATCACCCGATGACATTATCATTGCCCTGGCTGGGAATCCAAATACAGGCAAAAGTACAGTCTTCAACAGCCTTACAGGGCTTAACCAACATACAGGAAATTGGCCTGGAAAAACAGTTACCAACGCTCAGGGAAAATATACATATGAAGATAAAAAATATATATTAGTGGATCTGCCTGGTACTTATTCTTTGCTTGCAAGTTCCGTGGAAGAGCAAGTCGCAAGAGACTTTATTCTTTTTGGCAACCCACATGCAACAGTTGTCGTTTTAGATGCTACTTGCTTAGAACGCAATCTTAATCTTGCGCTCCAAATCTTAGAAATTACGGATAAAGTTGTTGTCTGTGTTAACTTGCTGGATGAAGCACGACGCAAGAAAATAAACGTGGATCTCAAAAAATTATCTAAACATTTAGGCGTTCCCGTAATAGGGACTTCAGCACGGAATGGCAAAGGGCTGGATGATCTGAAAGAAGCCGTCAGAAAAGTTGCACAAGGTGAGATTAATTCTGAACCAGTAAAAATAAAATATAACCATCAATTGAAGAAAACTATTCAAGAAATAGAGCTGGAGATGAAACGCATAGTGGGAAATAAATTAAACTACGAATGGGCAGCCCTTCGATTAGTGGATGGCGATGATATGCTGCTTGAATCCATGAATGATTATCTTAAATTTGATTTACGAAAAGATGAACTGCTTCAGAATAAACTTAGCGATGCACAGATTATTTTTAAGGAAACAAACATTGATATTAATGATTTAAGGGACTATATTGTATCTGATATTGTTAAAACAGCAGAAACCATTAGTTCTCAAGTCGTTACTTATGAAAATAAAATGTATAACCAGCTAGACCGTAAAATTGACAGTTATTTGACATCAAGAACTTTTGGTATTCCCATTATGTTAGGTCTTTTAGGTATCATTTTTTGGCTTACCATAGAAGGTTCTAATATTCCTTCAGCCTTACTGGCTAACGGTTTGTTCTGGATTGAAGATCATCTTACTGCTTTGTTTATTTGGATCGGGGCTCCAGATTGGGTTCACGGTATTTTAGTCCTTGGCATGTATCGTACACTCGCTTGGGTAGTTTCTGTCATGCTTCCTCCAATGGCGATTTTCTTTCCACTCTTTACACTGCTTGAAGACTTAGGCTATCTTCCTCGAGTGGCCTTTAATCTGGATCATTTTTTCAAAAAAGCATGTGCTCATGGTAAACAGGCACTGACAATGTGTATGGGGTTTGGCTGCAATGCCGCTGGGGTTGTTGCCTGCCGTATTATTGATTCACCCAGAGAGCGGCTTATTGCGACGATAACTAATAACTTTGTTCCCTGCAATGGCCGTTTTCCTACCCTTATAGCACTTTCTACTATTTTTATTGCAGGAGCTGCCGGAGGGTTTAGTTCTGTTATAGCTACTTTAGCTGTGCTTGGAACAATTGTTTTAGGAATTGTGATTACACTTTTCATTTCAAAGCTTTTATCTAAAACACTCTTAAAAGGACTTCCTTCTTCATTTACTTTGGAACTTCCCCCTTATAGAAAACCACAGGTTGGAAGAATTATTATTCATTCAATTTTTGACCGCACTTTATTTGTTCTTGGCCGTGCAGCTGCAGTTGCTGCCCCAGCTGGACTTGTTATTTGGCTTATGGCAAATATCATAATTGGTGATGCCAGTATTTTAACTCACTGTGCCTTGTTTTTAGACCCCTTTGCGAAATTAATAGGGCTTGATGGCTATATACTAATGGCCTTTATACTAGGTCTACCTGCCAATGAAATTGTTATTCCTATTTTAATTATGGGCTATATGTCAAAAGGTGCTTTACTAGAACTGGGAAGTCTGAATCAAATGAAACAGCTTTTTGTAAATAATGGCTGGACCCCTCTCACAGCTGTCTGCACCATGCTTTTTGCCCTCAATCACTGGCCCTGCGGTACAACCCTTTGGACTATTCGAAAAGAAACTCAAAGTCTGAAATGGACATGGCTATCCTTTATAGTTCCAACAGTTACTGGTATAGTGGTATGCTTTATTGTCGCTCAAGGTGCAAGGCTTATTGGTATAGTTTAGGCACCAAATACAAATTCATGAAATGGAAACAAAAAAAAGAGTACACTAAACAGTCTTTTCCTTATGGCTGCTATGTACTCTTTTTGAACTTATACTTTGATTATCAAGGCATTTTGCATTAATCTTTATTTCTACTGCTTGTAAATCAGATTTATAAAACTAGTCTATTCATAATAGCAAATCTCTTGTCCGTCACACTTATCAAAGGTGTTTTTTTCATTAATAACCACCTGAGATTTGTAAGCACAGATAACTCCCATTCTGTATCCCTTACAGTCTACGAAATGATTATTCTTCAAAACAACAGGATAACTAATTCGTTTAAAACTTTTTGGGATAGGAATATAACTTACTCTTTTCCCAAATATTTTAACCATCCCATTATCTTTCTCAGCTTTGCCCTTGGTACAACTATTCTGCTCCTTAAAATCTCCAACCCATGGTATGATTGCTGCAAATCTATAGAGCACAGCCCCTTTATAAGCACTACAAGCTTCAAACTGACAGCCTGTTACCTCAATATTGCTGTTCGTATAAATGGCTCCACCGCTGCTATTTTCTGCCTTGCACTCTCTAAACATGCTGTCTTTAATACTTGCTGGGCAATCCCAAAGAGCAATCGCCGGTCTGTAAGCAGTTTGTGTAAAAATACTGTCAGCTACTAAAAGTTCCCCTCCGGTCTGACACCATATACTCGTTGTGCTATTGCCATCAAAACTGCTATTTGTAATACTGACATTTGTATGCTCTACAACAAACATAGTATTTTTCAGCATGCCGCTGCATTTAAATAAAGTATTTTTTATAGACAGCCTTCCTCCTTTAACTTGAATCGGGGCATGCATTTCTACTTGGACATCTTCAAAACTTAGACTTGCACCTTCTAGTACTCTGATAATCTCCGTTATCTTGCAATCCTTAGTAATATGGAGCGTGTCCCCTTTTTCGAGAGTCACTTCCTTAATCTCTGTAATGCTTGTTTCTTCTAGGCGTTTATCAGTTGTCAGATTTCCTAAAAAATGTTCCTCATCATCGTATTTCCTATCTATATTTTCAAAGTACTTTTTATTCTTATGTTCTATCATCTTGTAAGATTGCTTAATTCTGTTATGTTCTGTTTCAGTAATATCAAGAAGTCTCGTAAATTGTTCAATACCATCCATCCACTGATAAGGCTCTTCTTTCGTGCAGTGAAACATACTATAAAGCTCCATAAGAAAACAGTATTTCTTTTGCGGGGTATCTAAAACACTGACAACTTTATTTTTGATTATCTGATACTGCCTTGCCAGCTTTAATATACTGTCTAAATCCTGATTTGTAAGCTCGATATCTTGTATAAGCTTATTTAAATAGATTTTCTGCTTTGAATCTATTTTACCATTTTCAAATGCAACCATGGCAATGCCTAAAACATAGGTATATTTTTTTTCTATAGGCTCTTTGGCAAATGGATGTTTCATTTTTATTCCCCTTATCATTGTTCACTCTTTTTTATATCGGCACAATGACACATTTTTTAAATATTTAAACAACATAAACTAAACGGTAAATAAAAAAGTGAATAGGCCTAAGTTCACAGGCCTTTTCACTTTGTAATAGTATGAATATAAGATACTGACTTATTCAAAATAGTTATCTATATGTTTATCCCCTATATAAAGCCCTTCTACTATACTTTTTCCACTGTTTACTTTAATAACCACATAACTATCACTAAGATTACTTCTTAGGAGTTCTTCTGCCTTTTGTGCAATGGCCTCATTGACATAATACTTTTGAAAAGGTGTTTCATAGTATTCAGAGCCGTACCTCTCAGCGGTGATATAATCTGCTTCTTGAGGCCTTTCTTTGAAGGCTTTATCTAAATATGCATATCCATTTTCGTCTTCACCTATAGTAATATAGCATTCTCCTCTATATTCACCAAGATCGTCTGTTACCGTTTCAGTATTAATCATATACGCAAGATATCTGCCTCTTAGGGGATCAATCGGATCGTATCCTTCTATCTTGAACCGATAAGCGTTTCCTGAAAGTGCTACAAGTTCATAAGACAAACTGATATACAGTACAGTAAAAAACTGCATGAGAAAGACAATGATCAAAAGCTGAAAGCGTTTATTATCTCTAAACATGATCCGCCTCCCTTATCCGCCTTTTAATGAGATAAAGATTGGTGAGTAAAAATATAGTGCCGCATAAAATAAATACAATACCCTTAACTAAAAACGAAAATTCACTGTCAAAAAATCTTGCAATAATAAGTGCAGTTAATAAAAGAAGGCCAATATTCATGTGTCCCATATTGCTGCCCACAATCCCTTCTCTGACCATCATGAGAGAAAGGATTATAAAAATGATGTTAAATAAAATGGTAATAATTACTGATGCATCTGTATCTAACAGACCCGTCCATCTAAAAACAATCACTATCGCTGCTGCTAAAAGATAGAGTATATCCTTTTTATCAAAATCACACTTTCTTAAAACAGGCCATATGGCTGTTAAAAGAGCTGCCAGCCAAAAAACAATAATAATGCCTTCATACTGCCAGCCAACTTCTGACAAATAGAAGTAATACCAAAATTCTTTAAATGTACAGATAAATAATGTGATATAAAATCCTATGTGTCCAAGTATCGAAAGAATCCTTACTCTAGGAAAACTTTCATGCTGATAAAGGATCTTATCTATTCCCATAAGGAGAATAAAATATATAAGATAAAGTTCTCTAAGGACCGCTCCAGTTTCTGCCAGTGATAAAATGAATACCATCCCAGAAGTGGCAATAAAAGCCTGATTCCAACCCGTAATGAGGCTTAGCTTATCTTTTCGATAATGCTTCATTGCATAGGGAACACATAGGCCAATTAAAATGATACTAAAACCAAATCTGACCCATAAAATAGTTAAATCTGACATAAATAGGCACATACTGGCAAGAATCAGATAGGCCCCTAAGGTTAATAACGAATCATATAAATAAATGAGCGGCAGACTCAAAAGACATGCAATTAAAAAGAGAAGCCATTCATCGGTTATAATATGATAAATTTGTCCGCTCATTACAATAGCTGTCAAAATACCTATCGTTGTAAAAATTGAAATAGCTTCTAGTATCCATCCCTCAATACGCCTTTTGAGGATAATCATACCCGCAAAGCTTCCCGTGAGAAATGGGAGAAGAGAAATCAGTACTTTTACGCCCCGCGGAAAAAAATCCCAGTTCTTTGCAAGTATCAAAACAATCCCTAGTCCAATAAGTATAAAGCCAAGAACTCCAAGTATAGCTCCTAGATGAATAGAGCCATGTCTTTCTTTATTTAAATAGTAACTATTTATTTTGGTTGCTGTTTCAGCATCAATTAGTCCATTCTCCTGCCACATCTTCATTTCATGACTTAGCCACTTATCATACTTGCTTTTCACATGCTCACCTCATCTCATACTATTTAGCTTTTGTTTACCTTATCACTATATTTTACCATTATTTATTTTTTATACCTGAACTATAGATATTCTTATCCTGATTGATCTCCTCCATAATCAGCAAGTAAGCTTAGAGCATTCCCTCTGATTCTTTATGTCTGTCGTACTATACTGCAGATTAAGAAGAGCATATATACAACTGTCTTCGAAAATATTGTTCTTAATCACACTCTGCTTCAGTACGCCTTCTAGTATGAATCCTGCCTTTTCAAGCGTACGCCTTGACCCTATGTTGCGTGCAAAAGGCTCTGCATATATTCTATTAATATCATAGTTCGCAAAAACATAAGCTGTAAGCACTTTGACTGCCTCTGTCATTATGCCTTTCCCCCAATAGGCTTCTCCCAGATAATATCCTATTTCGGCACTTTTTCTATAGACATCTTCCTTAAAAAAAGCTCCAATGCTTCCAGCTAATTTGCCATCAATCTCTATCGCTAAACCTACATCTTTTTTATTTGCAGACATCATTGCAATATAAGCCTTAGCATCCTCTTTGGTATAAGGATGTGGAAATGCATCTCTTAAATTGTCATAAATCTTTTTGTTATTTGCAAGTTCTGCCAGTTCCTCCTCATCTTCTTTCTGCCATTCTCTTAAAACAAATCGTGAATTTTTAATATAAATATTTCTCCCCACGGTTATTCTCCTTTACTCATTTTACCCCTTTTTATTGTCCTCTTCGCAACATTTAATATAGAAATTTGTTATCCATTCTTTATGCCAATTAAAATCAACACACTATCCTTGTTTATGTTTTAAAAGCTTGAATGTATTATATTAACTTGTCCCCTAAGATTATCTTTGGCATTGTAATCAGGCATCTATTGAATCTTTTATAAAAGTGTTCGATCCCATACTTGGTTGCTTGCCCATGGGCCTTTTCATCTTCTAACTCCCAATATAAGACATAAGTAACAGCCTTAATAATCTTTGTCAGTCTTATGGGTGATTCCCCGTTTTTGGCAGCATTAAAGTCTTTTTGCCTGTGCGTTCGTTTCATATATCTTACATCTTTTACTCCAGGAAGCCTTTTGTAATGATCAGCAACTTCTATTAGTAATGTCTCAAATTCATCTGCTTTTTCAGGCTTCACCTCATAAAGGCAGATTTCTACAAATGTATTGTCCATATTCCATCTCCTCTCTTCGTGTTTAATAAAATACTGTTAATTAGCCCAGTGCATATTTTGCAGCCTCTTCTGCATGAATAAAAGCGGTGTCATAAAAAGGCAGGCTGCTGTCTTCTGACTTTATAAGCATACCAATTTCTGTACAGCCTAGAATAACAGCTTCCACCCCCTGGCTCTTGAAAAGATCTACTACTTTCAAATATCTCTCTTTAGATGTTGCTTTAATCTTCCCTAAACATAATTCTTCAAAAATAACGCGATTAATAAAGTCTCTTTCCTCTTTTTCCGGTATAATAACTTCTAATCCCCGCTGGATAAGCTGAGCTTTATAGAAATCTTCTTCCATCGTATATTTGGTGCCTAGTAATCCTACCCTTCGCTTTCCGTCTTTCAAGATAGCCTGCGCAGTAATCTCTGCAATATGAAGAAACGGTATACTGACAGCCTGGCGTATTGCTTCTGCATTTTTGTGCATTGTATTTGTACATAAGATAATAAAATCAGCACCTGCACTTTCTAAAGAGCGTGCTGCTTCTCCTAATAGACGTCCTGATTTTTCCCAATCCCCCTGTACCTGACAGGTTTCAATTTCATCAAAGTCGACACTAAAAAGAACACATTTTGCACTGTGAAGCCCGCCTAAAGTATTTTTAATATAAGTATTAATGATCTTATAATACTCTGCTGTTGATTCCCAGCTCATTCCACCAATAAGACCTATTGTTTTCATCATCATTCCACCTTTAACTCATCAATCAAATTATCTTACATCATCTCAGCTTCAACCAGTCTAAAAGCCGGTGAAATGCTGACTCGTATTCCATGTCCCCAAAAGATTCCCCCATCGCCATACCATACATAAAAACTTGCATCAGCATTTATCATAATACTTTCAAGCACAATCTTATTCCTAAATGCTTCTGCAGTAAGCTCCTCTTCTTCCTCCTCAAGCCATGATGTATTTTTAAGATCTAATAAGTCTCGATTCGCTGCATATTCACGCACCCTAGATTTATGCTTACCAAACCAACTTAATACTCTATTAGCAATGGCATAAGCAGCCTCAATATCTTCTTCACTGCGATATGAAACTGATACATTAACTTTTTGACTGTCTATTTCTACCAGGCCTTCAAATTCACGATATCTCGTATTAAATACTAGTTCGTATAAATCCATATTCTTCTCCCACTATTACTTTTTCCTTTGTGCTTCCCTATGCTGCAATACATCTCAGGCAGCTTATTTGCAAACTATTAAAAATTAATTTTAATTTTTTGAATAATTATATCACCTTTTTACACAAAATGCCTATCTTTTTTATTGAATTCTTTCGCTATGTGATAAAGTACTTTCCTATTCGATTGCACAAATGCCTGCACCTGTATGAATCATTATTCCTATAAACCCTTCTTCATTTTCCGAACATTCTACTTCTAATATCGTCTTTAGAAATGCAAATGATAGAAATGATATATTTCAAGTGTCTTCACAGTACAAAGATGTTCAAATAGCCAGCGGCCAATCTCCAGCATTATTTAAAACGACTTTAATAATATAGACAAAACGCCTTATGAATCTATTATAAATATCTTAAATTACCCTACATATACTGTCATAGATCTATAAAGCCTCCCTGGAAATCTTAGGGAGGCTTTATAGATCTATGACGATGTTTTATTAGTTTTTTCTGCAATATAGATGTCTAGTGCTTTAATACCCCTGCGCGCTAACTTAACAAATAATACAAAGCCGTAAATCCCCATAGCTATGAATGCTAAAATAATACCCAAATTTAAAAAGGCTAAAACCTGAAATCCTATTGTTGAATTCATCTTATCTCTCCTCACTTTTTGACTATCTTGATGGTTCTAAAACATCTGCTTATTGCTTTCTTATACATGAGTAATGCTGCTTCTAGGAATGTAAGCCTCATCGTACAAGACCTTAGCATGATTTTTTACAATAAGATGCTTTTTAATTAAATTTCCTGTACGTTTATCTCTTACTTCCCGGTATACTTCATTGTTACGGTAATACTTCCCATTTTCTTTTCTGAAATAGGCGTTTTCTTCAACCATATGATAAGCATACTCGAGCTTGGCGCTGCTTCTTAATTCTCCGCATAGATACTCCTCTGTCGTATACGTTAATAGCTGAAATGTTTGGTTCGTATTATTCATAAACTGGTAGTCCAGATAATTATACATGATGGAAGTTCCTGTTCCAAAGGGAATTTGTCTTCCGTAATCAGGAAATAAATCTACCTGATTGTGGTGATGATGTTCAATGACCGTCAAGGGACTGTGCAAAATCATCCAATGAATTAGATTTGTAAATTGACACATTCCTCCTCCTATTCCCTTCCCTACGCTGCCAAGACTGATGATAAGTCCTTCTCTATATCCCTTAGCTTTGCTGCATCTTCCTACAAGCTTCCAAAATGAAAAAACTTCTCCCGGTTTTATCAGAACACCATTAATCTTAGTGGCAGCTATTTTAAGATTATGAGCTTTATTGTCTTGGAGTTTCATCTCCACACTACCAAGACTCCTTCTTATAAGTGATTTATGTTCATAGATTTTCTCTGTGAGCGGTATAAAGTCAAAACTTCCAGCAAATAAACGGCGGTCTAAAAACCATTTTATCCGTCTTTTAAATCTTTCTTTCATCACAGAAAGCTGATAAGTCAAAGGATTCCATTCACAAAATAATTTTCTGGCCATATGTATTCCCCTTTTCTATAACGAACCTTCTTTTATTTCTGCTACCATTCCGTTTTAGCATTAAGATTGTAAAATATAGGTTGCCTTAACCATAATAGTATCAGAAACCAAACATCAATTCCAGGAAACTTCCAAATAATCTTACTCTTTTTAGAGTTTTATCTTCTTTAACTACATATATTAGCTTCTTGCAGTAAAAAATAAATACTTAGAGAATATCTATCAAATGTTTGGAGGAAAAGATATGGATAAGAATGATCCAAGCGGTTTTACTCTCGCTCCTCAGTCTTTTTGGCTAGCTTCAGAAGCTAAGACTGATTACCCTGTATTAAATCAAGATCTTCAAGTAGATTTAGCCATTATCGGTGGGGGGATTGCCGGTATACTTTCTGCTTATTGGCTCTCAAAAGAAGGCCTACGTCTTGCCATTTTTGAAGCTGGAAATGTTCTTCATGGAACAACAGGGCACACCACAGCAAAAATTACGTCTCAGCATGGTCTTATTTATAATAAGCTTAAAAAAACTGTAGGTAAAGAACTCGCAGGTCAATATGCTGATGCCAATGAGTATGCCATTAAAGTATATGAGCGAATTATAGAAGAAAACAATATCTCTTGCGATTTTTTGCATGAAGACGCCTATATTTACACTTTACAAGATAACTATATAAACAAAATTCAAAAAGAAGCCGAAACAGCTTCCTCTTTTGGCATCAAAGCCCATTACCTTGAAGAAACGCCGCTGCCGTTTAAAGTAAAAGCCGCAGTCAAATTTAATCACCAAGCTCAGTTTCACCCGCTGAAATTCTTACATCCCCTCACTCAGGATGTTATAAATAATGGCGGACGCATCTTTGAACATACTCGCATTGTAGATATCGAAGGTGAGGGAACGTATACTTTAACGACCCATAACGGCAATAAAATAACAGCAAGAAAGGTTATTATTACCACTCACTATCCCTTTTATAATAAGCCTGGCTTCTATTTTGCACGTATCTATCAGGATCGCTCTTATGTCGTTGCCGTCAAAACTCATGAAAAGTACCCCGGGGGCATGTATATAAATGCTGAAAGTCCTACAAGGTCCCTTAGAAGCCAGCCCTCTCCAGAAGGCGAGTTGATATTTATTGGTGGTGAAAACCATAAAGACGGCCAAGGCAAAAATACAAATCTTCATTATGAAGCTCTTATAGACTTTACGCATCAAACATTTTCGGTGAAAGACATTCCATATAGATGGTCAACCCAAGACTGCACCACACTAGATTCTATTCCTTATATAGGACTGCTCAAACCTCTATGTAGCAACAGGTTTTCGCAAGTGGGGAATGACTAATAGTATGATTGCCTCTTTATTGCTCCGAGATCTTATTGTTAAAGGTGAAAGTCCATGGCAGGATGTTTATGACCCCTCACGTAAAACATTAACAGCTTCTGCAGCAAACTTCGTTGCTCAAAATCTTGATGTTGCTTCAGAAATCACCAAAGGAAAACTTGCACCCCATCCACAAGCTGCCGAATTGGGCTGCGGCGAGGCTGCCATTATTAAAGTTGAGGGTGAAAGAATTGGGGCTTATAGGGACGAAGAAGGTAAACTTCATCTTGTAAATACTACATGTCCTCATATGGGATGTGAATTAAATTTTAATGCTGCTGAAAAATCCTGGGATTGCCCTTGTCATGGTTCAAGGTTTTCTTATACAGGTGAAATCCTTGAGGGACCATCTGTTTATCCGCTCAGCAGCGACCATGATGTTAATACGATCAAAAAAGTGCTTACAGAAGACTTCTAGGCTTAATCCTTACCCGATAATAATAAATTCTTTAATAATAATAAATTCTTTAATAATAATATTTGCCATGCAAAGAAAATCTTCACAGAATATAAAAACGAACGGCGAGGATAAGTCTCCCGATATACCCTTGCCGTTAACTTTCCATTTCTATAGTTTCAATCTTTTTATACCCTTATTTACTGCGTGTATTATTTATTTTAATCTATTAATGTTTACTCTCAACAATATATAAATACCTGCTTGCGAGGCCCTTATTGTATAAATCGCTGCCAAATTCACTTTCATAGAGTTTTCTCCGATAAAGATTCTCATTGCCTTCTTCTTCAAATGCACATTTGTATTTAGGCAGTATCTTAAGGGCTGCATCGTATAGTTTTTGTTCATTAGCGCTGTAATCAATTGTTTGATAGCTTACATCAAGCTTTTTAAGAACATTAGCCAGCCCGGTATAATTACAGTCTAAAATTGTTCGATCCACTCCTTTACTCTCAAAAATGTATTGAGAGTAATAGAGGTAAGTTCGTTTCTGCGGCATGTGGATTAATGACCAAATAAGCTTTTCTAAATTCTTGCTGAAATACAAACTATCTACTGCCAGCGTCATATCTGGCACAAACTGAAACCTGTCCAGTTCATCAATATCTCCATGAACATATTCTATGAGCTGACTGCATTTTTTTACTATCCTTTGATCAAGACGATCAAGTCCGATTCCACTGCATTGATACTTTTTCACCAACTCATTTAATATACTTGCAGCTCCGCAGCCAATATCTAAAACTTTATCCTGTTTTTTTATCTCCTCTAAGTTAAAAAGAAAATCAAGCTGCTCTTTATCCATCATATTAAATAGATACATACGATACCCGTATAGTTCTTCGCAATAATCCAGATAAGCCTTGCTGTGCACCGCCTGCCACATAAATTCATTAAATTCATCCATTTTACTTTCCTCAAAAGACTGTGTTGCCTTAATAAGTCCTGGCTCTGTCAAGATGAACTCATCTGCATTTTTCTTAGTAATATAGCCATACTTTAATAACCACTCAAGATGTTCCGAAACACTGTCTGTATTCTGCTGCATAAGCCCAAGCATTTTTCTTATGGCGCAGGATGTAATCTTTTGGTTTTGGCGAAAAAGATTATATATGACAGACAACAAGATTATGCACGGTTCATTAATCATCTCTATAGTCCTCCTTATCTATATTTTTTTTGCTGCATACTGCTACAATCCTTTATCATTTTGCTGTCTTAGCACCCATTCTTCTTTTAAGATGCTGTATCGTACCTCATCTACCCACTCGCCGTCTTTATACCTTGTAAGTCTAAAAACCCCTTCTTTATGCATGCCTAACTTTTTCATGATGGACTCGGAATGTGCATTGCCGGCATGACAGCTGGCAGCGATCTTATGTACATTTTCATTTTCAAATACATAGTTAATAAGTGCATCTCCCATTTCTGCTGCATATCCTTTTCCCCAATAATCGGGACTAAGAAAATAACCTATCTCATAAATTCCCCCGAAAGGATTCTTTAGAAGTACTTCATAATCAACGATGCCGATTATGTGGTGTGAATCCTTCAAAGCTGCAACATACTCCACCCTCTCTTGCCTCTGTTTCTTTTCAGATAAGATTTTATCAAATACATCTCTTGCAGCTTCTTCTGATTCAAATGCATCTAAATAAGCATATTTCATGACATTTTTATCACTAAATAGCGAATAAAAAAAATCAAAGTCCTCCTTATCAAGTTTTTTATAGTATAACCTGCTGCTTTTTAACATAAATGCCTCCAGTAAGCCTATTCTTATACTTCTTTCTCCTCTTCTTGGAACTTTTCCATAAATACAATAGTTGTCTTTTCGCTTAAAGCCTGTTCATTGAAAATTGTATAACCATTCTTACGGTATAAATAAAGATTCTTTTCGCTATTCTTCCCCGTAAAAAGCTCATACCTACTAACTGTCTGAAATTCCTTTTCAATCTGCTTTAACAGCATTGTTCCAATTCCCCGGTTTTGAAATTCATCCCGCGTAATAAGCCGTCCAATATAACACGTATCTCCTTTGGCAGATCCCTTAACCGATCCAACAATTTGATCATTAATAACAGCTTTTAAAAAAGTACACGTATTAAATTCTTCCTTAATTTCTTCTAGCGTCTGTGTAAGCGGAGGAATATTATAATCATCATTAATTTTAGCCTCACTTAAATATGCTGTCTTTTGTATCTGTAAAATAACTTCTGCATCCTCAGCCTTCGCCCTTACTATTTCCATTATTTCATCTCCTCATTACTATTCACTATGTGCTCTAAAAATATAGTTTTTCCATCCATAGGCCTTTAGCTCCTCTGCCAAAAACCCTTCTTTAACTAATGTAAATCCTGTTTTACCAGCACTGCTCCTTAACTGCCTTTTTGTATATAGATACACTGTTCTGTCTAATTTTTCTCCATCTACTTCGAGTAGGCTCCATTCTTTATGAATCCCCTCACCATCTTTAATGATCATCGAAACGTAGCCTTCTGTCTTTACAAGACTTCTCATATTCTTGAGCACCTCTAACATTTCATGCGGTGCAATATGTATCAGCGATGCGCAGGCAAAAATACCATCAAATAATCCTAGTTCCCGATTATTATCTCTAAAATCCATGGCATAAAATGCGCACTGTGGCGTTCTTAATTTGGCAGTTTGAATACACTTTTCACTAAAATCTATTCCAACAACCTGTGCCCCTAGTGATGAAAGCCTCATACTTTCATGACCTGTTCCACATCCATAATCTAAGATTCTTGGAGCTTTAGGAAATAACCCAATAAATTCCTGCAAGGTTGGCATGAGTACTGTTTCCCTATACCATTCATCAGCTGTTTTTTCAGCTGTAAGGTCATAAAATAACTGAATATCATTCTGCATCTCTCATCCTCCAATTTTGATGTTCTCTTAGTATGCTTTATGACTCTTACTTAAGCTGAAGATAGGTAAGCCTCGGATAAAAACCAAACTGTTTATAGAAATTGAATACTGTTTCATGTCCTTCAGCCACTGATACGCCAATTTTTTTGCAGCCTTTTTCTTTCAGCCAGTCAAGGGCATTCTCAACTAACCTCTTCCCTAGATGTGCACCTCTATATAGCTCTTCCACAAACAAAGATTCGATTTCTCCTGAGCCCTCATCAATCGTACTGATGCAATAACCTACAAGCGCATTGCCGCTGTCACAAATAACTTGTATTTTTATCGTATCCTCTTTCATCTTATAAAGCTTTTCACATCTTTTTTCAAAAGTAAATGTCTGGTAATGCTCTTTAAAGTAGTTTGAATCCTTAAGGTGAATCTGATTGAGTTTTTCCCATAGCTCCTTTATGATAGAAAGCTCGCTTAAAGCAATGTCTTTTACAATAAATTCCATATAATTTTCTCCTCTAACTTATATTATTAATAGTTTATAATCTTTTTGCCTGCCTTCTGAAGAAGCGGAATGAGTCCAAGCAGCAGTATAGCAACACCAAATGTTGTTCCTATTACTTCACCTAATCTGATTACTTTACTTTGTACAGCAAAAGCAATAATCAAAGTATTAAAAGGAATAATAAGAAATAACGCTGTTATAAGCCCCGGACAATATTTTTTTATGATGACAGTTGCAATAAAGTGCGGAATAACGGCATTTAGAATCATTGCCCCTAAAAAGCCAAAATATAAATATTTAAAGATTATGCTCCCCGGAAAGAAAAGATAAAGCCCTGTAGTTAAGTACGCAAGAAGTGTAATAATGAGCACAGCAAAACGAAAAGCATCGGGCTCTACATTTTTATAAAAATTTTCTGCACATTTTGACCATCTTGGAAGCCAAAGAGCTTCTTCGATGTTATGCAGTGTTATAGCAAAAAGAAAAAGCAAATAAATGATAGGCATATCCATATTTCTAAATCCTCCTGTACTCTTTTGATCTGAAGATCAAAGTTAATAAAAAAATGAACCTCGGATGAAAACTAAATTAAAGATTATTATCTTATTAAAAGCTTTTAAACTTAAAAATGATAAACTTAACCTACCCCAAGAAATACTAATAATTTTAAATATTATAATATTAACAAGCAACATTGTAAACCATTCATTAAAATATGTTTATCGTTCCGCTATATATTTACTATAGATAATTATAAAGGAGAGTATTCATAGATTGCTGAATACTCTCCTTCGTAAGATTTTAATTTTTAGGCTATGCCTCAAAATCTAATAGTTCTTCTAAAATGTGGCATGAAGTTTCAATATACTTTCCGCACAGATCATGTGGATTGCCTGAATAACCCTCCAGCAGCTCGCCGCATACGGTAGAATGGTGCACCTTATTAAAACGTTCATAAAAATCTTTAACAAGCTCAAAGGTTTTTAGTCTGGCCTCGGCATCCTCCGCTCTTGTTCTCCCGTGTATAAGACTTATAATCATATAAGCCCCTGTTACAACGCCGCACTCTCTCTTCATGCCTCCCATACCTCCGCCAAAGGCCTGCGAGAGCTTGAGTGATGTTTCATAATCTAGTCCTAAATCCTTTGCGTAGGTTGCAAATACAGCCTGAGAACAGGAAAATCCTTCCTTAAAACATTCCAGTGCCTCTTGAACTTTACTCATTTTTATAACCTCCCAATAGTTCCTTGATCTCTATTATCCTTTTCTCTTACAAAAATATTATACCTGCAATATTTCGTGTTGAATACCCTAGTAGACTATCCTTTTAACGCCCTATAAAAAATTTGCCTTTTGATAGCCTTAGATCTATAATATACTTTAAAGATTCTGCACTTGTTATTAATGTTTAATTATGAACTATAAAGGAGAATAGTAAAAATGAAAAATACTGCTTTTTTTAATATGTACAGTGCAATCGCTGCGTTTTTTCTTTTTATGATAATGAGTATTCTAATCAACAACTCTCCCTATGGACTTGCAAAGCTAAAACAAATTACAGATGGTCATAGCATACTGGACATGGAACTTAAAGGCTATTCTGTAGAAAAGGCTTATGAAATTTTAGATAACCTTGGTGAGGAAGGCAGAGCATTTCATCTTAGGACGATTGCCCCTCTTGATTTCCCTTTTCCTTTAGCTTATGGCATGTTTTACTTTATAACATTAACCCTTATCGCAAAATCACTGTTGAAAAAGATGCCAAAGCCTTGGCTTTTAGGCTGCACTGGGTTGTTAGCAGCCTTATTTGACTGGCTTGAAAATATTATGATTATTAGCCTTCTTAAGCATTACCCAGATAAGCTTATAAACGTTGCTAAAACAGCCAGTGTATTTACCCAGTTAAAAAGTTTCTTTATCCTAACCAGCATGGGACTTATCTTACTTGGTTTAGTTATGCTGCTTCTTAAGAAACTCCTTTTAAAGTTCTCTTGTCATACATTTAACTTATAGTAT
>CALJNR010000001.1 GCA_937981575.1 uncultured Clostridia bacterium | reverse complement strand
GCAAAAAAGCCTATTGTGACTTCTCCATTTTCTTTGCGGATAGGATACTGCGCCTTATTACGGTAATTGAAAGGCTCTTCCATGCCCAGCGTGTCTTCAACAATAAGGTCTGTAAGCCCTCCTATTCGCTTTAGGGTTTCTCTTACCTTATTGGTTTTCCACTCCAGCTGCTTTTGGTAGTTGATATGCTGAATCTGACATCCTCCGCATTTATTTGCAATAGAACACTTAGGCTCTGTTCGGAAAGGGGACGGATTTATAATCCGAATCAACTTACCATAGCCAAAGCTGCGTTTGGTCTTAAGTACCTGAACTTCTATATGGTCGCCTGGAACGGCATTTGGAACAAAAACCGTATAATCATTGATTTTGCCAATCCCTTCACCATCTGAACCAATATCTATAATTTCCATTTCAAAATGGTCATTTTTCTTAACGGGTGTTTCCATGTTCGCTCCTAATTTAAGTTTTTTGGGTTTTCCTTATCTTGAAGTAATAGAGATTTGATAGCGTCTGCCAGTGCTTTTTCATCAAACTTCTGCATCTTTTCCATTGTACTTCTTTGGATGTATCTGTCTAAAAGTGGTGATCCTTTTTTCGGCTCTTTATCTGGTTTCATTGTCTAGTCCCTCCTCATTCCATTCACATACTGTCATTTTGCATACGCAGTGCTTACATTTTACAAAAGATGGCTCTGCCTGAGGCCACCTCGCCTCCTCCAGCATTCCCCGCATTTCTTTTAGGGTTTTTAAAACCTGCTTGCGAAGGCGGTACGTATTTTTGATTTTAAAGGTCTTGTTGGCATAAACCAGCTTGCCGTAAGGTGGCTTTTTGCCGTAAACTTCTTTAATAATTAAGAAATAAGCTGCTAACTGATAGAGGTCACCTAGGTGCGGCACATCTTCTTTTAGAATGCCGCTTTTGATCTCAAGGGGTATTAGTTTTTTTAGAAACCATGTTTCAAAGATATAGTCTGGCTTCCCCTGCAGCTGAAGCTGCTCGGCTTTAAGCAGCTTTGTTCCCTTTTCGTCACTGTAGATCGGTCTTGCCCCTCTTACACCAAGTTCTTTTTTGTTTTTCATGCTGTAGCTTGATCTTAGGGCAATAAGAAGTGCTAAGAGAATTATCCCTAAAAGGCTGATTTGCAATACTATCGCCATCTAACCACCCACCAAACGGCCAGTAGGATTAAAAGTGCTATACACACACCCCAAGCAGCTCTTCTCAGGCGATACCCTCTATAATATCTGCTGTGAAACTTTTGTCCTTTTATAAAGTTAGATTCATAGGGACTATTATCAAGCCCCAATGCCTTATAGCGCTCATGCAGTACCTTGGCCCCATAATCCCTCGTATAATACCACTGGTAGGGGCAGTAAATAAAGCGGTTTATCTCATTGGCTGAAATCTTTTGACTGCTGTTTTTCATAATCTTACTTTTCTAATATTCCTATTTAAAATTTTATTATACCCAACATACGTATCTCCCTCTGCTCCAGCTTGCAGCATGTCTTCCAGCATTTTCAGCTTGGCATCTGAATAGTCTGCCAGATGCACAATCATAGCCTCAATACACTTAGGACGCTTAGGAGAGGCGTACTCGTACTCCCCATGGTGAGACAAAATAATATGCTTAATGATCATCTCTGCTTCTCTTGGGAAATCCTCAATCTTTGCTGCATAGTCATGAATCAGCTCAGCCCCCATGACAATATGCCCAATCAGCTGCCCTTCATCAGAGTAATCATTTTTTGGAAAACCGGATAATTCATAAAGCTTGCCGATATCATGCAAAAGGCACCCCGCTGTAACAAGGTCCTGATTAACACCTTCATAAAGCGCTGAAAGACTTACGCCGATTTTAGTAACGGTTACTGTATGTTCTAAAAGGCCGCTTAAATAGGCATGGTGCACACTTTTTGCAGCGCTGTGGATGAGAAATTCTTTATAAATAACCTCATCATAAAAAATAGCTTCTAACAGCTGTTTAATCTTTGGATGGGTAATACGGTCTATAAAACCAAAAAGTTCTGATTCGAGAACTTCTGGGTCTTTTGGCGTATGAGGAACAAATCTTTTCAGATCATACTCCGCTTCATCTGCTTTTTTGAGCTTTGTGATATTCAGCTGAAGATTTTCCTGGTAAAGCAGCACCTCTCCTTCTAACTCAACAATATCATCTACCTCAAAAGCTGAAATACCGCTGTGCAGTGACCATATCTTGCCGTCTATAATGCCTGTATGGTCCTGAAGCCTTACGGTGCAGTAGTCTTTTCCATTTTTATTTTTTAATAGCTGCTTAAACTTACATAAGTATTGTCCTTTTATGTTATCTTGAGCTTTTAAATCACAAATTAAAGTCATATTATCGCTCCCTACTTTGTTTCTACAGTTATACTAACAAAACTTGCCCGTCTTTTCAATGACTTATCCCTAATTATATGCAAAAGACATAGTAACTGCTACTAACAGTAACTATGTCTTTTAGAGCTATCTATAGGATGCTTTCGGCATTTCTCTTAATTTCAGCTGGAGCGAATGTTTGGTATCTTTTCGGATAATTTTAACCTCTACAACATCTCCAACTTTTTTGCCGCTCAAAATTTCTTTGAGCTGATTCATGCCTGTTATCTTTATGCCATCAAATTGGAATAAAATATCATTGGCTTTGATGCCTGCAATTTCGGCACTGCTTCCCGGTGCTACTTCTACAATATACACACCTATTGGTATTTCATAAAGTTCTGACGTATTCGCATCAATATCTTTGCCTACAATGCCAAGGGCTGGTCTTGAAATCTTGCCATTAACAAGAATCTCTTCGATAATAGGCTTAATATCATTGATAGGTATCGCAAAGCCCATCCCTTCAATCTGGCTGTCTACAAGTTTAATTGTATTGATTCCTATGACTTCGCCTGTTGGACCAACTAAAGCCCCTCCGCTGTTGCCTGGATTGATGGCTGCATCTGTTTGAATCAGCTTTAACTTTTTGTCTACAAGCTGTATCTCACGATTCAGCGCACTGATTACCCCAACCGTTACGGTATTATTATACGCCTCATCGATAGGATTGCCAATGGCTACAGCCAGCTCACCCACATGCAGAAGGTCACTGTTGCCTAAAGGCGCCACTTTGATATCTTTGATAGCCTCTTCCGGGATATCTGTTTTGTTTACGGAAAGCACAGCTATATCTGTCACTGTATCGGCTCCTATAAGCTCTGCTTCTACTTTTGTATTCCCTAAGAAGTTGACAATTAGCGTATCCGCTCCTTGAACAACATGGGCATTACTTACGATATAGATCTTTTTGTCATCCTGCTTGAAAATAACTCCTGAACCAAGTCCCGCCTGATCAAATTCACCGTACCAGGTTGCAACCACCTTGTTGTTACGGATGGACACCACAGAGGGTCCTATACTGTTCGCAATATCTGCAATAGTGTTATTAGTGGCCAGCGGCAAAACTCTATTGGCGCCTTCTGCAACACTTCCGCCGCCTATTTGCAGATCGCCTCCGCCCCCTAAGCTATTCCCTTTGTATCTTGACTGATAGTAATCGTTGGCATAAGGGGATATAAAGGCAAAGCTTGTACCTACTGATACCCCACCTATCAGGCTGACTACTGCAAGGCCTGCTATGAACTTGCCAAAAGATCCTTTTTTCTTTTTTGCCCCTTGAGGTCCCTCTTCATACTTATAAAAAGTTGTCTGCTCGGTTGGTTTTGGTACATCATATAGCGGCGCTGCCCCCTGGTATCTGTAAGGGGATGCATTTGAAAAGACAGAATGATTCATTGGCTGACTGCTTTTTGGAAAAACCTCATTTTGGTGAAATTCATTGGATTCTCTGTGCTCAATAGGCTGGTTTTCCATATATGATTTTTCTCTGTCAGCATGCTGATCTGACAACTGAGACTCTGAATAATCTTGATTAGCTGAATTTAAATCCTTATCATCGTACATCATCGTTCCTCCTTATAATTATGACGTTTTCAGGATAAGTATAGCTTGACTTTATGAATTTATTATTAAAACATTGTAAAAATTAACTTGCATGAATATGAATAATTTTTGTATAAAATTATGGATTCTTTGCTGTAGACAGTGTGAAATAAAACGTAACCAGCTTTCCTTCATTGGAAGTGAGACCAATGATTTCGTTATGCTGTTTGATAATTTCTTTGACGATCACCAGCCCAAGACCAAGACCCTTTTTGTATTTGCCCCTTGAGGCATCTCCTTTGTAGAATCTGTTCCATATATCCTTTTGCTCTTCTTCTTTAATGGGCTCGCCGCTGTTGCCGATGGCGATCATCATTTTATGATTCGTAATATATGTCGTGATTCTTATGGTCCCATGTTCATTGACGAATTTAAAAGCATTATCTAGAAAATTCTGAATGACTCTGGCAATCATATCAATATCTCCCATCACATAAGGCTCCGTATCTTCCAGGACAACCTGAACATTGACGTCTTTTTGCACAGCAATAGGCTCAAAAGTTTCCAGTATGCCTTTGATCATTGTATTGATATTAAATGAAACCTTCTCAATGGGCGCCATCCGCTCTTCTAATTTGCTAAGATCCAAAATGGTATTGGTCATTGTGATCATTCTTTGCGATTCGCTAAGGACAATATTAAGATACTTTTCCTGTTCACTCTTTGGAATCGTACCGTCTAGTATGGCTGTTACAAAACCCTGTATGGATGTAAGCGGTGATCTTAAGTCATGTGAAACATTCGCTATAAACTTTCTTCTGCTTTCTTCAATCTTATCAAGTTCTTGGGCCATATGGTTAAAGGATAAGGCAAGTTCTGCAATCTCATCTTGCCCTTTCACTTCAATTCGCTTATCAAAATGCCCGCCTGCTATCTGTTTGGCTACCATATTCATCTGCTTGAGGGGTTTTGACATTTGCTTTGAAATAATATAAATCCAGATAAGCACAACCGTCCCGGTTATCCCCACCACCTTTAAAATCATATTTCTGACTTCATCAATTGTCTGCAGAATAAGCGGCATGGGCGTATGAATAAAAAGCGCATACTGAACCTCTCCTAGTATTTCTATAGGATAGCCGATAGTAAGTACTGGCGTAGAAAAATATTCTTTGAAACCATCTTCTATTCTTACAATATTGCCATCAAATACCTTTTTTATAACAGCCTCATTAGGAATCGTTTTATCCATAAATGGGATATTACTGTTTTCTGATACCACAACAATTGTGTTTGAACGATCAATAAGCCATGTTGTAGACTGCAGATAGCTGTCTATAACCTGTATTCTAAACAGAATTTTTTCAAGCGTTTCTTTGCTGGACGTACCATATACCCCTACCTTATAATATTCCTTGGCAATATTGCCTGCCTGCTTGATCATAATATCTTGGGTATACTGCACAAAATAAGACTGAAAGGCATTAGTAAAGGCAATAAATAAAAAGATAAGCGTTACCATTAAAATACTGATATAAACTGTCACCAGCCTGCTGAAAAGGGTAGGAAATACAAACTCTTTTTTTATTTTTCGAATTTGTAGCCAACCCCCCATACGGTTTTTATGCTCCATGAATGATCACCCTCGAATTTATCTCTTAGTCTCTTAATGTGTACATCTACCGTTCTCGTATCACCTACAAAGTCATAACCCCATATTTTATCTAAGAGCTGTTCTCTGGTAAAAACCTGCCTTGGGTGGCTTGCTAAAAAGTAAAGCACCTCAAGTTCTTTGGGTGGCAGCTCAACAAGCTGTCCTTCATAGGTTACTGAGTAATTATCTTTATCTATAATAATATTATCGAGCATAATTCTGTTTCTTGTTTTAGCCGGCTCACTGATCTGAACCGAGCGCCTGAGAACCGCTTTCACCCTGGCAATAAGCTCTTTAGGATCAAAAGGCTTAACGATATAATCATCTGCCCCAAGTTCAAGCCCCAGTACCTTATCAAACACTTCTCCTTTGGCTGTCAGCATAATAATGGGTGTTTTGTTAATCCGCCGAATTTCTTTACATACATCATAGCCGTCTATCTCCGGAAGCATAATGTCTAGGAGCACAATATCCGGATTGTACGCTTCAAATGCTTCTAAGGCTTCTTTGCCGTTATACACTTCTTTGGTCTCGTAACCTTCTTTTCTAAGATACAATGCAATGAGTTCTGATATATTGGTGTCATCATCTACAATAAGCACTTTCATCATTTCGGTTCCCTCCTCTATTTTACCGTTACTACTGTAACACCCATTTCCCCTTCACCGTATTTGCCAGGTCTATGACTCTCAATGTGCGGATGCTTTTTGAGCATATTTGTAATACCGGCTCTTAATGCCCCTGTTCCCTTGCCATGTATAATGGTAACTTGTTTAAGTCCTGACAGATAAGCATCATCTAAATACTTATCTACTACTTGGACTGCTTCATCCACCAGCATTCCCCGAACATCTATTTCTGGAGAGATTGTGCTTGTTTTTGAAACATTGTAGCTTATGTTGCCTTTAGTATGTTTTGACACTTGAGGTTTCTTTTCCTCCTGGACAGCCGTCTCAGCCTTTTGAAGGTTTGAAAGATGGACTTTCATTGGAATAATACCCAGCCTTACGACCAAGTGCCCGCTGGCATCCGGCGGCTCAATGACAATCCCTTGCTGCATCAGTGATGTCACCATAACCTCCTCGCCGATCTTAACATCGCTTAGCTTTTTAGGAGTATGCAGCTTTGTGCCTGAAGCTTTATGAATCTTTTTCGTCTGGGCATCAATGGTGTCATTCATGCCTTTTTTAACTTCCTGAAGCGCTCTTTCATCAATCATGACCTGCGCCTTTCGGGCTTCACTTCTTACTTGTTTTAAAATTTTATCCGTTTCAAGCTCTGCTTCTTTAAGCATTTCTTTGGCTTTTAATTCAGTTCGCTCTAGGATTTTCTTTTTGGCTTTTTCTATTTTTTGTCTTTCCTTTTTGATCTCTTCTTTCAGCCTCTCTGCTTCATCCCTAAAAGCTTTGGCTCTTTCGCTTTCTATCTCAGCAAGCTTTTTGTTTTGCTCAAGATCAACGAGGATATCTTCCATTTTAACATTTTCCTTATGCAGATAGACTTTAGCGTCTTCTATCAGGTGCTTTGGAAGTCCTAATTTCATCGATATCGAAAAAGCATTACTTTTGCCTGGGATTCCAATTAACAAGCGATAAGTAGGCTGCAGCGTCTCGACATTAAACTCAAAACTTGCATTTTCGACGCCTTCTGTTGAAAGGGCATAAAGCTTAAGTTCGCTATAGTGGGTCGTTGCAACAGTTCGAATCTGCTGTTTTCTAAGATGCTCTAAAATAGCCATCGCAAGAGCTGCCCCCTCTATTGGATCTGTCCCAGACCCTACCTCATCCATCAAAACAAGAGAATTCGTTGTCATCTGCTCTAAAATACTTACAATATTCGTCATATGAGATGAGAAAGTACTTAGGCTCTGCTCAATACTTTGTTCATCCCCAAGATCTGCATAAATGCCGTCAAAAACAGCTATTTCACTGCTTTCTGCTGCGGGGATCTGGAGCCCGATTTCTGCCATCAAGGTAAAAAGTCCTATGGTTTTAAGCGCAACGGTCTTTCCCCCTGTGTTAGGCCCTGTAATCAAAAGCGTCGTAAAATCTTTGCCGATATGCACATCGATTGGAACAACTGTTTCTTTGCTTAAAAGCGGGTGTCTTGCCCGTTTCAAAGAAACATAGCCGCGGTTATTAAGCTGAGGCTCTCTACAGTCATATTTGAGTGAGAATTCTGCTCTTGCAAAAATCATATCCAGTTTAATGAGATTTTCATAGTTAATCGCTATAAACTCAGTGATATTTATGATTTGTCCTGTAAGGTCAATAAGAATCTTTTCAATTTCCTGTTCTTCTTTTGATTCTAAAACTTTAAGCTCATTGCTGAGTTCAACCACATTAATAGGCTCAATAAATACAGTAGCTCCTGTAGAAGACTGATCGTGGACAATACCTTTAAACTGGCTTTTATACTCAACTTTAACAGGTACGCAATATCTGTCCCGTCTTATAGTAATGACTGCTTCTTGAAGCATATCCTGATAACGGCTTGAGTGAATAACCCCCTGAAGCGCTTCTTTGATCTTGCCGTTTATGCTCCTCATTTGTTTTCGAATATGAAAAAGTTCATGCGTTGCTGCATCTGCAAACTGCTCCGGCGCAATAATACATCTGTCTATTTCCCGCTCTAATGCCGAATAAGCAGATAAACTCTCAAAATAGCCTGCTAAATACTCATAGTTTATCTCCCGGTGCTCTTCTTTAGGATAATTTTTCACTTGTCTTGAAGTACGCAGCAGATCTCTCACTTGCAAGATTTCACTGCTGCTCAAAGTCGCGCCTATCTCTGCCCGCTTAACAACTGCATGAATATCCTTAAGATTCGTTAAAGGAATTCTGCCTTTTTTAATACTCATATTAATCGCTTCTGCTGTTTCCTTTTGGAGTACTCTGACACGTTCAAGTTCTAAGGCTGGCATTACACTGCCCACAGCCTGTTTTCCACCATCGGTTACAGCAAAGGCACTTAGGAGTTCTCTGATTTTATTAAATTCTAATTTATATAAAGTTTTTTCGTTCATCATTTAACCTCTTATACCAATAATCTAAGCTGTATTTATTATTACATATCTTGAAGGTTTTGAAAATATGTACTTCTAATTTAATAGATTAAAATCCCCAGATTACTAAATAACCTGAGGATATACTTGATTTAAGTTTTAATTATACGGGCTCCCATTACATAATTTCTAGTGTAATAAGGACTATTTAAGCTGCTGATCATGACGCCGCGTTTGCCGTCTGCATGCAGAAACCTATTGGCACCTGCATAAATACCAACATGAGAAATATTGCCGCGGTTTTTGCCTGAAGTATCAAAAAAGACCAAATCACCAGGAAGCAATTCAGACTTTGCAATGCGCTTGCCGTCTTTTGCCTGCATGTAGGACACTCTGCTAAGATCAATATCAAATGTCTTATAAATTTCTTTCGTAAGCCCTGAGCAGTCAACACCGGATTTTAGGTCATTGCCTCCCCAAATGTAGGGGGTGCCAATAAACTGCTTGCCATAATCAACAATCTCTTCTCCTAATATCTTGCTATGTGGAATATAGTCCGGATGCGCTACTTGTACATACTTTTTGTAAACCCATCCTTCTTTATCATTCATCATGATTTTATACCATTCTTCATTTTGTCCAAGAATACGAATGTCTTTGTAATCCGCTTTTGTAATGATACTGGCATAAATATTAGGATATCTTCTTACATTGATATCTTTTCCGATAATTTTACCTGATATGCCTGTATAACTTGGAAAAATTTTAGCCATGTTTTTATCATTGGCGTAGACCTGTATTATAGGCATAAACAGCAAACTCGCTATAAATACACATCTCCTAAAGTTTTTCATAATTTCCTCCTATAATGTACATCTCATCCCTATAATTGGTAGAAAAGTAATCAATGTATATTATGGAAAGATTTTTTAATTATTATACACTTTTGAATAAACTATTTTTGCTTTACCACTGATAACGATGGAGCTGACCCTCAGTTTCCAAGCTTAAAAAGCTGTTTTGTCTCAAAGCTTCATATAAAACGACAGCAACCGAGTTGGATAGATTGAGGGACCTGGCTTCTTTAATCATCGGGATTCTAATAGCCGTTTCTTTGTAGTTAAGAAGAATCTCTTCCGGAATCCCCGCACTTTCTTTTCCAAACATAATATAAGCATCCTTTTCATACGCAACATCGGTATAAGTCTGCTTAGATTTAGTGGTTGCCATATAGATTTTCGGCCACCCATTTTGACTTAAAAAGTCTTCAAAACTTTTATAAGTCTTTACATCTAAAAGCTCCCAATAATCGAGGCCTGCACGTTTTAAGTTTTTTTCATCAATCGAAAACCCTAAAGGCTCAATAAGATGCAGTTTTGCTCCCGTAGCTGCACAGGTTCGTGCGATATTTCCTGTATTTTGTGGTATTTCTGGTTCATGTAAAATAATGTTCATCTGTTTTACCTCTATTTCATTAATCAGTTTATATAGTCCATTCAATGAATCTCATGATTATAAATCCAATCATTCACTTCAAAATCTTATCAGACTTTACTTTTTATCCTTAGCCTCATTTAACTTGCCAAAAGCCTCTGCAAAAGCAAAGTTGCCTGTCTCTTCATTTTCTTTCTGAATCTTTTTCAGATATTTCCCTACATCTTTTTTGCCCAGTTTCTCACTGCTGTTTCGATACTGCTTATTATAAGCGGATACTTTTTGCCTAAAGGTACAGGTTATACAAATGTACACAGCGCCTTCGCCTTCACCTCTTTGTTCGAGCCTCTTATGGCAGTTCGGGCATCTTGTATTCGTAAATCGGCTGACTGCTTCTTTATATCCGCAGCTGCGATCCTGGCATACATACATCACCCCATGTTTGCCTTTAACCTCTAACATAAACTTTTGGCAGTTCGGACATCTTTTGCCGGATAAGTTGTCATGAACATACTTATCCCCGCTGGCTTTCACATCCTTAACCAAGTCTTCAGTATACTTTCTGATTTTGCTCAAAAAAGCATCTGGGCTGCTTTTGCCCTTGCTGATCTGTTCGAGCTCCATCTCCCATTTAGCCGTTAGCAGTGGAGACTTCAGGTCTTTTGGCACCAAATCTATAAGCTGTCTGCCCTTTGAAGTCGGCAGAATTTCTTTGCCGCTTTTTTCAATATAATACATATTATAAAGTTTTTCTATAATATCTGCTCTGGTGGCAACTGTTCCTATGCCCCCTGTTTCTCCTAAGGTTTTAGCCGCCTCTTTATCTACAGTCACATAAAGATGAGGCTTTTCCATAGCCGAGAGCAGCGTAGCTTCTGTAAATCTTGCCGGCGGCTTAGTCATTAAACGATTTTTAATAACCTGATGAACCTTAATAAGCTCACCTTGTTTGCAAGCCGGCAGATCTTGCTTATCATCAGATTCATTTTCATCTTCATCCCATTCTTTGTCATAAAGCGCCTTCCAGCCTTTTGCTAGAACGTGTCTGCCTTTGGCCGTAAAAAGATTGCCTCCTATATCAGCTTCTATTTTAACAGCTTGATATTCACAAGGAGGCATCATGACGCTCAAAAACCTTTTAATTACAAGGTCATAGATTTTTCGTTCATCATGGTTCAGACTGCTTAGATTCACACTTTCTTCTGTTGGGATAATAGCATGGTGGTCTGACACTTTGCTATTATCAACGAATCCCTTGTGCGCTTTAATCCCTTTATTTAAAATTTCAGCTGCGAAGCTGCGATAGGGCCCAATGGCAATACTTTTCAACCTATCCTTTGAAGTTGGAACAATATCTTCTGATAAATATCTGGAATCTGTTCTAGGATAAGTAAGCAGCTTGTAATTTTCATACAGCCTTTGCATAATGGATAAAGTTTCTTTTGGGCTGAAGCCGAAAAATTTATTGCCGTCTCTTTGAAGTTCTGTAAGGTCGTAAAGCATAGGTGCATACTGTTTTTTAAGCAAAGATGTTACGCTGGATACCTTTGCAGGTTTGCCTTCTGCACTTTTTAAAATAGAATCCGCCAGTTTCTCATCAAAAAGCCGCTTTTGATCTTTCGATTCATAGGTTAATTGAAAGCCTTGGCATTTAGCCGTCAGAGTATAGTAGGGTTTGGGTACAAAATTTTTAATCTCTTCTTCTCTTTTTACCACCATGTAAAGGGCTGCTGACTGCACTCTTCCAGCTGAAAGCTGGGCATTGTATTTACAAGTCAGGGCTCTTGTAACATTGAGGCCTACAAGCCAATCACCTTCTGCTCTGCAGATAGCTGCCTTATACAGCGCATCATAGCTGCTCCCTGGTTTTAAGTGTCTAAACCCTTCAAGGATGGCTTTATCCGTCACCGAAGAAATCCAAAGACGTTTCAGCGGTTTTTGACAGTGGGCCTTATTTAATGCCCACCTCGCAACCAATTCTCCTTCTCGGCCGGCATCGGTTGCAATAATTACTTCTGTAATATCTTTACGTTTAAGTAGTTCTTTCACACAATGATACTGCTTACTGCTTTCTTTAAGCACAACCAGCTTCATTTCTTTTGGCAGCATCGGCAAAGTCTCCATGCTCCATGTTTTATATTTATCATCATAGCTCTCCGGGTCAGCAAGTCCTACCAGATGTCCAAGAGCCCAGGTTACGACATAGTCATTGCCCTCCAAATAGCCTGCTCCTTTTTTACTGCACTTTAAAACTCTGGCTATGTCTTTGCCTACACTGGGCTTTTCAGCCAGTACTAATTTTTTTGACATAATCTTTTCCTTTCTCTTTCTAATCTGCTTCTTTAGTTATTATACATGTTATTTTTAAATATAACACCCTAAATTATCATTTTTATCAGTTATCTGTTTTGCTTTTAGGTGATTTGATATTCCATTATATAAAACGAAGCAGATCAAGGAAAGATAGCTTCTGGCTAAACAGTCTTTCTTTGATCTGCTTCGTTTGTTGGTTCTTATTGTTCTTATACTCATCACTTTTTATAAAGTATAATCCTGTTCTTTAAATAAAGCCTTTAATACATTCAAATCTTTGGTTTTGCCAAGGGCCAGCATCAGCTTGATTCTAGCCTTAAGCCCTTTCATATCGCCGCCCATAATGGCTCCAGCATCAACAAGGTCTTTTCCGCCGCCTTCATAGCCATAGCTTTCAAAAACTCTGCCTTCACTGCTTCTTGAAACAATTACGACTACAACGCCTTTGGATAAAGCGTATTTTATGCCTTCCAGCATCTTCAGCGGTACATTGCCTCTTCCCATAGCTTCTATAATAAGGCCCTGGGCCCCGGAATCAACAGAACTTCTAATAAACCGGTCGTCCATATCAAGAGCTGCTTTAATAAGGTCCACGCGCCGCTCAACTGCGTTTGTATCTATATGCTGTGAATATGCGCTATGCCTGTAAATAATGATTTCATGGGTATCAATGACACCTATCGGCCCGTAAGGCGATTTAAAGGTATCAAGAGCTGATGTATCTGTCTTAACCACTTCTGAGGCCAAATCAATGTGATCATTTAGTACAACAAGCACACCTTTTTCTTTAACTTTTTCTGAAACTGCCACTTCAATCCCTGCAGCTAAGTTGCTTGCACCGTCGTATCCCAGTTCTGAAACGTTGCGCATAGCACCGACAAATACAATAGGTTTCGTATGACAAATGGTTAAATCTATAAAATAAGAAGTTTCTTCTAATGTATCTGTACCTGCTGTTACCACTATCCCTGAAATTTCCTCACGGCTTAAGGTATCTTGAATGAGTTTTTTGAGTTCAAGAAGCTTATCAATGGTAATATGGGGTCCTGGTATATTGCAAAAATTATTGACTTCTACATCTACTTCCTGGCTGACTTTGGAGCTAGACATCATAGCAAGCACCTGTTCTCCTGTCATGGATGGAACAGCTGCTCCAAGCTTTTCATCTAAATGCATGGCTATCGTCCCGCCAGTAAATATAATACATACTTTTTTCTTGCACATATTATGCCTCCTTCTATAACTGCACTCTCTACTAGTATATCCGGCATCGGCATAATAATGGATACTTTTTAAAATTTTTAGCTTTATTTTCTTTTCTTAAGTTCAGCAGCTACCGTTTCCCACGACAGCCCTTTTTCAGCCATAAGTACGGTTAAGTGATACATCAAATCTGATATTTCAAAAGCCAGTTCTGCCTTATTGTCTTCTTTCGCCGCTATGACAACTTCTGTACATTCTTCGCCCACTTTTTTAAGAATTTTATTAACCCCTTTATCAAATAAGTAATTGGTATACGAGCCTTCTTTAGGATGCAGCTTGCGATCTAAAATAACATCATAAAGCTCCGTAAGCATATTTTGCTCTTTGCCCTCTTCATTGGACAGTTCTTCTGCTGGGGCTGCTGTTTTCATTTCTTCTTTTAGTTCTCTAAAAAAGCAGCTAGAATTCCCGGTGTGGCAAGAGATTCCATTTTGCTGTTCGATTTGAAGCAGTAAAGTATCGCCGTCACAGTCTATACTAATGCCTCTTAAGTATTGATAGTTTGAAGAGGTTTCCCCTTTTAACCAAAGCTCATTTCTGCTTCTGCTGAAGTAATGTACTTTGCCTGTCTCTAATGTCTTAGTAAGCGCCTCTTCATTCATATACGCCATCATTCTAACTTTTTTTGAATGGACGTCCTGAGCGATAACAGGTACCAGTCCGTCTTTGTTATATTTAACTTCCTTTAAAAATGCTTCTTTTGTCATCTTTGGCTCCTTATAATCTAACAGGTACGTTTTGCTCCTGAAGGTATTTTTTTAGATCAATTATTTCTAGTTCTTTGAAATGAAATAAAGAAGCTGCAAGTGCTGCGTCAGCTTTGCCTTCTTTAAATGCTTCTAAGAAATGCTCTTTTTTGCCTGCTCCTCCGGAAGCAATGACAGGAATCGAAACCGCTTCGCTTATCAGTCTTGTTACTTCTAAATCATAGCCTGCTTTAGTGCCGTCAGCATCCATACTGGTTAAAAGAATTTCTCCGGCTCCTCTTGATTCAGCAAGCTTCGCCCATTCTACGGCATCAATCCCCGTTGGAATTCTGCCCCCATGAATATAGACTTCAAAGCCGCTGCCATCCTGCTTTCTTTTGGCATCGATAGCTACCACAATACACTGGCTGCCAAAGCGCTCTGCCCCTTTGCTAATAAGGTCAGGGTCTTTAATAGCTGAGGAATTCATAGAAATTTTATCTGCTCCCGCATTTAGGATATTTCTGATATCTTCAATGCTTCTGATGCCGCCTCCTACGGTAAGTGGAATAAAAACTTCACTGGCTGTACGTTCTACAACATCTAAAATAATATTACGCTCATCTGAAGAAGCTGTAATATCCAGAAAAACAACTTCATCTGCCCCTGCATCACTATAAGCTTTTGCAATTTTTACAGGATCTCCTGCATCAATTAAATTCACAAAGTTAATACCCTTTACTACCCTGCCGCCCTTAACATCCAGACAAGGTATAATTCTTTTACTGAGCATATCAGATCCTCCTATTTAAAGATTTTGGCTGCTTCTTCGAGCTGAATCGCCCCGATATAAAGTGCTTTGCCGATGATCGCCCCATACACTTTGATTGCTTCTAATTTTTTGAGATCTTCAAGAGTTGAAACCCCTCCTGAAGCTATAATGTCAAGCTTTGTACTTTCCACAAGTCTGGCCGTTTCCTCGATGTTTGGCCCCTGCATCATGCCGTCTTTTGCAATGTCTGTATAAATAACTGTCTTTACCCCGATAGCCTCCAGCTCTTTGCAGAATTCAAGAGCTGATACATCAGTGACTTCCAGCCATCCTTCGATAGCTACCATACCGCCTTTAGCATCTACGCCGACAACAATTTTATCTGCTCCAAAAGTATCTATTGCTTCTTTAACCAAAGCTTTATTTTTAATCGCTGCGCTGCCAAGGATCACGCGGTCTACTCCCATATCCAGTTTGGCTGTGATGTCCTCCAGACTTCTGATCCCGCCGCCAAGCTCAATGGGAATGTTAATAGCGGAAACAATAGCCCGAATTGCCTCATCGTTAATGCCTTTGCCCTCTTTGGCACCGTCTAAGTCTACTATATGTAAGTAATCACCGCCCAGGCTCTCCCACTTCTTGGCCATTTCCGCCGGATTACTTCCATAAACCGTTACTTCATTATAGTCTCCTTGAATAAGCCTTACACAGTTGCCGTCTTTTAAATCAATTGCTGGATATAGCTTCATTATTTTAATCCTCCGAAATTCTTTAGCATTGTCAGTCCTATATCACCACTTTTTTCTGGATGAAACTGTGCACCAAAAATATTATCTTTTTGTACAGATACGGCAATTTCCTTGCCGTAATGTGTTGTACTGCTTACAATATCTTCAGTGGTTTCAAGGTAATAGGAATGTACAAAATACACATAGCTGTTATCCGAAAGTCCGGTAAAGAGGGGCTCTTTCTTTTTGAAGTTTAATGTATTCCATCCCATATGCGGTACCTTAAGCGGCACATCTAGTTTAACGATTTCTCCTCGTAAAAGTTTTAAGCCTTCTACTTCTCCATATTCATAGCTTTTATCAAAAAGCAACTGCATACCAAGACAAATACCAAGGAAAGGCTTCTCTTTTTCTACCGTTTCATAAATAACTTCAGTAAGCCCTCTTTCCTTTAGCTCTTTCATGGCATCTTTAAAGGCCCCTACCCCCGGAAGCACAACTTTATCTGCCTTTAAAATTTCTTTTGTGTCAGAAGTTACAACTGCTTCTAAACCTAGAGATAAAAAAGCCTTATATACACTTTTTAAATTGCCCACGCCATAATCTATAATTGCTATTTTCATATTACACCTCTAACATTCCTTTGGTAGAAGGAACCCCTTTCACTCTAGGATTAATACTGACAGCCTGCATCATAGCTTTTGCAAAGGCTTTACACATCCCTTCTATAATATGGTGATTGTTTTTACCTTTTAAAACCTGAATGTGCATATTGATGCCGGCATGAATACAAACCGCTCTAAAGAACTCTTCTGTCATTTCAGTATCAAAATCACCTACTCGATCCGCCGTAAAAGGCGTATCGATTTCAACATAAGGTCTTCCTGAAAAGTCAATAGCACATAAAATGAGTGCTTCTTCCATCGGAAGGATAACGTGTCCGTATCTATTTATCCCTTCTTTGGTGCCAAGGGCTTCTTTCAGCGCCTGACCTAGTACAATACCAGTGTCTTCTACTGTATGATGGCAGTCAATATGAAGATCGCCTTTAGCTTTAACAGTCAAATCACATAAAGCGTGTTTACCGATATGGGTCAGCATATGATCAAAAAACCCTACGCCAGTCTGAATATCTGTTTTTCCCTCTCCGTCAATGTTTAAACTAAGCAGTATGCTTGTTTCTGCGGTTTCTCTTTGAATACTTGCCGTTCTCATTCCATTTCCTCCTTAGCCCTTTAAAAAGTCACTGAGCACCTGTAACAAAGCTTCATTTTCTTCTTCGGTTCCAACGGTAATTCTATAGTAAAGTTTGTTGTTAAACTTCATTTTTCGGATATAAATCTTTGCAGCTTCCAACATCTTATAAGCTTCTTCAGGTATTTCCAGCCATATAAAATTAGTATAGGAAGGATAAACCCGAAGGTCAAGCGCTAAAAGGCTCTTATATAGTCTATCACGGTTTAGTTTGATTTTTTCGATGATCGGTTCAAACAAATTTTTATTTGAAATAGCCCATACTGCAATCTCCTGAGAAAAAACATTGAGGTTGTAAGGAATTTTTACTGTATTTAGCATCTCGATAAGTGCTTTACACCCTATGCCATAGCCAACTCTTGCCCCAGCTAAGGCATAGGCTTTTGAAAAGGTTTTAAGAATAATAATATTATCAAATGCTTCTATGAAAGGCAGCGCTGATACTTCGCAAAACTCTCCGTAAGCTTCATCCACCACAACAAGGCCATTGGCCGCTTCGGTGATCTGACGTATTTCATCTAAAGTAAGCAGGCTCCCCGTCGGGTTGTTAGGATTGCAGAGAAAAACCACTTTTGGCTGATGGGCTTTAACTGCACTTAGGAGTGCGTCTGCATCATATGAAAAATCTTCTTTTAAAGGAACCTGTATCATCTGCCCGGCGTTTAATATCGTAAACTGCGGATACATGCTAAATGATGGAAAAGGCGCTAAAACCGTATCATCCTGGTCAATGCTTCCTCTTAAAATATAATCTAACAGCTCATCAGACCCTATGCCGCATATTACATTTTCTGCTTTGACACCGTAAGCCTCTGCAACAGCCTCTCTAAGCTTTGTACTATCTGTGTCGGGATAACGTGAAATCCTCATTGTGCTGATCCAGCTTTGCATATGCTCAATCATTTCCGGAAGAATCGGGTAAGGATTTTCATTGGCATCCAGCTTAATGCCTTCTGTAATATAATCTGAATGATAAGGCTGCATCTCTTTAAATCTTTCTCTTAATAATTTCATTTTCCCATCTCCTCATCAAGTCTTACCTGAACAGATAACGCATGGGCATAAAGCCTTTCACTTTCTGCAAATTTTACAATTTTATTTCCGAGCGGCATAAGGGCTTCTTTGGTAAAGGAAAGAATGCTGCTTTTTTTCACAAAGTCATCTACCCCAAGAGGTGAGAAAAATCTGGCTGTTCCATTAGTCGGAAGAACATGGTTTGGTCCTGCCATATAATCGCCTACTGGTTCCGGTGTATAGTGTCCTAAGAAGATAGCCCCTGCATGAGTAATCTTTGTCAACACTTCAAAAGGAGCCGAAACGGCAAGTTCTAAATGCTCTGGCGCAATTTGGTTTGAAAGCATGCAGGCTGCATCTGTGCTTTCTTCAATAATAATGGCACAGTAATTTTCCAGAGACTCTTTAAGAATCTCTTTTCTTGGGAGCAGTTCATAGAGTCTTGCAACTTCCTCCTGTACTTTACCCGCTAAGGCTTTATCTGTTGTAATCATCACAGCTGATGCCAGTTCATCATGCTCAGCCTGAGACAGTAAGTCAGCTGCCACAAAGGTAGGATTAGCACTTTGATCAGCAATCACTAAGATTTCACTTGGCCCTGCAATAGAGTCAATATTAACATAGCCAAACACTTCTCTTTTAGCGAGGGTCACATAGATATTACCTGGGCCTACGATCTTATCCACTTTTGGAATAGTCTCTGTTCCAAAGGCTAAGGCAGCAACTGCCTGAGCCCCGCCTATTTTATAGACTTCATCCGCGCCAGCTACATAAGCAGCGGCTAAAACTTCTGTTTGAACTGTTCCATCTTTTGAAGCAGGTGTAACCATCACAATACGTTTAACCCCAGCTACTTTAGCCGGAATAACATTCATCAGTACTGATGACGGATAAGCCGCTTTTCCGCCGGGTACATAAACCCCGGCTGTATCTAGAGGCGTAACTCTTTGACCTAAGATTTCTCCGTTTTCTTTAACATCCATCCAGGTATTTTGTTTCTGTTTTTGATGAAACTGCTGGATCCTTCCGCCTGCAAGCATAATAGCTTCCTGAAGTTCTTCATCTAATTTGTAAAAAGCAGCTTTCATTTCTTCTTTTGTGACTTTAATGGTCTCTTTGTTAACTAATTCTGAGTCCCACATGGCTGTATATTTAAAAAGGGCAGCATCTCCGTTTGTTCTAACATCTTCTACAATTTGCTTGGCTGCCAGTGCATACTTACCAGTGTCCATATTGCCTCTTACTTCAAGGGCTTTTAAAAATTTATTTTTATCTTCCTGGTTATCAATTATTTTAATCATTTCAAATCCCCCATAACTGATTCGATATTATTTAAAAGGCTTCTGATCTCATCATGTTTGACTTTGAGACTTGCAGTATTCACAATGCATCTTGCAGATAGTGGGATAATGTGCTCTAGAACAACAAGACCATTTTCTTCAAGGGTTTTGCCGCTTTCAACGATATCAACGATTACATCAGATAATCCGACGATCGGACCAAGCTCTACTGAGCCGTTCAGTTTAATGATTTCGACAGGCCTATTGGTCTTTTCAAAATACTTTTTGGCTATGTAAGGATATTTAGTTGCAACTCTTAAAAATCCTCCGCCTTCAAGCAGTTCTTTTTTCTTTGGCTCTCCGGCAACTGCCATTTGGCAGGCACCAAAACCTAGATCAAGCACTTCATAAACATCTCTATTTTCTTCAACAATCGTATCTTTTCCTACAATGCCGATATCTGCAACACCATAGTCTACATAGGTAGGAACATCTGAAGCCTTTGATAAAAAGAACCTATAATTGCCGTCATCGCTGGTAAAAAGCAGCTTACGGCTTTCTCCTTCCATCTCTTTACACTCAATGCCTATTTGCTTTAATATGCCCATTGCTTTTTTGGCAAGTCTTCCTTTTGCCAGTGCAAATGTAATCTGATTCATAAATACCTCCTTTTATAATTCCCCAACGGTTGTTTCCTGCACAGTATTTTCTGCAAGATTGTGCACCTCTACCTGGTCGCCATCCTTAAAGTATAGTACGCCGCCAATCCCAATTGCTCCCGCATAAGCTCTGGCTTCTTCCAGTGTATCAAAAAAGCTGTTTTCAACGACCAGCCCTTGTTTTCTCAGTCTGTCTGCTTCTCTTAGAGCAGTCTTTCTTGCTGCTTTTGTATAAGCAATCAGTGTTCTTCGGCTAATGAAGTTAGCAATTGGATTTTCTTTAATCATTTTTTGAAGCAGCAGGTTGACATCTATCCCAAATCCAACAGCCGGGAGATCTCTGCCAAACTTATTTAAAAGCGAATCATATCTTCCCCCTTCTACCACTGCGCTGCCAATGCCATGGGTATAGGCCTGAAACATAATGCCTGTATAGTACTTCCCATACGACAAAATACTAAAATCAAAAAGTATATACTGATTAATTTCATATTCTTCTAGGATTTCATACACGTTTTCAAGGTACTCTAAAGCTTCCTTAGATTTAGCTGAAGTAATTTTTTCTTTGATACTTCTTAAGAGATCAATTTTTCCGGCACACTGTATCAGTTCCAAAAGAACACTCAGCATTTCTTTATCAATATGTGCAGACTCTAATATAGCTTTAAGCTTAACCGCATCTTTTTGCTCAATCGCTTTATAAACAGCTGCCTTTTCTTCACTTCCTAGACCAATATCACTTAACATATATTCTAAAAACTCACTGCTGCCGATATGCAGCGTAAACTCTTTAAGACCTGCTGCTTTAAGTGCCTCTATAGCTGCTTTAATCACTTCTGCATCTGCTTCTAAGCAGTTTTTGCCGATCAGTTCAATCCCCGCCTGTGTAAACTCATGAAGTTTGCCTTGATAACGTTCTGGATATCTGAAGCTGCTAGCCATATAGCTGTAGCGCTGCGGCATAGGCATATTGCTGTTTTGCGTACACACTACTCTTGCAATAGCTCTTGTCATATCACTTCTTAAGGCCGCCAGTTCTCCCTGCCTTGTAATAAGATGATAAAGCTGCGTCTGCTGATAGTTCGTTTCTCCTAAAGTAAAAACATCTAAGTATTCAAAAGTGGGCGTCTCGATCAGATTGTAACTGTATTTATAAAAAACTTCTTTGATACGGTTTTGAATCTTTTCTTTTTGATAAGCTTCAATACCGATATAATCTTTTACTCCTTCCGGAATATGCAGTGTATAATTTTTCATGTTCTCCCTCACTTTACTATGTTAAAGTTTTAAACTGTTAAATTTGTAAATTAATAAAGTTAGTATATCTGTATTTAAATTAAAAATCAAGTGTTTATAAGTATTTTTTGTAAATTTTAAATCACCATACAAAGAAATAATCATTTTAAAAAAAGAGGTATCATAATGACTACTCCATTATGATAACCCTTTTTTAAAATATTATCGTTACTCTAATGTATACGTTGCTTTTTTACACCACTTCATGGCCTCATGATAATCTTTTTTCACACCTTGGCCGTTTAAGTGCATATAAGCAATCCAGATCATTGCAGAAGTCTGCCCCCGTTTTGCAATCTCATGGTATAAGCTTAAAGCTTTCTCATAGTCCTGAGGAGCTCCATCTCCAGTATGGTACATATAGGCCAGGTGGTTCATGGCATCCATGTTGCCTTTTTCGGCTTCTTCCTGATACCAGTGTAAAGACTCCGTATGCTCACCGATCTGCACCTGATAATACATGTAACCAATATTAAACATAGCTGTATAGTTTCCAAGTCTTGCAGCCCTTTGATACCATTTTAGGGCTTCCTTTATATCTGCTTGAACACCTTTACCTTCATAATACATATTTCCTATGTAATTCATTGCAACAGCACTTTCTAAAGAAGCTGCCTTTTGATACCATTTTAAAGCTTCTTCATAGTCCTGCCCTACACCCTGTCCCATATAATAAATGTTGCCGATATAATTCATCGCATCTACTTGATGAAGCTTGGCAGCTTTTTTATACCATTTCATAGCTTCCTCATAGCTTTGGCTTATGCCTTCGCCGTTATAATAGCTGTGAGCAATATTTAAAATAGCCTCAACATCCCCTAGTTCAGCCGTTTTATGATAGGCCTTAAGCTGAACCTTAGCTGCTTCATCTGCTTTTTCAAGGAGTAGTTTGTCTTCGCTGAACGCTGTATCCATTCCTCTCTCTTTTTTGATAAAACTGATCCAAAGATCTACAGCATCTTCCGCACTCCGTCTATCCATATTTTTTTCTTTATGCAGCCTGTCAATACACTTATTGCGCATCAAAATGCAGTTATGAATGTCACAGTCCTTCATCGTCTGATAGAGGCCTATCTCCATGCCTTTTGCAAGCAGGCTGTGTTCACGCTTTGCAAAGGGAAAGTAATCCTTTATAAAAGCTATCAGCCTTCTCTTATTCGAAAGTATTTCTTCACCATATAGATCTTTAAGTTCAATCAGCTTGCTCACTATCTTTTTTCTCATAGCCCCCTAGCCTCCAAAAGATCGCTCTAAAGATTCATTATAAACGAGCACAAAGGTTATGTCATCTCCGCTGCCGCTTGCTGATGCATCACTCAGCCACTCATTAAGATGCTCTTGTATCACCTTGGGCGAATGTGCTTTAAAAAGACTAAGATAATCCCTTCCGATTTTCAAAAAGTCTTCTGAACTAATAAAGCTGTTAGCGTACCCATCTGTGCTGGCTAAAAAAAGCTGAGGAACGGCTGTATGCTCGGAAAGAGGAATGAGCTTGTTCCTAAAATATTTCCAGCTGTGATTTTGACACAAAGAGTAGGTTTCCGTCCCAAGCTGATGTTCCATCTCCAGAAGCCATGATGTTTCTCCTCCATCAAATACAACTAAGAGGTCGCCATCTCCAATCTGCATTGCAAAAATAAAGTCTGCTGTCACAAATAAAATGATTAAGGTGGTGCCATAAAGCTTATAAAGTGCCTTGTCTGTTTCAGCTGCTTCTCTTTGTCTCATCTGATGAAAAAGACGCACTTCTTCTTTCCATTCCCGTTCTATCCTTTTTGGAAGCGTAACATCTTTTAAGTTTCTGATTTCATCATATAATGCTTCATCCAAAGTATGCCAAACCATTGTTTCTAAGATCGACAAGGCAACCGCCGTTGCAATCCGTGCACCATCTGCACTGTACTTACACTGCTCACTTCCGTGCCCATCTGCTAACGTGCAGATAATTCCTTTATTTCCTATATGGCAGGTTTTCAAAGCATCCTGACAGGGTTTGCCCCCTCTTATATGAGAAGCCCCTTGAATACATTCGCCTATTACATTCCATTTCATCATTTGGGTCTACCAGACATCACTGTCTTCATCAGAGGCAATCGGCAGAGCAGCTGTATCAATAGCTGTTTTTTGTGAACTCATTCCTATGACGCTGCTGTTTGGCGATGATACCTGCTTAGCAATCGTTGAAGCCCACTTAATATACTTAATCAGCGCCTGTGGATTGTTAGCCTGAAGCACTGGAAGCTCATTATTATTCATAAATTCCTGAAGTACAGTAAGATCTGCATCACTGCCTATGGCAATAGCAATCTTCACAGCTTTTTTCCCCCAAGGTAGACTTAGCAAACGCTCAAGACTCTTTTTATACTGATCGGTCGGCTGCCCATCTGAAAGCAGCACAAGAACAGGAGGCAGTGCCCGTTCAGGCATCGGCGGCATCTGCAGCTGGTCTGCTACCAGTTCAAAAGCTTTGCCCATATCCGTCACCCCATCCGCCTCTAAGTCGATCCATTCAAAGGCTTCAATAGGAGTTGGTGCAGCAATATGCCAGCTGGCACCTTCTGAAAATTTAACAGCACGTATAAAAAGCTGTGCATTAGGATTTTCATCTGCCGCACTCTGCATATCCGGTATTGTCTGTCTGATCGCATAATTAAGCGACTGAATCTTTTCTCCCATCATCGAACCTGAACAATCTACAATCCATATAAAGTGAAGGGGCCTAGAAGCCATCTCTCCCCCTGGTCTTTTAAATCCTTCTGTCATTTACTCAATCCTCCTTAGTTCTTATCATTACGTGATACCCTATAACGCTATCTTTAGAAATCTCTGATGTTATACATGTATATGCAAAACTAAAATATCCTTATTTCTCCTTCGCTACTCCCAAAATCAATTTTTGCTCCGGAAATCAGCGGCGCATTTTTCCCGGGTGCTACACTTACCTTTGTTCCATCCTGCTTTGTAAAGACCCAGTCCCTCTTGCCTAAATTCATCAGCCCCCATTTATTAGGATCACTGGGGTGTCTTGAAATTTGAGCTGCCCGCTCACTTAAATTTAAATCATTATAAATATGATGTTCATAAAGCACTGTATTTTTATCAAGTACAATCAGTCGGTTTCCTATTTTAAGCCGCGGCGGCGGCATAATACCTTTATTACAATTCCAGCAGATATTATCTGCTCCAATGGCTATACTTTCCTGATAAAAGATTTCTGCTCCGCAGTAAGGACAAATGACGATGCTATCTCGAAGCTCAACAAAAGCCCTTTTCCACTGATTTTCTACCACCCTTTTTCTAGGATTTTTAAGCCCCTCCGTAAAGGCAGTTGCAAAAAGCTCTTTAAGAAATTTAGGATAAACATTCCAGTAAATAATAGCATTATCCTGATATCCAGAAATAGGCCTGTTTGATTTGTCTATGGGGTCCCATATAAACAGCGGACTTTGTCCATAGATTTTTTGTTTGGCTGCCGCATCAAAACACCTGATATTAGCTTCCTTTGCCCCTTCTAAAGGATGGTGCAGCATAAACATATAAAAAAGCAGAATAGCCAGTGAAAAAAGATCGGTTTCAGCAGATGGCCCTTTTTCACCCATTACAATTTCAGGGGCCATAAACCCGAGGGTTCCTTGTACACTGCTTGTGGTCATACCATAAACAATGACATTATCATTATCACAGACTAAAATTTCTCCGTTTTCAGGGTTTAGAAAAGTATTGCCAAATGAAATATCACAATAGCTGTATCCAAGTGAATGCAGCTTTTGAAAGCAGTCAGCCAAATTAAATCCAGCAGTGCATAGTGCCTTAAAAGAAGGTTCTGCCCGTCTTTTCATTAAATCTACTATGCTTTTATAGGCGGCAGGTCTTAAGTCCATAATATAGCCAAAGGTCTGCTGCGCCTCAATAATATCAACAGGCCACAAAAAACGTTCATCCGGCTTGCCGTTTTCAGTCAACTGATCGATAATAGCCCTTTGGCTTCGGCTCGCCATATGTACATGATACCATTTCAAGGCATATCGTTTACCCTTTGCTTCTACTTCATAAACTTCGCCCTGTCCTCCGCTACCTAGGAGTTTAATCACTTTATAGGTTATATGGTGCATTGATTGCAGTTCATCTCCGCTTTGCAGCATTGAAATTGTCAAATGTTCCCCCCCTAACGGCTCTTCTTATAATTACCTGATATTTACTTTATTTATTATACTACATAATGATTAACTTTTCATTAAATCCGTTAAATATATAGATTTCACATCTTTAACTTTAAGTTACTTCCGATACCTAAAAAAACAAAAAACCAGAGAACGCTTATAAGAGCAGCTCTCCGGCTTTTTTATATGTTTGAAATTACTCCGTTACTTCAAAATCGTCTTTTGTTACACCACATACTGGACAAACCCAATCATCCGGAATATCTTCGAATGCTGTTCCTGGGGCGATGCCTCCATCTGGATCTCCTTGTTCTGGATCATAAATATAGTCGCAAACTGTACAAATATACTTTTTCATGCTATCAAACCTCCTGATTTCGTTTTTATCATTTTTAAAGGCTGGAATGCTTCAATAGCTTAAAAGATCATTCAGAATTTAAGCTATATTTATAAATAATTCTACATCCCAGGCTTTAGGCTGTCAAGGAAAATTATACCTTATTCTAACTTATCTTAACAGGCTGCTTCCTTATGTTTTTTATCCTTTCCAACTATATAGTAGCTTATACCTATTAAAGCAGCTCCTCCAACCATATTGCCAAGTGTAACAGGAATCATATTATTTAGAAATCCCGCAAAGCTGAGGGCTCCCCCGTTTGGAATCATAAGCCCGATAGATAAAAGTGTCATATTCGCTACGCTATGCTCAAATCCTAGGGTGATAAAGGCAAAAAGACACCAAAAAATCATAACTAGTTTCGCAGTTTCTTCCTTAAGCTTGATGCCGCAAAGTACTCCTAAACACACAAGCATATTGCATAAAATAGCTTTAAAAAACAGTTCAGAAAAGCCTGCGTTCATCTTGGTCTCGCTGACTTTAATAATAAACTCTCCAACACTCCCTTTTGCACCGCCGCCCATTACAAACAGCCATGCAAGCAGTACACTTCCTGCCAAGTTGCCAAAGAAAGAATAAATCCATACTTTAAAGGTCCCCCTCCATTTTACCCGTTTATTAAGCGAGGCAATACTCATCACCATATTATTCCCTGTAAAAAGCTCTCCCCCGGCCATGACTACAAGGCTGAGAGCAATACCAAAGCTAAGCCCCATAACAATTCTTCTATAAGGTACATCCCCTAGATATCCCCCTATGCTGAATATAAGCAGTGTACCGATTCCTACATAAATCCCCGCAAGCATAGATAAAACCCAGTATTTCAATTTACTTTCTTTCAGCAGCTGAACCTTAGACGCTCCTAAATCAGAAATTTTATTCGTTAATTCGTTATACATCTTAATTCCCCCTATCTCATTTCCAGTAATAGTTTTAAATGTCTTCTCTCTTCATCAATCAGGGTTTCAATAGCTTTTTCGTATCGCTTATCAATGATAGACTTTACTTCATTCAAGAAAAGCAGTGTTTCTTTCTCAAACTTTATCGCTAAATGATAAGCTTCATTTAAGTCCTCAGCCTTTTCATCCTTCTTTAAAAAAGATAATGCATTTTCCAATAAAGCTGATACATAGGCGCGGTATTCATCATTTATACTGTTGCTTTCAAAAGCTATTTTTTGCTGTTTATATTTTTCATAAGCTGCCTGATGATTGCGTTCTTCGTCAGCTAGATGCAAAAAGAGTTCTTTTGATTTTTCATCCGCTGCAATAGTGCTAAGCTTTCTGTAGTGTTTGCTTCCTAGGGCCTCCAGCTGAATGAGTACGTCTAATAAATCTTCAAGCATAAATGTTTCTTTCATATGCCCCTCCTATTTAAAGTTTTCTTCTTGATTATACCAGTAACCAGACCACTGAATGTTTTCAGCAACTTTGGCTTCTTGGTTAAGGACTACTCCCTCAAGAACTTCTTCTTTATAGACCTTGTAACCTGTACGGTCTACTATATAACCTATATGTTCCTTAGGCAGTGAGCGATCAATATATTTATCTACATAGCGGTAGGTATTTTTAATGATTTGAGTGATGACTTCTTCCGTTGCCCATTTAATAAAAGGCATTGCAAGCCTTGGATTTTTCTTGCCTGTTCTTCCCATGATCACCATGCGGTAAAGCTTCTTTTCACTTCTTGTCCAAGCGCCTGTTGGACACTTTAAAATACATTCACCACAGCCAATACACTTATCGTGGTCTCTTTCAACTGTATAATTTTTCATTGTTAAAGCCCCTGTAACTTTCTTTTTACAGTTTTTAACACAAGCTTCACAACTAATACACCTGGATGCATCGTACTTAGGCTCCGTCACGCATATGATGCCAAAATCCTGCATATGTGCTTTAATACAGTCATTTGGACAACCTGTTACTGCAATCTTAAAATGAAAATCGTGCGGGTAAACGGCTTTCTCCAAATTTTGAGCTACCTTTGTCGTATCATCATTAGCGTAAGGACAAACTCTATTCCCAATGCAAGCTGAAATATTTCTTGTTCCCGCTGCTGGGTATCCTCCGTCCTGCACAACCATTTCAAGACCTAGTGCTTCTATAAGCGGCTTGATTTTTACATTAATTTCAGGTATACATTCAAAATCTATGTCGGGAACTTCAAATCCTTGTCTTGTTGTGAAGTGTACTGTTCCGTTTCCATATTCTTCAGCAATAGATTGAATAAGAGGAAAATATTTCGTTTCAAGGTGACCGCCCGGCACTCTTATTCTTAGGGCTGTTTTGTTTCTGGTTTTAGTAATTCTATAAGCATTTTTAGCAATTACTTTTCGGTTAACACTCATTGCACTTTCCTCCTAATCCAATAAATTTTTAGCTTTTATATAATTAAATACAGGACCTTCTAAACATACATAGGTCTCATCAATTTTGCAGTGCCCGCATTTTCCGATGCCGCAGCTCATTTTTCTTTCAAAAGAAACCCAAATGTTTTCTTCTAAAAATCCTTGCTTTAAAAGTTCAAGGGTCATAAACTTCATCATAATCGGAGGGCCTACAACAACAGCTGTTTTTTCTTTAATGTTTTCAAGATTAAGCAGGCTGACATGTTTTGTAATAAGTCCCGTTAGGCCATTCCAATACTCAGCCCGTTGATCTACTGTAAGGTAAGTCGGGCATTGATCGGCCCATTTCTTGATTTCTTCACCAAACAAAATATCTTGCGGCGTTTTAAAACCTAAAAGAATCTCAAGACTTTGAACTTCTTCTTGGTGCATAATAAAATGACGTATGAGGTTCTTAACTGGTGCAAGACCGGTTCCTCCTGCAATTACAGTTAAATCTTTCCCTTTAAATTGATCTAGATCAAATCCATTGCCATAAGGACCTCTCATATAAATTTTATCTCCAGGCTTTAGTTCGAAAATTTGATCTGTCAGCCGGCCTACCTTACGTATCGTCATATCTAACGAGGTTTCATCAAAGTCACTGATAGATATAGGGGCTTCTCCTACTCCAGGCAGTGAAAGCTCCATAAACTGTCCGCCTATAAGGCTGCCTTTATAAGCTACTTTAAAGGTATAATCTATTTCTGTTTCTTTTGTAATGTTTAAAAGCGTATAAGGTCTTGGTAAATATGGATTAATCATTTGAACCCCCCTCACTTATGATGTCATTAAGCTTGTTAATACATTTTGAAAAAGATATATACTCCGGACAGACATCATCACATCTGCCGCATCCAACGCACATATGTGTGCCAAATCTTTTATAGTAATCATTAATTTTATGCATTGTTTTAAAACGCATTTTCTCGCCATTTTTGCTGCGGAAGCTATGCCCCCCTGCCATATCTGTAAAGCCATCTACATGACAGCCGGCCCAAACTCTTCTTCTTTCTCCAAGATGATCATTATCACTGGATTTAACATCCTGCATTGTAAAGCATGAGCACGTGATACAAGATGTGTTACATCGTCCGCATGCAATACATCTTTGGGTATATTCGGTCCAAATTTCGTGCTCAAAAACGTCTTTTGTCACTAAATCCGGCTCAGGTATAGTAACCTTCACCTTATTTTCTTCAATAAATCTTGGGGTAAACACTTCTTTGGGATTTTCTTCTAAAGCAGAAGTTAAAAGTTTTTCATCATCTGTATCAAATAAGATCTTTTCGTCTTGTACCCGTATAACACCGTCATACTGATCAGTTTTATTCGTTCCCATAGACACACAAAAACACGTATCAAATCCTTCAGTGCATTCAATCATGATAAATTTAAGCAGTTGTCTTCTTCTTAAATAATAATAATCCTTAATCCCCCCATTTTCTAAAAACATTGTATCAAGCCGCATAATGCCATTAATATCACAAGGCCTTACAAATAAGATAATTGGCCTTATATCTAAGGGGGCTTCTTTAAGTTCATCATTTAAAAAATAGAACAAGGTTTCTCGAATAGGATAAAAGACTTCCTTTGGTGAATAATAAGACTTTTTATCAAATACTATTTCATCAAAACAAGTAATCTTACCATACCCCACAACCTCTGTATCAGAATACATTCCTTTCCCTTTTTGAACGACAGGCGCATATATATCAAATGTTTCGGATAAATTCGTTAAATATTTATCAAATCGAGTCGTAGTAAGTCTATAACCCATCTTTCATACCTCCATCCTTTGATGTTAAATTTCTTAGGCTCGCTTGCACCTTCTTTATTACTGATTATACAATTATAAATAAAAAAAATCGGTAACTACGGGTACATCCTGACAAGAATTGTTTCATCTTTTATATGATAGAAAATATGTTTTGTCGTTACTGTATATGCTGAATTAAAGATGATTAAAAAACCAAGACCCTCCCCCTTAGGATTCCATTACTCTTAATACAAAGATTATGATTTCTGCAAAAAAAGAACTGGGCTTACGCCCAGTTCTTAAGTGATTAATACAATCATCAGTGCTTATTTATTCTTATATTATAGAGAAACAACATAAAACTTAAAATACTCATCTATTAAAAGGTGTTTTTCAAAAAGATTCCACATCACGTCCCACCTCAATATAACTTGAACATAAAAATGTGAAATCTATAAATACTTTTTTTAGAAATTCACTATCAGCTGCTCTGCTGCATAAGCAGGAAGCGGTTTACTGAATAGATACCCTTGGACCTTGTCACACTCTTTAGCCTGCAAGACTTCCAATTGTTTTTCATCCTCTACCCCTTCTGCGACAACCTCCAGCTCCATCTGATGGGCCAGCTGAATCATGCCGTATGCAATGGCTTCTTCTTTTGGCCCTGAACAGATCCCATCAATAAAGGACTTGTCAATCTTCAATGTGTTAATAGGAAGCATCCTTAAATAGTTAAATGAAGAATAGCCTGTTCCAAAATCATCAAGAGCAATTTTAACGCCAATTTCTCGGAGTCTCTCCAAGATTTCGATATTTTTCTCAAGTGAACGTATTAATACGGATTCTGTAATTTCAATTTCTAAAAACTCTGGTTCAAGTTTAGTTTCTTCTAATATGTTTGTAACGATTTCAATAAAGTTGTTTTGCTGAAATTGAACCGTAGATATATTAACCGCTATCGATTCAAAATCATAGCCTTTATCCCGCCATTCTTTATTTTTCATGCAAGCGGTTTTTAGGCACCACGCTCCGATTTCCTTAATAATACCTGTTTCTTCTGCAATAGGAATAAATTCAGCAGGAGAAATGAATCCTAACTCCTTAGAATTAAGCCTTAGCAGTGCTTCGAAACCTATAATTTTATTGTACTTAACATCAATCTGCGGCTGATAATAAAGCTCAAAACTGTTATTAAGTAAGGCTTCTCTTAAAATAGCTTCGATTTTGAGCTTGCGCTCAAGGCCACTTGACATTTCATCATCAAAAAACAAAAACATGTTTTTGCCTAAAGATTTAGCTGTATACATAGCCACATCGGCATTTTTTAGAATTGTGCCAGTATCTTCTGCATCTTTTGGATAAATACATATTCCGATACTTGCCGTAATGTATGTAAGTTTGTCATTAATGATAAAAGGATCTTCAAAAATACTAAGTATGTTTTTCGTAAAATCAGTGACTTCCCGTTCGCTGCCTACGTCTGGAATAAGTACAAGAAACTCGTCTCCGCCAAATCTGCAGACCATATTATTATCTGTGATAATTAGGCGCAGCTCATCTGCAATAGCTTTAAGGAGCTTATCCCCATAGTCATGCCCAAGGGTATCATTGATATTTTTAAAGTTATCCAGATCTACCAGCATCACTGCGCCGAATGTATATTGCTCCTTGGCTCTTTTAAGCTCTGTTTCTAGTTTTTCCATAAATAAAATACGATTTGGCAGCTTAGTTAGTGCGTCATAGTAAGCCATGTCCTTAATCTTGTTCTCGATTGCTTTTCTTTCCGTAATATCTGTCATAGACCCTGCTACTTTAATCACTTTACCTTCTTTGTTCCGAAGAGCCTTTCCTCTTGCAAGCAGCCATATCAATTCACCATTCTCTGATCTAATACGAAATTCACTTTTATAAAATTCTGTATGACGGTTAATATGTTTTTTCATCTTTTTAATAACTTTTCGAACATCCTTTTTGTAAATAAGCTTTGTGAATTTATCAAATGGCAGATTTTGAATAGGTTCTCCCCCTACAATATCACTCCATTTATCTGACACATAAAAGATTTTCTTTTCAAGGTCCCATTCCCAAATAATATCATTAGCGCCTTCAATAGCCAGCTTGTACTTTTCTTCACTCTTCCTAAGCTCATCTCCACTTTTTTGGAGTTCATCATATTGCGCCCGCAGTTCTTCTTCAGCTGCACTCAGCTGATTATAAACGGAGTTTAATTCATCATAACTTGAGCTGAGCTGACTAAGCATAGCATTGAAGTTATTTGCGAGCTTACCAAACTCATTTTCAGATTCAATTTCACACTTAGAAGTAAGGTCTCCTTCTGCTGCCTTATCCATAGTACCTATGAGCTGATCTATAGGTTCTGTAATAGACTTCGATACTTCTACACTCATAGCCAGCGATAATATAACAAACCCTAACGTCGTTAAGGAAATAAGAATAAATACAATTCTTGCTGCCTCATTCATCTCGGTTTGGTTTTGCGCAAACACAATGACCCAATTGATTTGAGGAAGTACGCTGTATGCCATATATTTATGCTTACCCCTATAGAAATAAGTTCCTTCACCTGCTAATGGCATTTCATCATTTTTAATTCCCTTAACAATATTATAAATGACATCATTCTCAATGCGTGTGCCAATTCTTTCCCGATCTGGGTGTGCAAGTATAATCCCTTCGGCATCAACAATATAGGCATAGCCTTGGTTACTCATTTTAATGTTGGCAATCTTGTTTTTAAAGTACTCCACACTTAATGTATGCCCTAGAACCCCTATCACCTTATCTTTTTCATTATGAATAGGCGTTGCAATAACAACGACTTTTTTCCCTTCGTCACTATCTTGAATGATATTGCTGATGACAGTTTTCCCGCTAAGGGCATCTGCAAAATACTGTTTGCTGCTTATATTGGATTTAAGAAATTCCTTTCTCCCGCTAAGAATAACTTTTCCTTCTAGATTGGCCGCAAAAGCATTGTCAAGTTCTTTGGACTCAGCTAGCGTCGTTTCAAGGGCATGGTTTGCTGTTTCCCTCACCATCCAATCATTATCAGCCAGCATATTATTATCGTCAAGAATAAATAAATCGACTATTTCTCCCATTCTTGCCGTAAGCTCAAGCTGCCTTGTATGTGAACTTATAATGTTATTTAAGTTTTCACTCTCGATTTGAGATATATTTTTAATACGTGTTTTATTGGTTTCAATAAGCGCTCTTGACGTGTATGTATAAACAATAATACTTAGTATAATAAGCGGAATTGTGACTAAAGATATAATAGTTATTGGAATCTTCTTTCGTAATAACATATATCTCCTCCTTAAGTATCTATAGCATGTCCAAACTCTGTGTAAATAAAATCATCTACCTAAAACTTTAGTACATGATGATAGACAAATATTATAAATCATTTTTAGTAATTGTTTTAGAAAATACTAAAATAATTATGCACCTTATTTTAATTATAATGCTTATTCTTTTAATTTTCCATAAAATTCATCAAATAATTCGTTTTTAGCAGTTTTTACTTTCCTCTTCACTCTACCTTATGTAAATTTGCCAACATCTACTCTACATAAATGTGCATTTCTATTGGATATTTGGCAGCTCCCCCATCGTTTTCACCATGCAAAGCACATGGCATTTTGATTTTCCATGTGCTTTGTATGGGACTATGGTATAGATTTCACATCTTTAAATTCAAGGTATTTAGAATCTATATCCTTTCCCGTTCTTCATAATGAGTATGCAGCAGCCTATGGGCAAGATCACCAAATGGCTCACCCAGGTACTCTTTATAAAGCTCTAGAATTTCTTTATTTTCATGAGATTTTCTAACTTTCTTTCTTCTATCCTCATCATAAATATCTTGCTGTCTTTTCTTAACAATTTCATCATTTCCATGGTGATAAGGCTGTCCGCCTCCTGCAATACATCCTCCAGGACATGCCATAATTTCTACTGCGTGATACTTGGATTTGCCATCACGGATATTTTCTAAAAGAATACGTGCATTACCTAGCCCATGGGCGATGCCAATATGGAGTTCTTTTCCGCCGACGTCGACAGTTGCTTCTCGTACGCCATCCAGTCCTCTTAGCTGCTCAAACTCTACATTTTTAAGTTCTTCACCTGTCATCCATTCATAGGCTGTTCGAAGTGCTGCTTCAATAACGCCTCCGGTTGTTCCAAATATAACTGAAGCCCCCGTTGTCTCACCAAGAGGTTTGTCGAATTCAGTATCAGGAAGGTTTTTAAAATCAATCCCTGCTTCTTTAATCATTTTACCAAGTTCCCGGGTTGTTACGACAATATCAACATTATTGTGTTCATCCTTTGTAAGTTCTGGACGCTTAGCTTCTGCTTTTTTTGCAATACACGGCATAACTGAGACAACCACAATATTATCAGGGTCAATATTATTTTTTTCTGCATAGTAGGTTTTGGCAATTGTTCCGAACATAATGTGCGGTGATTTACAAGTTGATGGGATTTCGAGAAGCTCTGGAAATTGGTGCTCAATAAACTTAACCCACGCTGGGCAACAGCTTGTTAAAATAGGAAGTGTTTTGTTGTTTTTGATCCGATAAATCAGTTCTGCTGCTTCTTCCATAACAGTAAGGTCTGCTCCAAAATCCGTATCAAATACAGCATCAAATCCCATCCGTTTCAGCGCTGTAACCATTTTACCTGTTGCAATCGTTCCAGCTTCCATGCCAAATAGTTCGCCAATAGCTACACGAATAGCTGGGGCTGTCTGCACAATAACATATTTATCAGGATCATTGATAGCCTCCCAAACCTTATCCATATGGTAAACTTCTGTAAGTGCTGCCGTTGGACATACCTGAACACACTGGCCGCAATAGGTACAAGAAGATTCAACCATAGGAATATTACCAAAAGGCCCAACAAAAGCTTCAAATCCGCGGCCGATGCCAGAAAGTATGCCGCAGGTCTGAACTTTATTGCAGGCTGTTTCACAGCGCCTGCAGTAAATGCATTTGTTGGCATCTTTGACAATGGCATCACTCGTTAAGTCTTTTGGATAGTCCATCCGGTCGCCTTCCCATCTGATTTCTCTTACATTGAGCTCAGCTGCTAGTGCCTGCAGTTCACATTCAAGGTTTTTAGGGCATGTAAAGCATTCATTCGGATGATTAGATAAAAGAAGTTCTACGGCCATCCGCCTCGCAGTAATCGCACGAATTGAATCGGTTCTTACTTCCATGCCCTCTGAAACTTTCGTCACACAGGCGGGGACTAATGTATTTCTACCCGGTGCTTCAACCATACAGACTCTGCACGATGCTGTCTGATTGACCATTTTAAAATCATGAAGATCTAAATGGCATAATGTAGGGATATGAACCCCGGCCTGATGAGCCGCTTCTAAAATAGTAATGCCTTCCGGCACCATTAATTCTTGATCATTAATTATTACTTTGAGCATTTTCTTTTCAGACAAGATTAAGCCTCCCTTTAGGATTTCATCCCAATTTTATTTTTTGGAACATACCGGCCTTCTCCCTGAGGATGATCAACATCCTTTATAATATCCATATATTCATTCCAAAAATGTTTCATCGTACTAATAACCGGATTTGGAGCGGTTTGTCCAAGGCCGCACAGCGAGCCGTCTTTAATCATATAAGCAAGCTGCTTCAAGGCATCTATATCAGCCATTGTTCCTTTTTTACTGGTTATTTTATTTAAAAGTTCATACATGCGTTTGGTGCCGATGCGGCATGGCGTACATCTGCCGCAGGACTCATCCATTGTAAACTCCAAATAGAACTTTGCAATATCCACCATATTATCTGTTTCATCCATAACGATCATGCCTCCGGAACCCATCATCGACCCCACTGCCAGCAGGCTGTCATAATCTATCTGTGCATCCAGGTCTTTTTCCGTTAAAACCCCTCCTGATGGTCCTCCGGTTTGAATGGCCTTAAACTTTCTGCCTCCTTGAATGCCTCCTCCGATTCCATAAATGATTTCACGGAGGGTCACGCCCATTGGTACTTCTACGAGACCTACGTTATTAATTTTGCCGGCAAGGGCAAAAACCTTTGTGCCTTTACTTTTCTCAGTTCCTATTGAAGCAAACCATTGGGCTCCTTTTGTAATAATAACCGGGATATTAGCAAAGGTTTCAACATTATTTACGCAGGTTGGATGTCCCCAATACCCCTCCTGAGCAGGGTAAGGCGGCTTATAATTTGGCTCTCCTCTTTTACCTTCACATGAATTAATAAGTGCTGTCTCTTCACCGCATACAAAAGCGCCTGCACCATATTTGATATCAATATCAAAGTTAAAATCTGTATCAAAGATCCGCTTGCCAAGAAGTCCTGCTTCTCTTGCCTGCTTGAGGGCTGTTGTAAGTCTGGATATGGCCAGCGGATACTCTGCGCGAATATAAATGATGCCTTTGTCTGCGCCAATTGCGTACGCTCCAATTGCCATAGCTTCTATTACACTGTGCGGATCCCCTTCTAATATGCTTCTGTCCATAAATGCCCCAGGATCGCCCTCATCTGCATTACATATGATGAATTTCACTTCACTTTCTTGTTTTTTTGTGATTTCCCATTTGAGACCTGTAGGAAAACCTCCGCCCCCGCGCCCGCGCAGCCCGGAAGCCTTAATTTCTTCAATCACTTCGTCTCTTGTCATTTCTAAAAGTGCTTTACCCAGTGCCTCATAGCCCCCAGCTGCTATGTATTCATAGATATCTTCTGGGTTAATAAAGCCGCAGTTTCTAAGAGCAACCCGAAGCTGCTTTTTGTAAAACTGCATATCTTCCTGTCTGCTGATAGGTTTATTTTCTTTTGGATCTTTGTAGAGAAGTCGTTCTACTCTTCTGCCTTTAACAATATGCTCATCTACAATTTCTTTAGCATCTTTAGGACCTACTCTTACATAAAAGACATTATCGGGTTCAATCTTTACAATTGGTCCCTGCTCACAAAATCCAAAGCACCCTGTTTTTACCACTTCTACTTCATTAGCGAAGCCTCTTGCTTTAATAATGGCTTCTAAGTTTTTAATCACCTTTTCACTTTCACTTGCCATACAGCCTGTTCCGCTGCATATCAAAACATTCATCCGCATCTTTTCCATGTCTTCGGCCTCCTTTTTATTCACTTTTTACCTATCGTAAGGATGCATTATAGAGATTTCACATTTTTGAATTTATACCATTCAAGATGGTGCATCATGTGAAATCCTTGTAAGAAATAATTTTTATTAAATAAAATCTTAGTTTATATACTGCTTCTCTATATCGTTTCAAAATCCGTACTTAATATAAGCCGCTCTACAGGCTGTCCGCCTTTAATATGTTTTTCAATAATCTCATGAACTCTTTCTTTTTTTACATTGCCATAAAGTACAGGTTTTTGCCCTTTAATGATCACTTGAACAGTTGGTTCTGAATGGCAGTAGCCAACACACCCTACTGTAATCACTTTAGTATCATCCATCTTTTCTTTTGAAAGTTCCTCTACAAAAGCTTGAAAAGTTTCTCTCGCTCCTGAAGAAATACCGCAGGTTGCCATGCCTACCAATATCTCCGTATGGTCTCCAGCTTCCTCATTTTGGCTTCTTAGCTTTACTTTATCCTTATAGTCTTCTTTGATTTTCCTAAGCTCTTCTAAAGATTTAATCTGCATAGTTATCCTCCTTTTAGGGATGCCTTTCTATTTGCGATACTGGTTTAAAATATCATCAACTTCTTCTACTTTAACCCGCCCGAATACCTTGTCATCTACCATAACTACTGGTGCAAGGCCGCATGCTCCTATGCACCTTACATCTTTCAGCGTAAAAAGCCCGTCCTCTGTAATTTCGTTGGATTCAATCCCTAACTTTTCTTTCATCTTTTCAAGGATCTTATCAGCTCCTCTTACATAACAAGCTGTTCCCATACAGACGCTGATTGTATGTTTACCTCTTGGTTTTGTCGTAAAATAGGAATAAAAACTTACAACACCAAAAACTTCTGCCCCTGGAATACCCAGTTTTCTTGCAATAAACAGCTGTACATCTCTTGGAAGATACCCAAATATGCCTTGTGCTTTGTGTAAAATTTCTATGAGTGCTCCTTTGGTTGTCTCCATTCCATCAATAAATTGTTCTAATTCATCATATTTTTCTTTTGGAAACTCTTCTTCTGCTGGTGCTGTTACACTAATTGTCTGAGGCTTTGTCATTATTCTCACTTCTTTTCTGTAAATAATCTTAAATCCACTTACATTATTACCCAAAGTATCTGTTTTAATGAGTAATCTAGATTATTTTTTTCAGGAATTTCCACATTACAACTATAATCTTTTCAGCGAAAGAATCTGTACGAACGTGAAACCATTCACTCCCGCCACATTCAGGAAAATTTTTATTAAAATAAACTGGTGTTTACATTTTGATTTCATCTGTATAAAATAAAATATAAGCGAGGTGAAAAAATGAGGGAAGTATTAGAAAACCTAAAAAACAATCAAATACTCTATAATCAGAATATCTTGGATATCAAAAGTGCCATTTTGGTAAAATATCCTCATTTTTCACCCAAAGAGGCTGCTTTTACATTTGCCGGCATGGTTCACAAAATAGTGGACAAACACATTACTGAATTCGAACCTGCCATCCAAACAGAAATCAAATCGAATCTGTTTCAAACTGCTGTAAAAAATGATAACTTTGATTTAAGTGCTTACGATGTTTTGATGGCATGCAGCAAAATGGACCTTAATAACAAACAGCATTTAGACGATTTAACATCTTGGATGAATACAAAACAGAACATCCCAGTGTCTGCACACGAAGTTATGCAGGTGGCAAAGAAGCTTCAAAACCCAACAGACTACGTCACTGCATCTGTTCTTTGGCCTGCCCCCCTAGAAACATTTCTTTCTGTCTATGTGCAGTCTGATTTTCTTCTAAAGTTTAAAAGCTTTATGCAGTTTATATGGCTTAAATTGCAAAATAAGCGCAAAGTACAGATTGGACTGTTTGCTTCTCTTGTGGGCATTTGCACGCTGACACTCGGACTGCAATTCGGAGCCTCCAGAATGTACGAACAGGCGGATAACTCTACTGTAAGCAGCTTACATGTTATCGAAAGAATCCCTTTACCTGAGCCTCTTCAGGTTACGAACAAGCCCATTAAAGAACACCCTATGCCCAGCTATCTGCACTACAAGGAAATTGATACGCATGCATTACGAAACTGGCTAAGCGGAAGAAATTCTATACTTGCAGAAGAACCCTATTTTGGCAGTATGCTTGAGGTTGCCAAGGAATATGATATTAACCCGCTTTTGTTGTTTGCGATAACAGGTCAGGAACAGTCCTTCGTTCCTAAATCACATCAAAAAGCTTTAAAGATGGCCAATAATCCCTTTAACGTTTATGGCAGTTGGCAGTCATTTAATACAGATATTTCAGATACCTCAAGAATTGCTGCTAAAACACTTTTAAACTTAAGCAAGGAGCGTCCTCAGGACGAAGATCCTATCAAATGGATTAATAGAAAATATGCCGAAGATCCTGATTGGCACATTGGGGTTTCACAAATTTATCAAAAGCTTGAATCAATAGCTGGTGATACGATGGTTATGGACTCTTCAACACGCGAAACAAAAAATCCTTAGCGCTATGTGCCTAAGGATTTTGTTGTCTTTCTTTTTATTTGGTTTTTAAAAATCTAATGCGACTCCCTGTTTAGGGTTTGCAAACTGAAAACTTATTGAATGAGTAAGGCCCTTACCGGTGCAGCTTCCGCTCCATCTATATTAATAGGTGCTGCAACAAGCAGATATTCTCCCTCTTCTATGCCTTGAAGGCGAAGCCCTTCTAATATAACAATATCTGAGCCTAGAAGCAGCTTATGGGTCTCGTGGCCGGGCTGAGCACGTTCAATCCCCAGCGCATCGATACCAACCCCTTTTATTTTTTTGCCACAAAGGTACTGTGCGCCGGTCTGTTCTAGAAAAACAAACTCATTTTCCAGTATTTCAAGAAAAGAATTTTTAGTCTTAAAGATAATAAAATCTCCTTCTGAAATAGGTTTTGTTTCTAAATTTTTAGCTGTTATTTTCTCATTAACTTCTGTAAGATCAAATACCTTGCACTTTGTAACTACTTTTTCAAGTGGCAGCGTCTCCATACTGCTGCCCCCTTCAATGAGATGCAAAGGCCTGTCAATATGGGTCCCTGTATGCATATTCATTTCAAGTCTTGTCTCATACACACTGCCAGAGCTGAAACTGCTGTCTAACTTAAAAATTGGTTTCTTCTCAGGTTTTCCTTTATAAACAGGCATATTCTTCTCGATTTTCATTGATATATCATAAATTTTCATCACGATCCCCCTTTATATGTTCCACCATTCTCTGCCATCTTTTGCTAAAAGCTCGAACGCTCTAATTGGTCCCATTGTTCCAGCTGCATAATTTGGAAAAGAAAATCTTTTTTGTTCTCTATATGCAATGATCTTATCAGCTACCATCCACGCTGCTTCTACTTCATCCCATCTTGAAAAAAGCGTCGCATCTCCTCTTAGAATATCGAAAAGAAGTCGTTCATAAGCTTCGGGAGTATTCCCTAGTGAATCATTGATATGGCTAGCTTCCATTTTGACAGGCATAATCTCATGATGACTGCTGAAGTCTTTTGTGTTGAACTGAAAAAATACCCCGACATGCGGCTGTATGCGTATAACTAGGAGATTAGGCTCCTGAATATGCCTATCTTTGAAATATAAAACATTTGGAAGCGATTTAAACTGAATAACAATCTCTGCTGACTTTGCCCCCAGCCGTTTTCCTGTTCGGATATAAAAAGGCGTTCCAGCCCACCTAAAGTTATTGATGTACAGTTTGAGTGCTGCAAAAGTTTCTGTTGCAGAATCCGGCGGTACCTTTTCTTCCTGCCTGTAGCCAGGAACTAATGCGCCGTCAATCATCCCTTTGCCATACTGGCCAAAAACAATATGATCTCTCAGTGCTTCAGGCGTCAATTCTTCAATGGCCTGAATCACCTTTAGTTTCTCGGTTCTTATTGAATCGGTTTTTAGATTAACAGGCGGCTCCATTGCAACCAGCGAAAGAATCTGAAGAATATGATTCTGCACCATATCCCGCATAGCTCCTGAATTTTCATAATATCCTCCGCGGCTTCCGACACCATGTTTTTCATTTAAAGAAATCTGAACATTGTCTATAAACTTATTGCTCCACAGAGATTCAAAAACTGAATTACAAAACCTAAGGACCATAATATTTTGGATCATTTCTTTACCAAGATAGTGATCAATTCGATAAATGCTCTTTTCATCAAATACTTCTATCAGCTTATCATTAAGCTTTCTGGCTGTTGCCAGGTCTTTACCAAAAGGCTTTTCAATAATCAGTCGATTCCATCCCTTAGCATTCTGAGATAACTTGCTGACATGAAGTCCTTGTACAATCGTCTCAAAGTATTCTGGCGCAACGGCAAGATAATAAATTCTATTACCTCCTGTATGCATTTTTTTATCCAGTTCTTCTAAAAAGATTTTAAGATCCTCATAACCTTGCTGCTTTGTAAAATCAAACTGATAATAATGAATGCGTTCCCTAAGTTTTCTCCAGCAGCTTTCGCTGATTTTATTTCTGGAATAGATCTGGAGGGCTTCAAAGATTTCGTCGTTATACTCCTCTGTGGTTTTATCTCTTCTTCCGATGGATACAACTGCAAAATGCTCAGGAATGAGTTTATCATGAACTAGATTATAAAGTGCCGGCATAAGCTTTCTATGGGTTAAGTCTCCTGTTCCCCCAAAGATCACCATAATGGCTGTTAAATCATTTTTGCTATTATATTGTTCTGTTTGCAAACTGCCGCCTCCTTTCTCACGTACCTGCTCTTACTTTACTACCATACTGTATGAAAGATTCCTTCTTTATCAATCCTTTGATAAGTATGGGCTCCAAAGTAATCTCTCTGCGCCTGCATTAAATTCATTGGAAGATTCTCTGATCTATAGCTGTCATAATAGGAGAGTGCACTTGCAAAACCAGCTGCCGGAATGCCCGCCGAAACAGCTGTAACAACTACTTCTCTCCATTCTTCCTGATAGTTTGAAAGAATATCTTTAAAGTAATCGTCTAAAAAAAGGTTTGTAAGCTGGGATTCTTTTTCATAGGCATCTTTAATACGGTTTAAAAATTGCGCTCTTATAATACACCCGCCTCTAAAAATCATTGCAATATCTCCAAGGTTTAGGTTCCACTCATGCCTCTTGGAGGCTGCACGCATCAGGCTGAAGCCTTGTGCATAAGAACAAATCTTACTGGCATAAAGCGCTTTTCTGATAGCTTCTATAAACTCCTTATTTTTATTTATCAGCTTTGCTGATCCCTTCAAAACTTGACTTGCCCTAATACGTTCTTCTTTAAAGGAGGATAAATACCTTTCAAATACAGCTACGGCAATGGTTGGAGCCGGCACCCCCATATCTAGTGCGAACTGACTGGTCCACTTCCCTGTTCCCTTATGCTCTGCAGCATCTAGAATTTGATCTACCAAATATAATCCTGTATCAGTATCAATCTTTTTCAAGATATCAGCTGTAATCTCAATCAAATAGCTGCTTAGTTCGCCTTTATTCCATTCTTTAAATACATCATGAATCTCTGGTGCACTCATACCCAGTACCTTTTTCATTAAAAAATAGGACTCACAGATAAGCTGCATATCTGCGTATTCTATCCCATTGTGCACCATCTTTACAAAATGCCCCGCTCCATTAGGTCCGATATAACTGCAGCAAGGATCTTCTCCAACTTTTGCTGAAATATCCATAAGCAGCTTTTCCATTAAAAGGTATGCTCTTTTTTCTCCTCCCGGCATAATAGCAGGTCCACGTCTTGCTCCTTCTTCGCCTCCCGAAATGCCGGTTCCGATAAACAAAAAGCCTAATTCATCAAGTTCTTTGCTTCTGCGCATTGTATCAAGATAATAAGAGTTTCCTCCATCAATTAGGACATCTCCCTTCGTTATATACGGGAGAATCTCTTTAATCGTAGCATCAACCGCTTCTCCTGCCTTAACCATCAAAATTATTTTACGCGGCATCTCAAGCGAATCGACAAACGCCTGCAGTGAATAGAATCCTTTCAAATTTTCACTTGCGCTTTCCTCTAATAACTGTTTTGTTTTTTCTGGACTTCGGTTATAAACGGATACTTTATAACCATGGTCTCTTATGTTGAGTGCAAGGTTTTTTCCCATCACTGCCAGTCCGATAACACCTATTTGCTGTTTTTCCAAAATAACCGCCTCCATTTTGATATAAGTAATAAAATACTGCCCGCAAGTTCTCTGCATGGGCTGCAAAGCTGCCTATCAATAAAAAAAGTGTATCTTTAATTAATATATTAATAAAGCTTTTTTTAATATGCTAACTGCTTCTTAATACATCGGTTTAACTACTTCTAATTATATACAATTATTGCCTAATCATACATGACTTGACAAGCTTAAAAATTGCTAAAAATAATATGTAATCTTGTTATTTTTTATTATTAGGATTCTTTAATTTTTTTTTACCTATACTTGCTTGCTTTCTGGTTCTATAAAAATGATATAAGCTGGGTAATCTATCATTGGAGGTGAATTAAATGAAAATTAAAGATATCATGACAACCGAAATTGCAAGTTTAAATCAAGAAGATTCTATAGAAAAAGCTGCTCAGCTGATGAAACAGCATGACGTAGGATCTATCCCTGTGTGTAGTGAACAAAAAGTAGTAGGTATTGTAACAGACCGAGATATTACGCTCAAATCTGTAGCCGAAGGACAAGACACTAAGCAGCAGAAAGTAAGAGAAGTTATGACTTCAAACCCTGTTGTTGGAAATCCTGAAATGAATGTGCATGAAGCTGCAAAAATTATGAGCGAAAAACAAATCCGAAGGCTTCCTATTGTTGAAAATAACAGTCTCGTTGGAATAGTTGCCCTTGGAGACCTCTCTCTTGAGCCTGGCCTTCGTGATGATGCGGAGTCAGCACTCAGCCATATTTCAGAGCCTGGCGGAAATAACTGGCGCTAGGACATTAGCATAAAAAGAAATAAATAAAATGAGGTTCTAAAACATATCTCTGTTTTAGAACCTCATTTTCCTTTTTACTAGTTATTTAATACTATTTTACACAGTATTCTTCAAGATAAGCTTCCATTCTGGCTCTCATTGCATCGTCGATAACAACTTTGCCATCCACTGGATTGTTATGCAGTGTATCTATAATTTCTCTTACTGTTACAATCGGATAGGCTTTGATGCCAAATTCATCATAAATTTCTTGAATAGCTGTCTTATTCTGCGTGCCTCTTTCCATACGGTCTACGGAGATAATAAGCCCTGCTATTTCTACATCTGCAGCAGCTTTAAGTACTGGCAGGCACTCTCTGATTGCTGTCCCTGCAGTGATCACGTCTTCGATAATGAGTACTTTATCACCATCTTTCAGCTTGTACCCTACCATTGATCCGCCTTCACCATGATCTTTTACTTCTTTTCTGTTAAAGCAGTAGTTTACATCCTGGTCAAATTTGTTAGAAAGGGCAATGGCCGTTGCAACAGATAATGGAATGCCTTTATAGGCTGGCCCAAACAAGGCATCAACGTTTTCTTTAATATTTTCTTGAATACAGCTGGCATAAAACTCTCCAAGCTTTGCTGCTTGATAACCTGTTTTATAATTGCCTGTATTTACAAAGTATGGAGTCTTACGTCCGCTTTTAGTTGTAAAATCTCCAAAAGTAAGAACCCCTGCCCTTACCATAAACTCGATAAACTCCTTTTTATAACTCATTAAGCAACCTCCCTATATTTATTTAGCCCTCTGCAGTCTGCCCTCGTTTGGCATCTTGTCATCGCGATGAATCTACTATGCTGTCACTCAGTAAATGCTTCTCTTATTTCCTTTAAGCTTTTAAAGTTATATTTTTGCATATATTCTATAAGCTCGTTCTTGATATCTGCAGGAGCAGTTGGATTCACAAATGCTGCTGTTCCTACAGAAACAGCGTCCGCTCCTGCCATAATGAACTCCGCCACATCTTCTCCGGTCATTATACCGCCAAGTCCTATGATAGGAATATTTACAGCGCGCCGAACCTGATAAACCATTCTTACAGCTACCGGCTTGATGGCAGGCCCTGAAAATCCTCCCATTTTGTTAGCAAGCACTGGCTTTTTCCTGTGTACATCAATTTTCATGCCAAGCAGGGTATTAATAAGTGATACCGCGTCCGCGCCTTCAGCTTCTACAGCTTTTGCAATCTCTGTAATATCTGTTACATTTGGCGTCAGCTTAATAATGATTGGTTTTTTAGATACACGTCTAACTTCCTTAGTTACTTTGGCAGCCATTTCACTATGGGTTCCAAACCCTATCCCGCCTTTTTTAACATTTGGACAGGAAATGTTTACTTCCAGCATATCTGCAGCTGTACCATTCAGCTTTTCTGCCACTTCGCAGTAATCTTCAATACTGCGCCCTGCCACATTAACGATGATTTTTGTATCAAATTGACGAAGGTATGGCAGCTCATGGGCTATAAAGTAATCAATACCAGGGTTTTGAAGACCTACTGCATTCAGCATTCCCCCATAAGTTTCAGCAATACGCGGCGTTGGGTTGCCATCCCATGGGATATTGGCTACTCCCTTAGTAATCATAGCGCCTAGTTCATTTAAGTTATAAAACGCGCCGCTTTCATAAGCAGAAAAGGTTCCTGAAGCGGTCGTAATAGGATTATTTAATGTAACCCCTGCGATATTTACACTTAAATCAAGCTTTTTTTCTGTGCCTTGATGATTACTCATCCCAAACCACCTCACTTCCTAAAAAGACCGGGCCGTCCTTACATACCTTTTTATGTTCATACCCTGTCTCGGTATTTTCTTTGATCTTGCACACGCATCCTACGCAGGCTCCATAGCCGCATCCCATCCGCTCTTCCAGCGAAACCTGCACCGGTGTATTAATAGACTCACAGTATGCTGCTAAAGCTTTCAGCATCACTTTAGGCCCGCAACTGTAAAAATAATCACCGCTTATGCCTTGTTCTTGTATAAGTTCTATAACATTACCTTTAAAACCAGTCTTGCCGCTGTCTGTAGCAATATATACCTTAGCCCCTGCCTTTTCAAGCTCTTCTTTGAGAAATGGTTCATCTCTAAAACCAATAACAGCTATTTTTTCACCGCTCATCTGTTTAGCCAGTTCCACAAGTGGCGGAACGCCTATTCCTCCGCCTACCAGAACTGCTGTTTTTGTCTTTTGAGGTTTAAAGCCCGTTCCAATCGCAGAACTTACTCTGATGGTTTCTCCAGCGTTATAGCCTGCAAACTCTCTCGTTCCTTCTCCTACTACGCCGTATACCAATGTCAGCGTATCTTCTCCAATTTCACAGATGCTGATAGGTCTTGGAAGCAGTGTATGTTTAGCCTTTGGATACAAGTTGACAAACTGGCCGCAGCTGGCCCCAGCAGCTATTTCCGGCGCTGACAGGACCATTCGGTATACCCCTTGTGCAATCTCCTGATTTTGTATAATTTTAGCTTCAATCACTGTTTTTTTACACATGTGAACCTGCTCCCACTCCCATATCATAAATGTTTGTGTCGTCAGTGCGGATTTGTTTTTCTACAATGTCGGCCATCGCACGAAGGGTATCGAGTGATGTTAAAATCTGAAGTGAAGATTCAATCGCAGCTCTTCTTATTTTAAAGCCGTCACGCTTAGAGTCATTTCCTTTGGTTGGCGTATTCACCACAATGTTGACTTCCCCGCTTCTAATAACCTTGATAATCTCATCACTGCCTTCTGAAAGCTTTTGTACCACTTTTGCATCAATGCCGTTTTCTTTAAGTTTCTTAGCTGTCCCTTCTGTCGCTACAAAGTTGTAGCCAAGGCTTGCAAATCGCTTAGCGAGACCTGCAAATTCGTCTTGGTCATATTTTTGAATCGTTGCGAAGATTGTTCCGCCTTTTCTAGGAAGCTTTTTGCCTGCCGCGATAAAGCCTTTATAAAGGGCTTCTTCAACGGTTGTCCCTACTCCTAAGACTTCTCCTGTTGATTTCATTTCCGGCCCAAGGCTTACTTCTACCCTTGGAAGTTTTTCTGTTGAGAATACTGGTACTTTTACAGCATAGAAGTTCTGCGGTTCTGGATAAAGTCCTGTGCCATAACCCATATCAGACAGTTTTTCTCCCAGCATTGCCTTAACCGCAAGGTCTATGATCGGTACATTGGTTACCTTTGAAATGTAAGGGACTGTACGGCTTGAACGTGGGTTAACTTCGATAATGTAGAGGTCATTTTTGTATTCGATATACTGAATGTTAATCATACCAAGTACTTGAAGTTCTTTAGCAATTGATCTTGTACAAGTGATGATTTTTTCTTTAATGTGTTCTGGAATATTAACACTTGGATAAATGGTCGTACTGTCTCCTGAGTGGATTCCTGCACGTTCAAGATGCTCCATAATCCCAGGAATCAAGATATCTTCGCCATCACACAGGGCATCAACTTCGATTTCACGGCCCATCAAGTATCTGTCAATCAGGACAGGATTTTCTGGGTCTCTGTCAAAGGCATTTTCAAGGTATCTCTTAAGCTGTACTTCTTCATATGTGATTTCCATCCCCTGGCCGCCAAGAACATAGGAAGGTCTAACAAGAACAGGGTATTCTAGTTCTTTCGCAATCTGAAGGCCCTCTTCCACTGACCAGATCGCTTTACCTTTTGGTCTTTTAATCTGAAGTTTTTCAAGGACTTCATCAAATTTTTCACGGTCTTCTGCTGCATCTACTTGTTTTGGATGGGTTCCAAGTACAGGGATATTCATTTTGTCACAGAACTTAGCCAGCTTGATCGCCGTCTGTCCGCCGAACTGCAGAATAACGCCCATTGGCTTTTCTTTCAGGTAAATGTGATAGAAATCTTCATCAGTCAGCGGTTCGAAGTAAAGCTTATCAGAGATATTAAAGTCTGTGCTTACTGTTTCAGGGTTATTATTAACGATGATTGTTTCAATGCCGCGTTTTCTAAGAGCCATGATGGCATGAACAGAGCAGTAGTCAAATTCAATCCCTTGCCCGATTCGAATAGGCCCTGACCCTATAACCATGATTTTTTCTTTATCTGAAACTTCAACTTCATCTACTCGGTCATATGTTGAATAATAGTAAGGAGATTCTGCTTCAAACTCTCCGCCGCAGGTGTCAACCATTTTATATACCGGAACAATATCCCACTTGAAACGAAGCTCTCTGATATCCTCTTCTGCAACACCTACAAGTTCAGCAATTGCTTTATCTGAAAAGCCTCTTCTTTTCAGCTTTCTCAGATAATGTGGTGTAAACTCATCGAAGTTCATTTCTGAAAGGAGTTCTTCCTGCTCTACAATCCATTTGAATTTCTTCACAAAGAAGATGTCCATGCCAGTAATTTTGCATACCTGTTCTTCACGGTAATGTCTTCTTAGCATTTCAGCTAATGCAAAGATTCTTTCATCATCTGCGATCACGACTTTTTCTTTCAGTTCGTCTAAAGAACATTCCTGAAGTTTTTTGTGTTTGAAACTGAATTGGCCGATCTCAAGGGAGCGGAGTCCTTTGAGGAATGCACTTTCAAAGCTGTTTCCGATGGCCATGATTTCTCCAGTCGCCATCATCTTTGTACCAAGGGTACGTTTTGCTGTATAGAATTTATCAAATGGCCACTTAGGTATTTTAACGACTACATAATCTAGGGTTGGCTCAAAGCAGGCGTAGGTCTTGCCTGTTACGGTGTTCGGTATTTCATCCAGTCCATAGCCCAGTGCGATTTTTGCCGATACGCGGGCAATCGGATACCCAGTTGCTTTAGATGCAAGAGCTGATGAGCGGCTTACACGCGGGTTAATCTCGATAACGGCATACTCAAAACTCTCTGGATTAAGAGCCAGCTGCACGTTACATCCTCCGCGGATGTCGCATGCTGAGATGATATCCAGTGAAGCACGTCTTAACATCTGATATTCTTTGTCTGAAAGCGTTTGAGAAGGTGCTACTACAATACTGTCTCCAGTATGAATGCCGACTGGATCGATGTTTTCCATATTACATACTGTAATCGCTGTCCCATACTGGTCTCTCATTACTTCATATTCTACTTCTTTCCAGCCTTTGATACATTTTTCAATCAGAACCTGGTTAACACGGGACAGATGGAGACCGCTGGCTGCGATTTCGCGAAGTTCTTCTTCTGTTTCTGTGATCCCGCCGCCTGTGCCGCCTAAGGTATAAGCAGGTCTTACAACCGCTGGATAACCAATTTTTCTTGCAAAAGCTACAGCATCTTCTACGGTTTCAACGGTTTTACTTTCAATAACCGGCTGATTGATACGGTCCATTAAGGCTCTGAAGCCTTCACGGTCCTCCCCTTCTTTAATCGCAGATATCTGAGTACCAATAACTCTTACATTATATTTCTCAAGGATGCCTTTATCATGAAGTTCTACTGAAAGGTTAAGGCCTGTCTGTCCGCCTACGCCGGCAAGGAGACTGTCTGGTCTTTCTTTTGCAATAACTTTTTCTAAGAATTCTATTGTTAAAGGTTCAATATATATTTTATCTGCTACTTCTTTATCTGTCATAATGGTAGCTGGATTACTATTTACAAGAACAACTTCAATTCCTTCTTCTTTAATGGCTTGGCAAGCCTGAGTGCCTGAATAGTCAAATTCTGCTGCCTGGCCTATAACGATAGGTCCTGACCCTATTACTAATACTTTTTTGATGCTCATGTCTCTTGGCATTATAGTTTACCTCCTTGCATAACGTTGATGAATTCGTCGAATATATGCGCAGTATCTGTAGGCCCTGGGCATGCTTCTGGGTGAAACTGTACACTGTAAATATTAAGATCTTCAAAGTACATTCCTTCTACAGTTTGGTCATTCAGATTGGTATGGGTTACTTTTGCCCCTTCTGGTAGGGTTTCTACCACATAGTTATGATTTTGCGAAGTGATATACACACGATTTGTCACAAAATCTTTAACTGGGTGGTTACAGCCGTGATGACCGAATTTCAGCTTCATTGTATCTCCGCCAAGGGCAAGAGACAGAAGCTGATGGCCAAGACATATTGCTGTAATAGGCTTTTTGCCTACAATTTTCTTAACAGCTTCTACTGTTTCAGGTACGTCTTTAGGGTCTGCTGGTCCATTGGAGATGAAAACCCCATCAGGATTTACGCTGAGTATTTCCTCCGCTGTCGCAGATGCCGGAAAGACCGTGAGGCGGCATCCTCTTTCTGAAAAAGAGCGAAGAATATTTTGTTTGATGCCGCAGTCAATCACTGCTATATGAATGCCATTCCCTTTTATATCATATTTTTCTTTGGTACATACTTCTGATACAGCCGTTTGATTGTTAAACGCATCTATCTTCAGCTTAATCTGACTTGGTGTAAGCTCTCTTACTGCAATGATTGCACGCATTGTTCCATGTTCACGGATGACTTTTGTAAGCGCTCTTGTATCAATGCCTTCAAGCCCAATTATTTTTTGGGACTTAAGATACCCGTCTATTGTAAGCTCACATCTGAAGTTATTCGGGTAATCACTTCTCTCTCTTACGATAAAGGCTCTGACGTGGGCTTTGTAGCTTTCCATGTCTTCAAGGTTAATGCCATAGTTCCCAATTAAAGGGTAGGTCATAACAACCATCTGACCGTAGTAAGAAGGGTCTGTTAATATTTCTTGATACCCTGTCATCCCTGTATTAAATACAACTTCACCGATTGTTTCTTTTAAATAGCCAAATGCTTTACCTTCAAAAACCATGCCGTTTTCTAATATAAGTTGTGCTTTCATCAGCTCATCACTCCTTGTAAATCGTCTCTCATAGCCAGTACTGCCCGCTTTGAAGCCTGGGCAAATTCTTTTTCACTTAATGCTTTATCGCTTTGGTAGGCTGCAATGATCCCTCTTGAAGAGTTTACAATAATGCCTGTTCCATCTTTGTCGAAGTATTCTTTAAGATCTTCAGCCTTGCCCCCTTGCGCTCCATACCCAGGAACCAGGAAGAAAGTATGAGGCATTCTTTTTCTAAGCTCTATCCCTTGCTCTTTATATGTAGCCCCTACCACAGCACCAATTTTGCTGTAGCCAAGTTCCCCCATAGCAAGTTCTCCCCATTTGCTGACAAGGTCCGCCGTTTTATCATAAACCGGAATACCTTCAGTGATTAAATCCTGAAGCTCTACGCCGCTTGGATTGCTGGTTTTAACCAGGATAAAAAGCCCTCTGTCATATGTGTTGCATGGTTTAATAAACGGCTCGATTCCATCAAAGCCCATATAGGGATTTAACGTCACGGCATCCTCCTGCCAAAGATCCATGTGAATACCTTCTATTTCAACTCCGGCAATGTGTCCTGCGTAAGCTGCTGCAGTTGAAGCAATATCCCCTCTTTTAACATCCCCTATTACAACAAGTCCTTTTTCCTTTGCATAAGCTATTGTTTCTATATAAGCCCTAAGGCCTTCAAGTCCATATTGTTCATACATGGCGACCTGTGGTTTTACAGCTGGAATCAGCGGCGCCACTTCGTCTAAAATCCCCTTGTTAAACTTTATAAACATCTCAGCAACTGCTTTAGGGGTTTTGCCATAGGTTTCAAGCATTTCTTCCTTAATAAAGGAAGGAATCATTGAATAAGTAGGGTCAAGACCTACAACAGTTGGGTTTTCTGTCTCTTTAATCTTCCTTATTAATCTATCTATCATCACTATACTCCTTTTTATACGTATTCTATTCTTATTGTATCTAGTTTTGCATTTTTATGCAACATTTTTAATAATTATTCTTCGGAATTTCTGTTTTATTTTTTGTAAACAATGTTGCCGTTTACAAGCGTATAAATAATTTCTCCCGATACTTCCATCCCTGTAAATGGTGTGTTTTTGCCTTTGCTTACAAACGTATTAGGATCTACCCTATAAGCGGCTTCTGGATCTATAATCGTGATGTCGGCTGTTTTCCCTATCTCAATGCTTCCTTTATCAATACCCAGAATCTCAGCTGGTTTTGTACTCATCTTATCAATGAGTTCCATTGGCGTCAGGATACCTGTTTGTACCAGCTGCGTATAACTTACCGCAAAGCTTGTCTCGAGACCTACGATGCCAAATGGTGCCTTATCAAATTCTACATTTTTTTCATCGTAATGATGCGGCGCATGGTCTGTTGCAATCACATCGATGATTCCTTCTTTTAAAGCCATTTTCATAGCTTCTACATCTTCCTTGGTTCTAAGAGGTGGGTTCATCTTTTTATTCGTATCATAATCTCCAAGAATACTGTCATCCAGTGTAAAATAATGCGGTGCTGTTTCAGCTGTTACGTCTATCCCCTGTGCTTTTGCCGCCCTAATAAGTTCTATGCTTCCTTTCGTACTCATATGAGACAGGTGCAGCTTTGCGCCTGTATATTTTGCGAGAATGATATCTCTCGATACGATAATCTCTTCTGCTTCACGCCCTATGCCTCTGATTCCAAAAAGCTGAGCATTTTCACCAGCATTCATGCTGCCACCAGCAAGTGTATGATCTTCAGTATGAGAAAAGATTGGTATGTTAAAAGGTTTTACATACTGCATGGCTTTTTTCATAAGTCCTGCATCCATCACGGTTTTGCCGTCTTCACTTACCCCGCAGATGCCATGCTCATACATTTTACCGATATTGGCAAGACTTTCACCCTGCTGCCCCTTTGTGATCGCCCCTACCGGCAGGACATTGACACCATTTGCTTTTTGCGCCATTGCTTTTATATATTCTACTACACATTCGTTATCTATAACAGGACTAGTATTTGGCATACAGCATACGGTCGTGAATCCGCCTTTTGCTGCTGCCAGACAGCCGCTTTTGATATCCTCTTTATGTTCAAACCCTGGTTCTCTAAAGTGTACATGGAGATCTATAAGTCCTGGAACAATCCACTTACCAGCGGCATCTATTGTCTGCTCGGCTTCCCCTTCTGGGTTTTCTCCTATTGCAACAATTTTGCCATCTTCAATCCATAGGTCCGTAATGATTTCGGTATTTGTTTTCGGATTAATCAGTAATCCGCCTGCTATACAAATCTTCATGATGATTGTCTCCCTTCACTAAGCAGTGTTAAAATGGCCATACGAACAGCCACGCCGTTAGTCACTTGTTCATCGATTACAGAAACTTGACTGTCTATAAGCTCCGGCATCAGTTCAACCCCACGGTTCACTGGTGCTGGATGCATTAAGATGGCATGTTCACTGGCATATGAAAAGGTTTCTTCATTTAAGCCGTAGAGCTGACTATATTCCCTAAGGTTTGGAAAAAGTCCGCCTTTTTGTCTTTCCATCTGAATTCTAAGGCCCATCACCACGTCTGCATTTTTAACAGAGGCTTTAATATCCGTTGTCACTTCGCAACCTAGTGCTTCCATACTTTTGGCTGTAAGTGTGCCTGGACCGGCCAGTGTTACATGTGCCCCCAGCTTCGTAAGCCCGAATATATTGGATCTTGCCACTCTGCTGTGTGCAATATCTCCTACTATGGTGACTTTCAAATCTTTATAACCACCCTTTTTTTCATAAATCGTATAAAGATCTAAAAGTGCCTGCGTCGGATGCTCATTTGCCCCATCTCCAGCATTCATTACTGAAGCATTGACATTTTTAGCTAAAAGGTGAGAGGCCCCGCTCATACTGTGTCTGATAATCATATACTCGATGCCCATCCTATCCAGTGTAATGCCTGTATCCGCCAAAGTTTCTCCTTTTTGTACGCTGCTTGTGGCAATCCCAAGGTCTACTACATTAGCTCCAAGATACATGCCAGCCATCGTAAAGGCAAGTCTTGTTCTTGTACTGTTTTCGTAAAAGAGCGTCACAATACTTTTATCTTTCAAAGTGCTAAGTTTCGCTTTTCGGCCTAAAACAATAGGCTTCATATCTTTTGCTAGTTCAATAATTGACAGGATTTCTGATACCTCTAAATCCCTTATGCCGAGTAAATCTTTTTTTTGGAGCATCACTCTACCACCCTCACCTTAAATCATTTTTGATAAAATAAAAGGCAATAAAAAGATAATCTATCTTTTCATTGCCTAATGCTTACAGGAGACACGAGTTTTGGGAAAACAGAAGTTAAGACACGAATACTGTCCTTAACAACGTATGTATCTTCTGATTTTTTATTTAATTTTAAGAAATTTTGATATACTGCTAAATCCTCATTAAAAATTGTTTGAGTGTTTATTGTTTTCATCATGTTCTCCTTTTTGGCCTCTCTGGACCAAGCTTAAAGGCAATATTCTATTCATTTTTCTGTGATCTATCGTAACATAGTTAGCGAATGGTGTCAATATATTATAGAGCAAGATTTGGCAAAAATTAAGTTGCAGCCTATTTAATGCAAAGTCACTCACGGGCTAATGCTTTAGCCATGAACTCATCTCGCATTTCTGCTGCTAAATCAGTTGATCTTTTTAATGCAGGTCCTAAATTGCCTGTTATTATGTTTCGAAAAGCAGCTTGTTGGTCCTCCCTTTTAACAACCCACTTCTTATCTATCTTAGTGCAATAAACATCAACTGTGACAACATATTCTTCTAACGCTACTGTCTCCATAGCCCTTATCATTTCTTCTTTGTCTATTTGTTTGCACTGTTCATCAGTTAATTTTATCCCTTTTAATTCACTATCCATCCCTCTATTGAAAAATTGTTTAGTCGTTTCTAAAATGATTGGGTCAATTGCACCATAAGAACACTTAACTTTAACTACTGCCTTATCGCCGGTAATCGTTTTATCTATAATTTTATATTTAAGCGTTTTATTGCTTAGTTTAATAACATTAGCTAGCTCTTCTCCAAGTCCATTTTCGATATTTCCTTCTCCCCCCATAAGTCTTACAACCTCATCAATCTCCCCTTTCTTGATTGAATTCATAACTTTACTTACAGTCTGTTCGGGTTCATTGACAGATGTACATCCAAGTAAGCTTACTGCGAAAAAAGTTAATATTAAAGCAACCCTAGCTATTGTTTTCATATTTTTATCTCCTTCTACATTATTCTACTAAAAATGAACATTTTTTAAAGAGATTTATTGCGATGGTTTTAACTCATTTATAGTATCCTAATCTATTATAAAAGATATTAATACAATAGTCCAACAAGTTTGTTTTATCTAAATACTTTAATCAGCATATCTATTCTCCCTATGATTCTATAACTTAGTTGTCATGTTCTAATTCAATAAGACTGACTTTATGACTATAGTATAAAATGATGCAGCTAATGATTAAAAGACCTGCACCATTTATCATCAACAAATAATGCACAGGAATCCTATGAAGCAAGTACCCAAAGATCAAAAATGAAATAGGCAGGCTGGCATCTCCTGCTAAAGAAGAAATACTAAATACCCTTCCCCTAATATGCTCCGGAGTGTTTAACTGCAGCAAGGTCTGCCAATAAACTGATGCATTCACAATAATGAGGCCTATGACGAATAGGATAAATAAGTAAGGCAGAAGATGAAAAACATCAAAAAACAAAAGATTGCCGGCTGCGATAAAGCAAATACCTATCATCATCATAAGAAGGAGCAGAAATGGCAGTTTATGACGAGGGCTTTTTTTCGATCCTGCGTAAAAAGACCCTGCGATAAAACCAAGTCCCAGTACCATCTGCAGATAACCTAGATTTTGGATGCCATTTCCTGATAACTGATTCGCTACAAACGGCATACAAATGCTAAGTGTCCCTACAAAAAGATGGGCAATGCCAATAATCATAATAACAATCAATACATCTCTTCTTTCTCTTAGAAAGCGCATTCCTTCTCGAATGTCTTCTAAAATTGTATTTTTGCCCGCCGCATTTTGTTTGGCATTGATCTTAATAAAGCATTCAGAAAAGGCAGAAAGCAGATAGGAAAGGCCATTTAGTCCAAATACCCACCCAAATCCCAGAACGGATACAGCCAAAGCGCCTGACACGGGACCAGCTACTGCTGATAACCCATCGATCAGCTGCATTTTTGCATTGGCTTTTGCAATCACTTCTTGATCTACCAGCCCTGGAACAACCGCTAAAACTGTTGGGTTAAAAAAGGCTGAACAAAGTGAACCGATAACTGCTGCCAGCATCACATGCATGATTTCCAGCTTCCCCCATACAAAAAGTCCTGTCACCCCTAAAATAATAACCCCTCTGATAATATCTGCTGCGATGATCACGGTTTTATGGTTTAGCCGGTCAATATAGGCCCCTGCTGCAATGCCTATTATAAGCCCTGGCAGCATTGAAGCCGCCAAATAAATCCCCATAATCGAGGGTGACTTACTCTTTTCAAGGATCCACCAAGCCATTGCAATAGCATAAAAATTGTCACCCAGCTCTGAAACAAGCTTACCCGTCCAAAGCAAACAAAAGTTTTTGTTAATCCATACTTTTTCTAACATCATAACCTCCTTAACAGGTAAAGAAAATCAACTTGCAAATCTAAGTTATTCATCGGTGCAAAGTTGTTTCTCACAATAATTTCACATCCCACGTTATCGTGAATAGCTTAAACTTAAAGATGTGAAATCTATACAGAGAAACAACATATAGACTCAAATTATTCATCAGTGCAAAGTTGTTTCTTACAATGATTTCACATCACTCGTTATCGTGCATAACTTAAATTTAAGATGTGAAATCTATATGATTAGAGATTATAAACTATAAAGTTATAGACAGGTCAATAGGCAGCTTGGCACTTATTATACATTTTCATGAGCAGTTTCTCTATAATACTTACGAAGCTTAGAAATCTCATCTTCTGGCATACCTAAAAACTCTAAAAAACTTTGATGCTCATCGGGAGCTGATATCTCGAGCCTGATATGAAACTGATCCATCTCTTCTTCACTCATCCCAATAGCCTCAAGCATAGCTGAAAAACGTTTTGTATCAAATCCTAGAGCAGCTTTTGACGGATCATGGCCTTTTAGCATCTCTATAACAATTTTTTGCTGCATATGCACTTTGTCCATTTCATCATTAAGCGCCAAAAGCCGCTTTTCTAAAACCGGTTCAGGATTTGAAATAAGGATTTGTTTAATCTCCTCTAAAGGTATTCCTGTTTTGCGGTATAGACAGATCTTATCAAGCTTTGCTAAGTCTTCCTCAGAATACAGCCTATAATTGGCGGCTGTTCTCATCGATGGCTTTAATAAATCGATAGAATCATAATAAAGAAGTGTGCTGCGGGATAACCCAAATTTTTTACACAAAGACCGAATCGTATACATGCCTTGCCTTCTCCTCTCCAAACTATTAATTGCCCTATTTATCTTATTATAGTATAAATGTAATATTTGCTAAAGCACATGCCTATCCTGTATGCTTTCACTTTTATGTCATGAAATGCATCTTCTTGAATATATTAATAATGATATCTATAGTATTTAGGAGTGAAGAATGGTATCTAAACAAAAGTTTATTGAAGAGTCTTTGGCACTCAACCTCTTTTTTCTACGAATCATTAAGGAACATTTTATCTTTTTAGGGGCTTCACTTATGCTGAAAGACAAACAGCTTATTTCACAGGCAGAACTCTTTAAAAATCTTTTCTCTAAACTGCTTAAGCAAACTTTGATTTTATCTAATGGACAGCTCCCATCTAAAGTATTAAAGTCCAATGAATACGTTACTAAATATACTCTTGAAGCCGAAAAGAAAACACAAAAATTAAGCGGCATTTATATTGATTCTCAATTAACGCTTATGCAGACTTCTCTTAAGCCTAAGGATGATTCCAAAAAATGTCCCCCTTTACTTGCAGATGAAGTTTATAAGCTAAATAATCAAATTATTAAAGCACTTAATGCAGTCATCAAAGCAAAATCTAAACTGTTAAAAGACGTTTTATGCTGTGAACTTTTTACACATATGTATCCTTCAATGCTTCATCATGTATCTGAAGAAACCCTTTACTACTTAGAGCAACTTAAAAAGATTCAGTGCAGCCCCACTGCTGATATTAAAGAAGTTCCAATAAGCAAAGAAAAATTTTGGAATCATATTATGGAAGAACATGCTTTATTTATCAGAGGCATGCTGGATCCTAGTGAAAAAGTGCTCTATGAGATCGCCGATCATTTTGCAGAAGAATTTGATAAGCTGACCATGGAAGCTTCTGATTTAAGTAAAATCACCCATGCTGCCCCGCCATTAGGCGCCAAAACAGTTAGGGCAACAACCGCCCTCAGAGATTTCAAATCCACTGCAACTGACGGTCTCCTTAACTGCAAAATCAAATCCGTTATTTTACCGCTTCTTTCAGACCATGTTCTTAGAGAAGCAAACTATTACTTAAATCTTTTGCAGCCTCACATATTGTGTTAAAAAAAATAATTCTTTCTATAATTAAAAGGTTAGCACATTTCTTCATGAATGTGCTAACCTTTTCGCTTATTCTACCTTACACCCTTCAATATAGAGAAACGCCATCTATACTTAAGTTGTTCATCTATGCAAAAATTGTTTCTTAAAATGATTTCACATCATGTATTATCGTAAATAACTTAAATTTAAAGATGTGAAATCTATAAACCTTGATTGATTGTTATTCTATAATATACTGATACTTATTTATTGAACCAAATCCTCTATCCAATTGATAATATAGGCGATGGCATCTTCATTATTACTAGGGGCATAGTACTTAGCTGTATCTAAAAGCCTCTTGGCCCCGTTTGCAACTGCAAAACCATAAGCTGCACTTTTAAGTAGTTCAATATCATTCATATTATCTCCAGCTGCTATAACCTTCATGGGGTCAATCCCATACAAATTAATCAGGTAGTTAAGTGCTGAACCTTTCGTTGTATACTCTGGCGCTATTTCTAAATACCTTGCGCCGCTTCTTATCACAAGCCCAGCATCGTATTTTTCACTAAAAATAGTTTCCAGACGATCTATTTCTTCTTCTTCGCCAATGAGCAGAACTTTCGTCCATTTCTTTTCCCAAATATCCGGCTTAATGTGGCGGACAACTTGATAACCCTGCTGTGAAAAACGATAAGAATATTTACACGGCTTATAAATATATACATTTTCATCAATATATAGTTCTATGCCAAGATAAGGTTCTTCTTGTTTTAGAATCTCAATAACCTGCTTTCTTTCCTCTTCTAAAAAGGATTGATAAAGCGTACGGTCCTTATTATAATCATATATTTTGCCTCCATTATAAAGAATGGCAGGAAAATTAATCTTTATGGGATAAACAACATTTTTGGCAGAGGGAGTCATTCTTCCAGTAGCTATTGTAAACCGGCCGCCCTCTTCCATAAAGTACGCAATAGCTTCTTTATTAGCTTTTGATATTTTCCCTTTATCATTTAGCAGCGTCCCATCCATATCCGTAACAAGAAGATATCCTTCAAATTTTTTATTCATATATTTTATTCCTCAACTTGCCCCAGCATTTTATATATTTTGTAAAAATCGTGTTTTGATACTGTCGTATAACTTGTTTTCTCCAAATCTCCCACAATAATAGAGTTTTCATCACTGGTCAGCTGACTTGGCACGCCGTTAGTATATTTAATATGGTGATTGAGTGTATTTTGATCTTTATCTACCATACGTATAATTTCTATTTCATCTGCATAAGCAAGAGCAAGGGCAGCACTTGGAAAAGGGGTTCCCTTCCAGGACATTCTTAGTCCATACATACTCACATTAGCTTTGCATATGGCACTTAACTTATAGAGTTCGTTAATCTGCTGCTCACTTAACATATGAAACTCATCAGCAACTATGTAATCGTAATTGTTAGCAATGATATGATTAATATCCAGACACTCTTCCGGCTTCAGCAAAATGTCAGCCTTTACCTTGTCCTTAATCAATCTGCTGCATATGTATCCCCCATCTCTTGTATCCAGTTCTGGCTTTATAACAAGGGTTTTAAGATTCCTCACCTTTAAATTTTGCACTTCAGCAATAGCTCTCGCAGACTTTGATGACCCCATCACCCCAACTGTAACTTTGAAAAAACCCATTTTGTCCTCTCCTTTTTTGTTTGTTTGATTTGCAAATAACCAGTTACCCTCCAAGTTCACTTAGCAGTTCTTTTAGTTGTTTTATATTCATCTCCAGAAGGCGGTTTAACCTTTCTCGTTTTTCTGTCTCATTTAAATCTTTATCAATAACAAGCTGCCTGATCCTTCCTAATACCTCCACATACTCCCCATAACTTTCATCATACTGCCCTTCAAGCTTCTTCTTGATTTTTTTAGCCAGCCCCGGACTATTTCCTCCAGTAGAAACGCTGATAACCAATTCTCCTCTTTTGATAAAGCTTGGAACGATAAAGGTGGATAAAGCTGGATTGGAAGTAACATTACACAGGATCCCATGGGCTTTGCAGCACGCGCCTATTTCTGTATTCAGCGACTTGTTATCTGTTGCAGCTACAACCAGAAAGCTTTCTTTGATATGTCTTTCCTCATAGGCTTCATAAGTCATCTTTATACGTGCTTTAACAGCATCAAAATCCGCTGCAAAAGAAGGACTTACGACTGTCACCTCACCCTCAAAGGCCAGAAAATTGAGGGTTTTTCTATAAGCAACCCGTCCGCCTCCTATAATTGTAATTTTTTGATGTGCTAAATCAATCATTATTGGATAATACACTTTTTTCACTCCTTAAACAGCTTAAACTTGATTCATGCAAGATTTTAACCGTTCAGCTCCTTTGCGATCATTTTAGCAAAATAAGTAATAATAATATCTGCTCCTGCTCGTTTGATCCCTAAAAGCGTTTCCATAATAACCTTTTCATCTAAAAGCCCCTGCTCAATGGCTAATTTTAGCATGGCATATTCTCCGCTTACATTATAGGCAGCAATCGGGATATTAAATTCATCCTTCACCCTTCTTATAATGTCTAAATAAGCTAAGGCGGGTTTAATCATGACGATATCTGCCCCTTCTTCAATGTCCAGCTGAACCTCTCTTAAGGCTTCATTGCCGTTGCAATAGTCCATCTGATAAGATTTCCGGTCGCCAAACTGCGGCGCAGAACCTGCAGCCTCCCGAAATGGTCCATAAAAGCTGGAGGCATACTTTGCACTATAGCTCATAATCGGAATATGGGTAAATCCATGATCATCCAGTTCTCTTCGCATATAAGCTACTCTGCCGTCCATCATATCGGACGGAGCAATCATATCAGCCCCAGCCTGCGCATGGCTTACTGCGATGCGTCCAAGGTAAAATAGAGATTTTTCATTATCTACGTAGCCTTCTCCATTAAGAATGCCGCAGTGTCCATGGGCAGTATATTCGCACATACAAACATCTGTAATCACATAAAGTTTGTCTGTTATACTTTTGATTTTTCGTATGGCTTTTTGAATAATGCCGTGCTCATTGTAAGCTTCGCTGCCTTTATTATCTTTATCTTTAGGAATGCCAAAAAGCAGTACATACTTGATGCCCAGCTGAACGATTTCGTGAATTTCTTCTTCTAAAGTATCCAGCGAATATCTGTATACACCTTTTAAAGAACTGATCTCTTCTTTGATTTGATACCCTTCTATAATAAAAAGCGGATAAATAAGATCCGAAAGACTTAAAGTTGTTTCTCTTACCAAATCTCTTATCAGCGGATTGTATCTTAACCTTCGCGGTCTTTTATTCATTTTGTTCCACTCATTTCTGTCATAGTCTTAAGGCCTTCATGTGCTCAACTTCAGCCCCTTCACTTTCTTTAATTTATCTCTTATAAGCTTAACACATTGGTTAAAACCCGAGTTGATTATACCATATTTTTCATAAAATAGGTATGGTTAAGCACTTCAATTACCGGAAAATCATTTTCAATAGTAACAATCGTCAAGGAAGCATGATCTATTTTAAAATGCCAATGAAGTTCAGGACCTTTGGCAATAAGATGTGATAAAAAGCTTCTTATCGTTCCCCCATGGGCACAGATCACGACTGTTCCGCTTGGGTGTACCTGTCTGATTTCATTCAGCTTTAAAGCTGCCCGCTTGTAAACGTCCAATAAACTTTCTCCCCCTGGATAAGTATAGCTGCTGCCATCTTGCAGCATTTTTTCTACTTCCTCCAGGTACCTTTGCTGAATTTCCTGAAACCTCAGGGTTTCAAAATCGCCAAAATGGATTTCTTTCAGTGCGTCTTGAAGATGAAGCGGACACTTATGCCAATCGGCAATTTTCTGGGCCGTCCTTACTGCCCGCTCCAAAGGGCTCGTATAGACTACATCTACTTTATAATGTCTCAGCTCTTTTGTCAGTGCTTTAATCTGCCTTTCCCCATTGCTGCTTATGGGGCTTTCATCCTGTCCAATAAGTTCTCCTCTTGCATTAGCCTCTGATTCAGCATGTCGAATGAAAATAAGCGTAAGCATTTTCTCCCCCATTCCTTCCGCCTCTTTATTAGCATAGAGCTATGAGGCTGATTTTATACTTGTATTTATTGTATCGTTTGCTGGCAAGATCCACTTTCCTATCTCAAAAAAAAGTATGGGAAACAGGCTGCAAACCTTCCCATACTCTATATTACATAAACATAAGCAATGTTAAAATATCCATGTAGCTATTAGATACATATCTAATTGTATATTCACCTATTTGTTCAGCCTTGGGGTAAAAAGAGTATTTATAAGCATCTTGATGCTTCTTGAATTCCACTTTAAGTTCATAATTTTCTTGTTTTGCTGTCTGGAAAGTGCTAAGACTCTCAACTGCCCGTTTAACTGCTTTTTGTATACGTGATACAGCAAGATCCGGATGAATGCTTACAATCGCACCGCCAAACCCTTCCTGAACCGCAACAGTTTTAATATTACTGTCAAAGCTTCTTACGCGTCTTATCAGTTCTCCATCTCCTGATACTGCAATAACAGGAACACCGATATGATGAGCCGCATAGGCGTATATCAAAAACTCATCTGCTTTTTTACCATTAATCGAAATGCTTCTGATGCTGTTAATAGATAAAGTATGAGCAAGTGGTGTGCCGTTTGAACTTCCCCCGCTGTGATACCCCACAAAAACTACCCCGTCAAAGCTTTCATCTAGACCTTCTACCATATTGTAAGGATGGTTGCTCCACCCCGATATAATCTTAACCTCTTTAGGTAGCATGCTGTGAATAAGGTTTTTTCCATCTTCATGGGCATCTTTTACAATGATATATTCTGCCCCAGCATCGATTGCTCCCTGACATGCAGCAGCAACTTCTCTTGTCATTTGTTCCCTGAATCTGTTATATTCTTCATTCCCTTTTAACGTTTCTTCCCATGTAGATATGCCTGTTACCCCTTCAATATCTGCACTGATATAAATACGCATGCTCTAGTGCCCCCTTATCTTTACGTAATGCTCTTCTGCATTTATCTCGTCTTCTTGTATTTATTATAGCCTACTCTTTTAGGCTTTTAAATACCAAATACCTTTTTTTGGATAAATTTTAGCAAAATTTCTCGTTCCTCACAGAAAATATTGATTCCAATTCTTCTGCTGACAAACGGATATAAGAGCCAATTTCCGCTGGTTCTAAACGCATCATATTTGTCCTCATCTACTTTAAAAAACAGTTTTACATAATCTTTACGGCTTTTCCCTTTGAAATGCCGAATAGCCCCATAATCAAATACATACTGCCTTCCGATAACATTTAGTTTACCGATTTCATAGACAATCATTTTCTTTGTCGTTAAATAAACATGATATTTAACAGGAACATCATTATACGCTGCCAGCATCATAAAGGCATACTCCGCACTTGTCATATTCCCCAAGTAATTAAGCGCCGTTAAACTGCCGTCGAATTCTGCTTCTAAATATTCGTCAGCTTCCAGTTCGCCCTCAGCCAGCTCTCTCATAGCCTCTAAGTTTCTTTTCTTAATATATTGTTTAATGTGTTTTTTATCCTTAATCTCCTCCCCCATATGCTGGGCGCCCAACCTTTCAAGCTGCTGAATTTCGGTATCGCTGTATGTTTCATATTGATGATCAATTGATGTCATATTATTTCCCTCCCATCCACTTTTTGAGTTTTCCTTTTCCTCTTGAGATACGCGTATACACAGCCTGCGGCGCCATGTGGAGCTGATCAGCTATTTCCTCAACTGAAAGTTCATCAATATACCGCCAACTAAAAATTTTTTGATCAATCTTCCCAAGTCTTTCAAGTACTTTTCTAAACTGCAGTTCATCTTCCCTAAGGAGCATCTCATCCTCTGCGGATTGACTCGTTTCGCTGCAGTCTTCTAGTCCGTCCTGTTTCGACTGCCTTTGGCCTTTTCTGAGGTAATCAACTGCCTTAAACTTGGCTACTGAGATCAGCCAATTTTTAAATTTTCCCTTTTTGGCATCATACTTATCGATCTTATGCCAAAGTGTAAAAATAACATCATAATAACATTCTTCTATATCTTCTCTGCTCATATGGTTTTGAAGCGTACTGTATATTACGCCGTATATTAGACTGCTGTACGTATCGATAAGCAGGTCAATACCATCATCCGTCTTTTCTTTCAAGCAGCTAACCACTTTCTCTTCCATAAACTCCCCCCTATTAGTTCTTTATAACTTTATACGCTTTTTATCTCTCATTTCTTACATACAGCCTACTAAAAGCAAATAATCATGAAACTTAGTCATAATTTTTTTTATTATCTTTATATTTTTTGCTTAAAAGTAGTATACTATAAAAAAACAATTACCCAAAGGAGCTGATTCTATTGAATGCTGCATTGCCTCAAAGAAGTGAAGTCAAACTCGAAGATACATGGAGACTGGAAGATATTTTTGCAAGTGACGAAGCTTTTAACAAAATGTTTGATACCGTTAAAGATCTTATTCCCACTTTTGCTGCCTATGAAGGCAAACTGACTTCAAGCAGCTTGACTTTATTTGAGTTTTTGACTAAGCAGGATGAAGTTTTAGAATTAAACGGTAAGCTTTATGTCTATTCCCATATGCGTCTGCATCAAGACGGCGGCAATGCCCATTATCAAAATTTATCAAGTAAGTCTGAAGCGCTTTCTGTAAGAGTCCATGCCGCTTTATCTTTCGCAAATGCAGAGCTGGCTGCTCTCAGTGCTGAAGATATTGCAGACTTTATTGCAAGAACGCCGGAGCTTAAGCATTATGAACGTTATTTAAAAGAAATACTCCGTCAAAAGGAACATATTTTAGATAGTAAAACCGAAACCCTTCTTGCAAAATTTTCTGAAGTAGCCAGTGCGCCTCACAATGTATTTAGTATGTTTAATAACGTGGATATGAAATTTCCTGAAATTAAAAATGAGCAGGGAGAAAACGTCAGACTGACCCACGGTACCTATATCAAGTACCTAGAAAGCAAAAATCCTGCCGTAAGAGCTGATGCCTTCACCGGAATGTACGAGACATACAGCCGTTACCGCAACACTCTGGCCACAGCCTTTGCAGCCAATATTACGCAGTATGGTCTATTTTCATCACTTAGAGGCTTTGAAACGCCCCTGCATTACGCGCTTTCAGAGCATAATATTCCAACAGCTGTTTATAACAACTTAATCAATACAGTCAACAACCATTTGGATATTATGCATGACTATGTGGCCTTAAGAAAAGAACTGCTTGGCGTTAAAGAACTCCATATGTATGATCTTTTTGTCCCTCTCGTTAAAGACTTTGATCTGAAAATTTCTTATGAGGAAGCCTGCGATACGATTCTAAAAGCCCTGCAGCCCCTTGGAGAAAATTACGTGACTATCGTACAAGAAGCTTTTAACAACAGATGGGTTGACAAATATGAAAATGAAGGCAAACGAAGCGGGGCCTATTCATGGGGGACCTATGGTACACCTCATCCCTATATTCTCATGAACTACATTGATAACGTGAATAATATGTTTACATTAGCCCATGAAATGGGTCATGCGCTGCATAGTTATCTTTCTGAAAAAACACAGCCTTTTATCTACTCCGGTTATTCAATCTTCGTCGCTGAAGTGGCTTCGACAGTTAATGAGGCACTGCTGATGCAGTATTTGCTCAAAACAGTGACAGATCCTGACTATAAGCATTATCTTATTAATTACTTTATGGAACAGTTCAGAAGCACCCTTTACAGGCAGACCATGTTTGCTGAATTTGAAAAAGAGATACACCTTACAAGTCAAAACGGTGAAACCTTAACCTCTGAGCTTTTATGCCATAAATACTATGACATGGTTAAAAAATATCATGGTGATGCCATATGTGTCGACCAGCTGATAGAAAATGAATGGGCACGTATCCCCCACTTTTATTCCCCCTTTTATGTTTATCAGTATGCCACTGGCTATTCTGCAGCCATTGCCCTTTCAAACCGCATCTTAAACGAAGGTGAACCAGCCGTTAATGCGTATCTTCAGTTCCTTAGCGGCGGTTCTTCACTGGATCCGATTGATCTTTTAAAAATAGCCGGTGTTGATATGAGTTCGCCAGAACCTATTGAAGCTGCCCTTAGAGAATTTAAAAACCTTATCGGACAACTAAGAGCCCTATAATACTTTAGCTCCTTGATCATCAAGGAGCTTTTCCATATTTTTTATTAATTATTTTATGTTGCAAATCGCGATTTAGGGTGTTATGATAGTTGAAATAACTTTTAGGAGGCTTCAAAATGACCAATCGCTATCCGCTTGCAGAGGTTACAAAAGAACTGGTTTTAGTGGCGCAGGGTAAAATGAAGGCTGACCTTGTAATCAAAAATGGCAGTCTCATCAATGTCTGCACCGCTGAAATTTTAAAACATACAGATGTCGCCATAACCCACGGACGTATTGCCCTTGTCGGCAATGCCGATCATACTATTGGTGAAAACACAACCATCATTGATGCCGATGGGCTTTATATAGCTCCAGGCTTTATGGATGGTCATATCCATGTTGAGAGCAGCATGCTTACGGTTAAAGAATACGCTAAAACAGTGGTTCCAAGCGGCACTACAGCTATTTTTATGGACCCCCATGAAATAGCCAATGTGCTTGGCTTAAGGGGCGTCAAACTTATGATGGAGGATGGCCAAGGTGTTCCGCTTAATGTCTATACCACAATGCCCAGCTGCGTTCCAGCTGCTCCCGGTTTTGAAGATACTGGTTCAGAGCTTGGAACTGCTGAAATTCATGAGGCCATGTCCCTTAAAGGAGTTATCGGCCTCGGTGAGATGATGAACGTTCCCGGCGTTTTAAGTCCGGATGATAACGTGCATAAAGCGTTAGCCTCTACTTTGAATGCTGATAAAACCATCACAGGCCACTATCCTATGTCTGATATTCATGCACCGCTGAATGCCTACATTGCATCCGGAGCCCGCTGCTGTCATGAGACAGTGGGCCAAGAAGAAACCCTGGCCAAAATGCGCCTTGGTATGTACGTCCAAATTAGAGAAGGCTCAGCATGGCATGATGTGAAAGAAACAGTTAAAGCCATTACCGAAAGCCATATTGATACCCGTTTTGCAAATCTTGTCAGTGATGATGCACACCCGGATACCCTGCTGCATTTAGGACATATGAACCATATTATCAAGCGCGCTATTGAAGAAGGGGTAAATCCTATTACTGCTATTCAAATGGCAACGATCAACGTCGCTGAGTGCTTTAATCTCAGCCGGGACCTCGGCAGCGTAACGCCAGGCAAATGGGCAGATATTGTACTCCTTAGTGACCTTTCAAAAGTAAAAGTAGAAAAGGTCATCATTAACGGCGAACTGGTTGCAAGCAATGGCAAAATGCTAATGGATATTCCAAAAACAGCTTATCCCGATTTTGCTAAATCAACCATGCATATAGGCAAAGTGCTTACCTCAAAAGACTTCGAGATCATAGCACCTTCGGCTTTCAAAGACTCAGTCAGTGTACATGTGATGGGCGTTTCCGATGCCAAGGTCGGCACTTCTCATCTCATCAAAAAGCTGCCCGTTAAAGATGGCATTGTTAGTACTGATCCCTCAATGGACATCGCTAAAGCTGCCGTTATCGAAAGACATCGCGCGACTGGCAGTATAGGCAAAGGTTTTGTCACGGGCTTTTCAGTGCGAGAGGGCGCTGTTGCCTCTACCGTTGCTCACGATGCCCATAACCTTTTAGTTGTAGGCACAAATGATGAGGATATGGCTTTGGCTGCCAATACCCTGGCTGAGGCTCAGGGGGGAATGGTTGTTGTAAAAAACCAAAAGGTTCTGGCCCTTAACCCGCTTCCTATCGCCGGGCTGATGTCTTCTGATTCAGCCCAAGAAGTAGCCGCCCGAGTAGCTGAGATCGATAAGGCATGGAAAACGTTGGGCTGTGATATGGTGTCACCCTTTATGACGATGGCACTTCTTTCTCTGGCAGTGCTTCCTGAACTTCGGCTTACCAACAGAGGACTTGTAGATACAGTGAACTTTAAGTTCATAGACTTGTTTGTGCAATAAGCTACCTTTGGCAGTAAATAAAAAGATAGGTGGGATCTTAGTCTCACCTATCTTTTTTTGTTTACAAACCACATCCGCATGTTACAATCAGCATAATACTCATAAAAATAAGCAGCATCAGTATAATATTCTTGATTACATTCCATCTTGTTTTTCTTTGGCTCCACGTACATAAGGCAACCATAATGAGGATTGGCAGAAAGACATACCCATTCATCCATAAACCTACATTTTTATTCAGCCACCACCTGACAATTTCTTCTTTAAAAATATTCATTCCGAAAAAACCAGTGGCAAAAGTAGGGATAACAAGAGCTCCACCTATAATCGTTAAAACCTGTACTTTAAACTTGGACTGGGACTGCTCAATAAGTGTTGCATATTCATGTACCTCATTGATTTCAAAGTCCAGCTGATCCAGCTCCTCTTTGATTTTAAGTTTGTCAGACAGTTTGTCATAGATGGTACCCCCTTGTATATCTTCCGTGACTTCTCTGAAATAAAGCTGGTTAATAAACTGAATATATATCTCATAAATACTTTCAATAGCTGGTACAAGGTCATGCTTCGGAAGCGTAGAAACCCGTGCAATTTCTGTAGACAAACTAAGCAGCGTTGCCCGCTGCATAATCACTAAAGTCACAAGCTGATCATACAGCTTACTCTTTAAAACCTGTTTCGAAATGCATATCAGCGAAAAGCGGCTGATCCCATAAACATTGCTTTCACTTTTTACAAAGTAGAATGAGCTGCTTCCACCAGCATTTTGCTCTTCCTCATGTTCAATGATTTTTTTATTAATCATCATAAAGCTTTCAACGAGCTTTGTATCAACTGTTTGATTACGGATCGCATCAACAATCTCAGGATTTTTATACAAACACAGACAAAACATCTGGCTGCCTAAAATAGGCTCAATAAAAATGCTGCCTGATTTAACCTTATTCGCCCGGCACACAAAAGGACTTCCCAAAATCGTCATGATAATAGGTGTGATTGTAATCGGCTCCTGATGATAGTTGGTGTTAAAATGCTCTTCTATTTTTTGCTCACGATTCAGCTTAAGTTTAATATAATCCGGAAAAAGTTCTTCCTTGGCCTTTTGGATCGGCAGAATCGGCGGGTAAACGCATTTACTGAAGCTGTTGATGTTTTGTATATCTTTTGCATCTGTATAACTAGTATTTGAAAAACCAAGTGATAAAATGCCAATCCCTGTCTTATAGATTTTCAGATGGATTTTGCCTATATCCAGTACATATTCCTTCCCTTGAACCCCTATCACAAAACAGCTCTCTTCACTGAGTCCATGATAACAATAATTGCGGACAATAAGTGCCCCCTTAGGAAAGGTATAGAGCGAAGCACGAACAGGCTTATAAAAATAAACAAACTCATTATAATCTTTGTCTTCTTCGATGCTGACATAGCTTAGATCCCAATTAGACAATTTTTCGAAGTCTTTTTTTTGGATCTGAAGATGCTGCAGAAAAAGGTAATGGTTTTTCTCACTATTTGAACGCCACGTAAACGGAAACAAAAAAACATGCTCACTTATTACATTTTTCTTCATAAAAAAGCATCCTATACCATTTTTTAATATAGAATGCCCGAATTCACCTTTTTTATCCTTAAATACTTTCCTTGGCGGCTGCCGTTGGCTTTTTAAGATTAAGGGATCTTGCCGTTACCCCTGCAATAACAATTGCCCCGCCTATTACAGCATAAAGTGAAGGCACCTCCTTTTGGAGCAGCATCACCCATACTGGATTTAAAATCGGTTCAATAATGGGGATCAGGACTGCTTCCAGTGCACTGACGTGTTTAATAGCTTTGCTGTACAAAATATAAGACAGCCCCAGCTGAAAAATCCCAAGCAGCAAAATACCGCCTACACTGGTAAGCGTTAAACTAAGCGCTCCCATAAAAGGCAGCGTAACGACAAAGGTTAAAATATTTCCCCAGAAAATACTCTGCATAGGATCATTATCCCGCTCCATACGCATAAACACGCTCATCACACCAAAGCTGACTCCTGATAAGAGTGCCAGTACATCCCCAAGCACATTTCCTACCCTGAGTCCATCAATAAAAAACAAAATCATGCCGCCAAAAATGACAGCAATGCAAATGATATCTTTTTTATAAACCCTCTCCTTAAGTAGCCAGACTCCTAAAACCGCTGTATAAATAGGCGCCGTATATTGAAGCAAAATCGCATTAGCTGCCGTTGTCATTTTCGTTGATATGACAAAAAGAAGCACCGTAGCCGCATAAGAAATGACAGCCCCCACCCTCGCCTTTGTAAATTTAAAATTGGGTTTTCCCATAAAAACTAAAAGAACTGCCGAAGCCACTAAGCTTCTAATCCCTGCCACTGCCACGCCATTCCAAGGCACTGCCTTAATCAGCACCCCTCCAAGACTCCACAAAATGGCTGTCACCACCAGCAGTAAAATTCCCTTTTGCCTATTCTCACTCATAATGCCTCCAATAAATATGTATTTGATCGTCTTAAGCAATATATTCATTATAAGGAGAACGCATGCTGTTTTCAATATTAAT